>JBIKWR010000017.1:0-29093 GCA_044356225.1 Bacteriovoracaceae bacterium | reverse complement strand
ACTGGCCGCTCAGCTGCGCGATGCGATTGTGAAGCTGGAGCAATTTGTCGATAGCACCACTCAGAAAAATGCCGAACTTGGGCAACAAAAAAACCTTGATATTTTTGCCTTTCATTTGGGGGAAGTAGAAGTCGATGTTAGTCTCTATTTAGTCCGTGAAGGTATTTTGCTGGGCCATAAAAATTTCCATTTTCTAAGTGTGGAAATTGATCAAGTGGAAAATGATTATTTAAGTTTTATCCATCAGTATTACACCAAAACTGCGGAAAGTTTACCGCAGGAAATTTTGTTTGATTTTGTTTGTGAGGATCTGAAGGCTTTTAATGAAGGATTAAATCTTTCACTTAATTTAAAGGGAGATAATAAAATTATCATCAATCAGCATCTGGTAAAATATAAAGATTTAATTCAACTGACCAAAGCGAATGCTTTTGAAGTCCAGCGTATGCGTCTTTCTCAGCAAGAAAGTGTCTATGTGGGCCTGATGAAGTTAAAAGAATTGTTAAGTTTAAAAGAAAGACCACAAGTCATTGAATGTTACGATATTGCTCTTTGGCAGGGAAAGTCACCGACTGCCAGCAAAGTGACTTTTCATGAAGGCAAACCCGATAAAAAAAATTATCGCCATTATCATTTAAGCGAATTGCCTGAAGGCAATAATGACTTTGCCATGATGGAAGAAGTGCTGAAACGTCGTTTAGAGCATCAAGATCTACCCGATCTTTTTTTAGTGGATGGTGGAGTGGCGCAAGTGAATGTGTTTGAGCGTGTGTTAGAATTTTATCAATTGAAAATTCCGGTGGTGGGGATCGCTAAAGCGCGGACGTTAAAGGGTGCCCAATTTAGTAAAGAAATCAGTAAAAGTGACGAACGTTTAATCATCCCCGGTCGCGCCAATCCCTATATTCTCTCTCAGTGCATGCCACTTTTTCGTTTGTGTGTGCAGATGCGCGATGAGGCGCATCGCTTTAGTCGAGGTTTGCATCATAAAGCAGAAAAAAAACGTGTTCTATATTCTTGGTTGGATGATGTTCCAGGAGTGGGAGAAGTGATTAAAAAAAGAATTTTAAAAAACTGGTCGGGAGATCGTGCGGAACTCAAACAATGGTCGGCAAAAGAAATTGCTGTGAAATTTGAAATTCCCGAGTCGTTGGCAACAAATCTTTTGTCTTATAAAAATAAAAACGAATAGCAATGCCTGTGATGATTTAAAATCAAAACAGGCAAAAAACTTTTTTTTAATTGATGATATGAATGCGTTTTCTCTGCCCTTCACCGCAGTCGGTGCAGCGAGCAGTTTCTTGGACTAAAAGATTTTTATAATCGGGAAGATGACTAAAGACCATTTTAGCGCCGCAAATATCACAATTGGCAATGGTTGCTACCACGTTTTCTAAGGTTCCCCAGTATTCTTCGAAACTTTCAATTTTGTATTCACTAGAGTCGTTGAAGTCTTTAACTTCTTTAAAATCCTTAGACATGCAGTGCTCCTCATTTATGTGTTCTGTTACAGGTGGCCAACGGTTCTAAGTTTGGGTAAAACCATAACGCTAGTGCAAGTTGACCAAGGCAATAATCCTATCGGAACGATAGAAAATTCTGCGAAAAATTATGAACTAGTGGGCAGTCGTTGGCAGGGATTTCCACCAGGCAATTTTAATGGGCGATTTTAAATTATGAATTATGACCATCTTTTCGAAAATCTTTTAAAAGAGAAAAATCGGAAGTTTCAGACTCAGCAAAGTCGACCGGCGAGCTCGGGTAATAGTGTTTTTTCCAGATCTCATTGGCTTTTTGATTTGGGTTTAGTCAAATCCCCAGCGGTTGAGGTAACAACAATAGATGCTTCAGAGTTATTGGCCCAGGACGTTTTATCTTCACTTAAAAATTGGGTGGAAGAGACCACTTTACCTCTGCCGATAGCAGAGAAAATAGTGGAATTTCCCGGAGGTGAGATAGCGATGGTTAATCCATCAAATGATCTGGGGACCTCCATCGATTTGGGATTATCCTCGGTGGACTCACGGCCATCAATTAGTACAAAAATTCTTTTTGTTTTAAAAGTGTCTGAAGGAACCGACGTCTCATCACCTGATTATGAAAACAGCGAAAGTTTTCAACTTTTTTTAAAAATGATTCAGGCGATGAAACTTCTAACCTCAGAGTATAAAATTCATTTGATCGACGAGTTATCAGCCGAAAAAGTTCAACTGGTCAAAGACGATGTCGCCAGATTTCATCCGGGTTTTGTGGTGACTTTTGGAGGGGCCATCACCAGTTCATTGTTGAATAAAAAAGAACGATTAGAGCGCGTGCATGGAAAATTTTTTCAGGGAGTTTTGAATGCCCAGTCTTTTGCACCGATAAAAACCATCATCGTGCCGGTCTTTCATCCCGATTATTTATTAGTGAACGCGGCAATGAAGCGAACCGCCTGGAATGATCTACAGAAAATTCTGCAGCATTTTTCTCTAGTATAGAAACATTGATACTGGATTAATTAAATCCACATTCTTCGATTATAAAGAGTTTACACGTAGTGAGTAATCCTTGAATCAGATGTGACAAGTCGGTACAATGAGGAGTGGACCCTAGCTTTCACAGGACGAGGAAGCCCCCCCATGAATCACGGAAGAATTTTGACTTTTTTAGTTTTGTTGGTCGGATCTATAACAACAGATTCTTCTATTGCAAAAATTCGTTATTATGGTCAAGATCCAAAATTGAACGTGTTGATTGGTAGAAATTTATCGGATGTCAGTATCAAAGGGCTCGATTTAAAGTCGACACTCCATCTGAAAAAAAAATCACTTGATGGTAAACGTTCGGTGCAATTTAATTGTGCTAATCAAAATACGAATGAAAAAACCAATCTGGATAAATCAAAAGCCCCCCCGGTGCTTCTCGCCTCAATTTCCTCTCCTGCGGGCATTTTAAGTTTTGGCAATGATCAGTACCGTGGAGATATTGATATCGTCGCCACTCCTGGCCACCAAAGTTGTGATGTGATCAATCGAATTTCCATGGAAGATTACATCAGCTCGCTGCTGAATAAAGAAATGCGTCACGACTGGCCAATAGAAGCGTTAAAGGCCCAGGCGGTGGCGGCCAGAACCTATGCATTTTTTATGAAAAAAGATCAAAGGGTCAATAAGGAATTTGGAGGAGAAAGATTTTACGATATTGAAAGCTCTGAAAAACATCAAGTGTATGGCAACTTCTCTGATCAAACTAAATCTACAACGAAAGCTGCCATTGGAACCAAGGGTGAAATTTTAATAACTGGTCAAAAAAGTAATGAAGAAGTGACTCCTATTTTTTTTCATTCCAAATGTGGTGGTGGAACCAGAAGGCCAGATCAAGTTTGGTCTAACCCGGTGGATGGATATACCCGCGTGGAATGTCCATACTGTCATCTTCATGGCCAAAAAGAATGGACCACCAAATTATCTTTTCAAGGGATGCGCGAGTTGTTACAAAAATATTTGGCCGATGAGTTGAAATACACTGCCAAAAAAGTAGAGCAAAGTTTTAAAGGAGTGATGATGTTAGCTCCTGATAATCCCACCCAAGCTTTTTTACGAGTTTATAACGGTGACGAGTTAATTGTGGTGAAAAAAGCTTTTTTGAGGAGACATTTAGGCAGAAAAGAGATGCCTTCAAATAATTTTCAATTGACTAAAACCAGCACTGGGTTTGTGATAAGAGGGAATGGCAATGGTCATGGTGTTGGACTCTGCCAGTATGGAGCTTTAGAAATGGCGCAGAAGGGATTGAGCTATCAAGAAATTTTGGCCCACTATTTTCCTCAGCATAGGATAACCAAGCTCTATTGAGAAAAATAAGATGAAAAATAAGATGAAAAAAATATTTTTAACATTGATGATCGCAGCGAGTTTAAACTTAGGTAAAATAACTCTCGCTCAAACAATTATCATCGATCCTGGACACGGTGGTGATGATCATGGGGCGAAGACCTCCACCATGATTGGAAACAAAGAAAAGACCATTATGGAAAAAGATTTAACTTTAGAAATAGCCAGAAAAATAAGATCGCAATTGGCCAAAAAGTATCCCACTTTTTTAACTCGTTCATTAGATCGCCATGTTTCTTTAGAAGAGCGGGCCAAAATGGCGGATAAAGTTCAGGCCGATTTATTTATTTCCATTCATATAAATGCGGGAAATGGAGATGCGTCCAAAGGCTTTGAAACCTATTATTTAGATAACCATAACGATGTTGCGGTAAAAAAAGTGGAGAGTGTAGAAAATAAAAACAGCGATGGCACCGAGGCCGTTATTAATCATATCCTCACTGACTTAGTGATTAAAAATACCGTTCCTCAGTCAAAAGAATTATCCCATATGATTCATAAAGAGCTCAATCAATCCATCGCCACCAGTTTTTCGATGAAAGACCGGGGAGTTAAACCAGGGCTTTTTTATGTTTTGGCCTTATCCAAAAGACCGGCGGTTTTATTGGAAGCGGGTTTTTTAACCAATCCAAAAGAGCTTAAAAGATTGCTCTCTAAAGAATTTCAAGATCAGTATGCTCAGTCGGTTGTTACAGCAGTTGATCAGTATATCAAAAAAAATTATCCCAAGACAGCTGTCTCACTTTTTTAGACTTTTTTACCATTTGCGATTATTGATTCTGGCAAATGGTAAGATTGGTGCGCGATCTAGCTCTCGATGTCCTAGTTAAAGTTTTAGCGGCACTGGATGAGGTGAGGATCCACTTTATTTTCATTGAGCGGAAACAAGCCAAGACAAATAACAAACTATAAACGGAACAAAACAGTCTTGGTTTTTGATTTGTCTTTAGATGCGAGTAGATCTTTTGTGCATTTAAAACGTCAAGCTAAGTCCCAATCGATACTCTGTTTTTCTTTTGTCATAATTCATTAAGCTTTCTGAATAACCTTCAAATCGTTGAAAATAAATCGAGGGATTAAAATTATCTGACCAGAAGGTAAAATTCAATCCAAGTTCAGTTGCACCTTGATCAAAATCAAAAGTTTTAGATCCAGCATACGTTCGAAATTCGAGACTCAAAGATGAATGAGCAAACACAATCAAATCAGAGAAGAGAATCGTTAGCTCCCAAAAGCCAAGGTGTTTTACGATATCTTTGTTTGTATCATCCTCGTTATAAATTTTATAAATCATAAAGTTGAAATCCAAATTGTGTCGATCAAACTTAGTTACATAATTTGTTCTGACAAACATGCGATCAAACGAGCGTGAGGAATTCCCTTCCTTGCCATTAGAATTATGAATGTAGCCTTAATCCAAGGTACTAAGTGATTTTTTACTGTTATCAATTAAGCGGTAAAAAGCTTCAGGTCTATAGTTAATGTCGCTAAATGGTTTTGACTTCTTGTAGATGTCCCAGAAAAGTAACTCGGTGAACGAAATATAGAATGGAGTGGCTTTGGCAACTCGGTATTTAAAACTGTATTGGAGCTTGAGATCGTTCGCGCCAAAAATAAAATAAGTTGGAAGGTGGAACGAAAATTTCTGATTTTGTTCGATGCCATAGATCGACTGAACGACCTGATCACGTGCATTGGCGGTCCCGAATACAAAAAAGAGCACGATCAGTTGATATTTATTCAAGATTTGTCCTGATGCTGTTTACATAGCTTTAACATCGCTTACCATGCATTAAATATACGACGGAGTCCAATTATATAGCGGCACTGGAGATCTCATCCAGTGCCGCTATATACCAGTACATGGCAGCGAATTTCATTCATATTAGTTATTCAAAGAAAATACAGTGATTAGATGTCCCGAACATCCTAAAAACGATGCCTCCTACCTGACCATTAATCTCCTTGATCAAGGTGCATATTTTTTCTTTTATGGTCGAAGGCCATTCTCTGTTAAAGACTATCGAACTCAAAGGGAGGAATATCTAAAAATTGCTAATGAGGCAGGTTTTGTTCGAACTGTTGGCATTATGCCATTGGAGGAGCCTATGAAGAATTCGACACTGAGAAATTATAAAATGCCGTTTACGGCAGAGAAAGTTATCTCAGCAACCTTCATTCCTCTTTCGGCCAACAACAAATACAAAGCATACTTTGTGTTCTTTATCAAAAAAGGTTGTTGTGTAAAACAGTTCACTTACCATCTGTCGATAATGAAATGCGCCACCAAAATGAAAAATGAATCGGTAGAAAAAAGTCTGTTTGGTATAACCGGGCGCAAAACCGAACAGCAGGATTTACTTCAGCATAGTTCTGAAAATACTCAGCGAATTAGTATCAATTCTTGCAAATGGGAGGAGGTCACTGAGTTTGTGAACAGTGACGACTATTTGTTTCTTTGAGATTTCCACATTAATAGCAGCCTGTATCTATATTCAATGACTTAGGACTTTGTGCCCACGAAGATTTTAGAATTAATTTTATGGAAAATGGATCATTTAAACTAACCCTTATGAGTCAGTTGATTTCCTCCATTCTGGTAGTGTTTAGAGTTTTCTGGTTAGTGACTCTCACTGCTTGCGTGGGCGAATTTCCGATTTTGCCAACTGATGGAGAAAAACAAGACGGCACCAAGACTCTTAGTTTTGAAGAGTTTCCAGTGGATCCTGGATTGAGTGGTAAGGCCAAAGACCTGTGTGCTGAGGAATTTGTTTTTCAGTCGGAAGAAGAATTTAATCAACATATACTACCTATGTTTCTTAGTCAGTGTTTGTCTTGCCATAATGCTACCCAATCTTTTGGTGGGCTTTCGATAGAACCTTATCTTAATCCCTTAGTGGCGATTCTGCCGGGAAATATATCTTTTTGGGAAAAATCTTTGGGCCAAATTGAAAGTGGAAAAATGCCTCCCGCAAAAGCTTTAAGCCCTTGTGATCAGAAAAAAGTGAGTGCTTGGGTGTCGGCGATAAAATCGCAGCAAGTTAATATTGCTCCAAAAATTTCTCTGCAAAATTGTATGGGGACCGCGACAGAAGATTCAAATTATTCTTGTGATTTTAAAGTCGATCAAAATATTGTGAGTTTTTTAGGACAAAATCCAAATTGTCAGTGGGGCCAGTGGCAACAAGTTAACACGACGACAGTGAGGTTTTTAGGACAACCTAAGAATAGTGACGTGAAAAAAGCTTGTCAGTTGAGCTTAGAAGTTGCGAGTCAAATGGGCCAAGCTCAGTCAAGCTTTAATGTGTCCGTGCAAAATCTAGCTCCCGTATTTTCTCAAAATAATTATCAATGGACATTTAATGAAGATGTTGGAGTTCAATCAATTGATCTTAATCATACCGATGAAGGAGCTGATCTTGGAGTTTGCTCAATCATTAACAATGCCACTAACACTTGTTCGAGTTTAGGTTTAGGTGTGGTCAGTATCGCTCAGGCCAACCTATGTCAGATTAGTTTTTCACCTATCGCTAATAAAAATGGTGTTTGTAAATTTAACGTTCAAGCAGATGATACAAATGGTGGAATAGCGACGACGGAAGTTCAAGTTAACCTTGCGCCGGTGAATGATGCTCCAGTTTGGTCAAATTCCATTTGTGCGGCATCCTTAGAAGATCAGCCTTTTCAATGTCAGTTATCATTTACTGATTTAGATACTGAAGATAATCATCAAGTGACCGTCTTGCCTGCGACCACTTGTTCTTGGTTACTCCAATCGCATGTAACTTTAAGTGGTAAAAATGTTTCGCTTTTGACTGCACCCCTCGTCAATAAAAACGTCGGCCTTTGTTTACTCGCGCTAGAAGTCAAAGATAATCAAAATGTTAAAGTGGTAAAAAATCTCACATTAAATATTACTAATACGCCGCCAACTTTATCCGCTTCCAATGTCACTTTACCGCAAAGTGCCCCGATGACCATGATACAAAATTTACAAGCGAGTGATGAAGATCCTGCCCTTGGATATTATGAGTTTTTAACTCCTGGCGGGATTGCTTGTGCGAACAGAGGCATTTTGCAACTGAATGCTCAAACTGGTGTTATCAATTTTGATGTGGAAAATTCTTTTTTTGGAATTTGTAATGTAGCAGTGAGATACCATGATGGTAATGGATCTTCTGTGGATCAAAGTTTTAGCGTGACTGTCAGTAACGACAATCAATCTCCAACTGCGCAAATCAATTGTCCAATAGGAAATGAAGGGCAAAGCTATTCATGTCTAGTCAGTATAAACGACGCTGATAGTGATGAAATTTTTGTGGAAAATTTTAAAGCGGTGGGTGCTAAATGTCCGATCATGGAATATGTTAAAACCACTTCTCAGTTGAATGTAAAAACTGCTGCTGTCGTCACCAATTCGCAAGTGGGAATTTGTTCAGTGGAGTTTAATTTAAAAGATAGTAAAAATGCCTTTTCTCCACTTTATGTTTTTAGCATTGATTTTAAAAATAAAATTCCTGCTCTTGGATTAAGTCCAACTTCTGCCACAGTTTTAGAAGATGCGGTGGAAGTTGTGATCGCAAATTTAAATTCTGATGAAGAAGGGCAGAGTGGAGTGAGTTATAACGTCAATATAGGCGCTAGTTCGTGTGTGGCGGCCGCTCAAACATATAACTTGAATGCGCAGACAGGCGTTTTAAGTTTTAGACCTAAACTAAATTATTATGGCAGTTGTGTTTTTAATCTTTCGGTCAATGATGGCAATGGTGGAGTGAGCTCTGGCAATTTAACAGTCAATGTAACAGCGGTTAACGATGCTCCTAAAATCACCAGCAACAATTGTCAGATTTCTCTTCAAGAAGATGCTGTGATTAGTTCATGTAACATTTTAGCGAATGATCCAGATTTAATCGCCATTCCTTATACTGGATTAGAAATTTCTATTGATCCTCTCACCACCTGTACGTTTTTTACCAAAAATCAAAAACTATCCACCACGGGCAATGGAACATTTATTTTGGCGGCCAATAAAATTCCGACAAATGCCGACGTTGGTGCTTGCTTACTACGTTTGCGAGCGATTGATGGAGCAGGTGGAGTTGATAGTATTGATCTAAGTTATGTGGTGAACAATGTCCCAGCTGATTTTAATGTTGCTGCTCAAACTATTAAATATGGAGAAGTGTTAAAAATAAATATCGATGCAACGGATGAAGGCCAAGGATCTGGACAATATCAAATCGCACCTACATCGGTAGCTGGAAGTTTTCCTCAATGTCATTTATTTTTACCCAATGTCGAATATTCGATCAATAGTCAATCAGGTCAATTTGAATTTCAATCCTTAGTCAATTTAGATGGACTATGTTTTATGTTGATTCAGTATAATGACGGCCATACGGTAACCACTAAAGAGTTTTCTATCACTGGCCAAAAAATTGAAGAGGCAATCGTTTGTGCAGAAACTTCTATTATCGATTCGCCACCCATGAGACGACTTTCTAATTTTGAATATATAAATTCTATCAACGATATTCTGGGATCAAATTTTAGTTTAGCTGAAGTGAATCTGATTAATGATATCACCGGACAGTTTGATACCAATTCTAAAGTTCAGATTATGACTGAAAGTCATGTTGCTCAGTATCTTCAGGCGACGGAAATTTTCACGCAAAAAATACTTGAAAATTCAGCTTTAAAAAAACAAATCATCGATGACCAATGTAATGCTGGTATCAGTGCGCTCACATGTGCAACACAAATTTTAAATGGTTGGGCAAGTAAAGCCTTTCGCAGACCGGTGAATCAGTTTACAGCTGATGAGTATATGATGAATCAAGAATTTGAATCAATACCTGTGGCGGGAAACACCTTAAGTTTAGTCCCTGTACCAGTCAATCCTACGACTTATAACTACCTTATCAGTCAAGCAAGTCTTATTACCAAATCAGGCATTCCTGGAGTCGTCAGTCTTTTTGGAAATAATGGAAAAATAATTTTTACATACAACAATGAACAACAAAGCAGTTTAAATTTAGTGATTAAAGTTGAAGTTCTTCATAACTCAAAAGGGGAAAAACCCACTTTAAATATTAAGTACGATAATCAAATTATTTATAACCAAATACTTAACTATCCTAACTTTTCACATCAAACATTTACTATTCCTCTTGGCGCAAAAAATGCTGGCGAATATGATCTAGAAATCGCCAACATTAATCAATTACTAGGTAATGCAGCAGACGTGAATGATAAAACTAAAATTGTGATTTTGAATGCCCACCTGATCGATATTAATGGCAAAAAAATAGGCGAGGATTTATTTGATGAAACATTAATGGCATCTTTACAAACAATTTTGATGAGTCCACGATTTCTCTTTCTGGTAGAAAAAGAAAATACACAAGCTCAAGGTGATTATGCCTTAGATGCTTACGAACTTGCTTCACGGTTATCTTATTTTTTATGGAGCTCAATTCCTGATGCTACTTTGATGAGTAAAGCGAGCAACAATAGTTTATTAACCCCAAGTGTTTTAAGTGCTGAAATTACCAGGATGCTTCTCGATCCAAAAGCCGAACGTTTTTTTCAATCATTTTTTGGAACATGGTTAGGGTATGAGAATGTACTCACTAAAAACTTCGATGAAACAAAATACCCCATTTTTGCTCAGTATGGTCAAGCACTTTTGCAAGACATGGTGGCGGAAATAAAAACTTATTTAAAATATATTGTGATCAACAACCGACCTTTATCAGAGTTATTGGTCTCTGATTATAGTTTTGTCAGTGAAGATTTAGGAGAATTGATTTATCAAGTGTCACCCTCACTACAATCGCCAACTTTTGATTCTCTTTACTTAGTTGATCCTTTTTCTCAGAATTATCAAAGTGGTCTCTTATCTAAAGCGGCGATCTTAGCAAAACTTTCAAAACCCACTTCTTCGGCGATCGTAGCGCGTGGACACTTTATTGCGACTAAAATGGGATGTTACGAAATGGATCCACCAGATAACATCCCTGATTTTAATAATCCCTTTGACCAACCGATACCTAATCAAGGCGGACTAGGCCCAAGGGAAATTCTACATCAGCAAACAAGTGCAGATAGTAGTTGTATTGGCTGTCACAGTATTTTGAATGAACTAGGTGGGGCGATGGAAAATTACGATGCTATGGGTGTTTATCATGAACAGTATCAGCATGCGCCTTTTCAGGGAATGTCGATCGATGCCCAAGCAGAAATTGATGGTTACACGTTTCAAGGAGCCGAAGGGGTGGCACAACTATTAATGAAAAAAGACGATGCTCCCTTAGGGATGAGTTTTCCCCATTGTTTGAGTAGTAAATTGCATTCATTTGCCTTAGGAAAAGATCTTGCTAAAAATTCGACCTCTGATCAATGCCTCGTCAAAGAGGGGGCGACGGTGGTTGATAACCAACATAGTTTTCAGGATTTGGTGAAAAAAATTGTGTTATCAAAGAATTTTTTACGTAAGAGTGCTCCTTAAAAGTTAGAGATAGGAAAAAGTTTTATGGCGATAAAAAAAGTTGAACTCAATCGGCGAACTTTTATACGCGGCTTAGGTGGCGCGATTATTAGTTTGCCTATGTTGGATTTTTTTCTCGATGGAAATTCCTTTGCCAATACTCAACCGATTCCGGGATTTGTCTTATGGAATTATCCGGTGGGTATGGTGAGAAGTTTGTTAAATCCCTATTACTCATTATTTTCTTCTCAAGGTCAGTCTAATTTTAACAACCAATTTGTTCTTACCAATAATAATTTAGCGGAAGTTCATCAGGCCTTGGCACCTTTTAAGCATTTAATGACCTTACCTTTGGTGCAGCAGATAGTCGGTGATTCAAGTTCCAATCATGATTTTTCTTCTACGCTTTTTGGCACATGCACTAATCCCAAAAAGGGCACTAGTAATCTAGAGTGTGGAGGTCCTTCTATTGATACACTCATTGGCAAGTATACCGATCCTTTACATTTAAAAACACTCAATATTGGTTTTACCGCCAAACTAAAAAACGGTGGGCAAGATTCGGGAAATAATGGTTTATTGCAATATTCTCTTTCATGGAAAAACAAAACTACGCCCAATTTTAATTTATCAACTCCTCAACAAGTTTTTGATGCCATCTTTTCTTCTAATACCAATCCAGCTCAGACCGGAAGTATTCTGAATGGCACAAAAAATTCCATCACCAAGATTAAATCCATGGTGGGTACACAAGACAAACAAAAATTAGATCAATATTTTTCTGCGATATCAGATATGGAAAATTCTTTAGCTTCACAAGCCAGTAATCAAACTCTCGTCTGTGGGCAGCCTAATCTCAATTTGTATCCTTTTACTAAACAAGAAATTGAAAACTCAGTCAATTATGATTTGTGGATGCAACAGATGATGGATCTGATGGTGCTGGCCCTGCAGTGTCAGGCGACTCGTGCGATTAGCTTTATGAGTTTCCCCGATTTTCCAGATCAAAGTTTAAAGACCTTATTTAATGGCAAAAAAATAACTCATGGAAGCTTTGCCGGACAAGATTTGGTGAACAAAGGTTGGCATGATGCCTCTCATGCCACCACTTCAAGTATCGAAAAGGCGAGTGTCGAAGCGGTGCAGTTTATCTATGTCAACTATCTCAAAACTTTTTGTCAAAAACTGCAAGCTGTTTCAGTCGCCGATAAAACTTTACTCGATAACATCGTCACTGTTTTTGGAACAACCTTAAGTGACTCTGCTGATCATGATAATGGCAATAAAGGATTAATAAATACTGGTCACTTTTCTACACCTCTCATCCAAATTGGGGGAGGAGCTGGTCGTTTAAACCATTTAGGTAAAGTGATTTATCATGGGGCATTTTGGAATAGTCAAAATCGCGGCAAATTGGCCGATTATTATCGCGCTCTTCTCAAAAAATTATTCGGTCTAAGTTCTGTTCAAGCACAAGAATTACTAGGCGGAACCAATCCAAATTATTTAATAGATGAGGATGATATTTAACTATTTTTTTTCCGCATACGAAAATCAAAATGCATTATCGCAAGATTGAGCTCTAGCAAAAATTCCCTTTCCACACTCCGCTATATGAGTCAATTCGTCTCAAAATTCGAGACTCACTTATTCACTGTCGCATTTTTTGACATTATCGCAGTGACTAGACAGTTAGTGTTGTTTACGAACATAAATTGCCTCAGTTTATTCATAGGTTACGCGCTCTCTAGTCACTTTTGATTTGGCATCGTCTATGCATCTAGCTGGTTAACCATTTTAAAAACTAGTTTAACCCATGATGGAATTTAAACTTAAATTTAGACTTATTTGAGAGGAGACATTTTATGAAGACAACGATGGTAAAATTTTCGAAAATCTTAGGCTTTGGTTTTTTAGGGTTATTGTTAGTCGGCTGTGGGGCCGGATCTGAAAATAAAATCGAACAACTCGATGTTGATCCGCGTATTTCTAATCCTGCAGTCTATGGCAGTTCACAGGATGTCGTGAATAGTGTCATTACGCAAAATCCTTGTCCCCAAGGAGCACCTAGAGTGGCAGCATTTTTTCACACGACGAGTGTTCAAAACTATGGCAACGCTAAGAATTTAACGGGAGGTTATTCTGCAGGTAATAATCAACAAGGAAGCTTAACGAAAGTATTTATTGGCCAAAGTTTTCCTTACAACGACTTAGTGATTATCAGAGAGTTTGGCGGCGGAACGGCTGCTAGTTTATACAGCATTGAATTTCAATGGTGTGCGGTCGCCGGAATTCAAAGCAATTCTAGCTTCTCAAATTTATCGGGTACCTTTACTCTCGATACCAATGTAGGTAGCACGGTTGGAGCGATTGATGGAGCCAGTATCCAAATCCAATACACTGCTAATGGATTTAATGCACAACTTGGTTTTTTACCTTCTCAACCATTTTTGTTCACTGTTCCTAACTATAATTTTTAATAAACTAATACGAATTCCTTAGGGTGCTTTTTCTAAATGGAATAAGCACCCCATAAAGAGCTTGGTTTGGATACCAACTCTCATCCCCTCCCCTCAAAAGCGGACAGGTTTTCGACTTGTCCGTTTTTATGTCTGAGCGAAGTATTCAGGCATTGCTTAAAAAAAACACCGGCATTTTACAGTCTCTTAACATCTTTTGTTTAAATCTCGGTAAAATGAATGTCGAAGACCTTTTTAAGATTTATCTTTCCATTATCCAGGTGGGCCATGTCTGATTGGGATGAAAATTCACGAATTTTTACAGTTAAAAAATTTAAGAACGCCTTTCGGTCGGATGAATCGAAGTTTCGACTTTTTACCAGTCTAAAAATTGTTGGGATTTTTTTTATAGGCTTAATTCTTAATTTTTATATATTTTTGATTTTTCTCGATTTTAACCACCTTTATTTTAAAATTATGGGCTACCCCAACTATGAAGGTTTAAAAGAAGCTTTTTACCAATATGTTTTAAGCGATACTTGGTTGATCACAGGATGGGTGCTTGCTTTTAGTGTGGCACTTTTTTTCATTGGGAATTTCATCGCCTCTTTATTAATTAGGCCGATCAACAAAATTGCCAACTATTGTGAAGAAGCGATGACCAATCCTGATGCTGAATATGTCCCAGATCAAATTGCAGATTTAAAAACATTGACTCGGTATAGTGAATTATTTTTTCAATATATTTCTAGGTCGAGAAAAGAAAAAAGATTTTTAGACCCGATGATACCTACTTACTATGCGAAAATTCGTAAACCTGTTTTTGAAAAAGCTTTTCTACTTCATTTTGTTCTCATCTTTGGAATAATCTGTGTCATTTCAGGCTACGTTCTCTATTCATTTTCAATAGAAGTTTTTGATAAAATGGTCAGCCTGGGCATTGACTCGCTCAAAAAAACCGACCCCATGGCTTCATTGTTGGCACATCAGCAGAAATCCATGCAAGAAATTTTATCATTTAACTTTGTTATCCTACTAGCTTTGTATATAACCTTGGCGATTAATTTATATAATTCCGTTTCCTCCGCAGCTTTTGGTATTTTTGCCACTTTTCGCGCCTTCATGAAGGGACATTATCAAAACCGAGTCCATGTGATCGGTCATCATTTTATTCGTCCTGACACCCGAATGATCAATAATTTTTTAGATCATGTTGAAAAAGAGTTAATCCATTCAGAAAAAGTTCAAGAGGTATCTAAAAATAAGATTAGTGAGTTAAGAAAGTTAAAAAGTTAGTGAGGTCGAAGAATAGCTATTGAATGAATTGATCAATGGATTTAACATGTACTATTTTTAACAAAAAGGAATTTCTTATGCGTGGATTATCGAAGGTTTTGTTTTTGTTTGCTGTTTTAGTTGTCGTTGGTTGCGCCCCTAAAAAAGGTGATGTTGAGAAATTACTCAAAGATCACCCAGAAATTTTAGTAGAGGCAATAAAAGCGAATCCTGGAAAAATTATGATTGCCCTTCAAGAAGCGGCCACTGGTGCTAAAGATGAAATTCAAAAAGAAATGGCCAAAAAACGTGAAGAAGAAGAGAAAAAAGAGTTAGATGAGGCCTTAAAAAATCCCTTAAAAGCTGATATCGCAGGTCGTATCGTTCGTGGAAATCCCAATGGAGCGATCGAACTTGTGGAATATTCCGATTTTGAGTGTCCTTATTGCACGAGAGGATTCCAAACGGTCAATGCCATTATGGAAAAATATCAAGGACAGGTTAAATTCGTTTATAAACATTTACCCCTAAGCTTTCATCCGCAAGCAAAACCAGCTGCGATTTATTTTGAAGCCATTGCTCTTCAAAGTGAGGAAAAAGCTTGGAAATTTCATGATGCAATTTTTAACAATCAACCAAAGCTAAAAAATGGCGATAGTTTTCTAAGTGCAGAAGCAAAAAAATTAAATATCGACATGGCAAAGTTGGCAAAAGATTTAAAATCTAAAGAAATTGCCGATAGAATTGAAAAAGATATAGAGGAAGCAGGCAAATTTGATATTCAAGGTACACCAGGCTTTTTAATCAATGGGGTGCCAGTGCGTGGAGCTTATCCTCCGACGCATTTTTACGATATTATTGCCAAACTTCAAGAAATGGGTACCCTGAAACTTTAATTAAAATTTAAGTAGATAAATTTTTTTTTAATAAAAATCGTAAAAGGTCTCGATCTTACCGAGACCTTTTTATTTTATGGATAAAAAAACTCAAACTGATTCCCATCGAAGAGATCTGCTGCTTCAAGAGATGTCCCATTTAAATAAAAAAAAAATTGATTGCCATTCTTGCCAAGCACCTTGCTGTACTTACCAACACAACTCAATGCAAATAACTCCCTTAGAAGCCAAGGAAATTGCCCAGTGGCTGCTAGCTCAACCAACCATTTTTTCGAAATGTTTAAAAAGCATTCAACAGTCCATCACCGATTTTAGGTTAGACAAAAAGATTGCCTTAAATAAACGACTTTCAGTTCGCCGAACTTACACTTGTCCTTTTTATGAAAAACCTCCACATGGTTGTCAATTACCAAGGGAAATTAAGCCTTATGGTTGTTTGGCATTTAATCCATTAGTGCCTCAACAGTTAAATGGAGGTGATTGCCAAACTAATAAAGTTCTCCTTAAAAATCGAGAACAGCTTTGGGAAGCTGAAGAAAATGAACAAAACCATTTATTAAAACAAGAACTCAATCTTTCCTGGGAAAAAGAGTCAATTCCAATGGCGGTACTAGAGGTTTCTCATAAGTTGAGTAAATGATTTTTATTGTTTCAATATTTAAAAGTCGATTTATAATTTAATCATGTATAAGAACATGAATCTTCCTAATGCAAAAACCTCGAAATATTTTCGTCCGCATATTAATTATAGTATAGAAAATAAAATTCATGGACTTTGGCAAGTGCACCAAGGTGAAGTTCCCATGAATGATCAAAATATTATTACAGCTTATTGTATCGATTTAAAAAAAATTCTAGAAATTAATGTATTAAGCAGCATGATCGATAATCTTTTTGAACTAGAAGATGCTTTAAATGCGGTTAATGCTCAATATGAATATCATTTTTTGCCTCAAGGCCCATCTCTTGATCAATTGTACCTTCAGTTATCGCCTTTACTTTTACAATCATTAGTCAATCATGAAGAAAATGATTTAAAAAATGAACGTTGGCGTGAAATTCTTAGAGTGGCAATTGAAGAAGAGCTTTACCATTGGAAAAATATTTTAGAAAATTTGTGATCAGAAAAAAGTTGTCTTTCTGTTGGAAATAAGCAAACATTTTTATATAGTATTTTTTTTAATTAAGTACGGGAGACTTGAATGAATCGTAAAGAACTAGTTGAAAGCATTTTACAAGAAAAAACGTTAAGCCATCTAACTAAAAAAGATGCAGATCAATTTATTGCCTCAATGACTGAGATTATTAAATCTTCAGTAAAAGAGGGCGATGATGTTTCTTTGGTTGGATTTGGTACTTTTACTCAAGCCAGAAGAGAGGCCAGAATGGGCGTCAATCCATCGACGGGTAAAAAAATTGAAATTAAAGCTAAGACAGTGCCAAAGTTTCGTGCCGGTAAGTCTTGGAAGGAAATGTTTTAATAATTTAAAAAAATGAAAACAAAGTTTAAGGTTTAAATGATGTCTTACCTAAGGGCGAGACTAAATTTGAGATGTTGAGGGGGGGGACATGGATGTTCCCTTTTTTTTTGAACTTAAAATCCAAAATCATTCAAGAACAGTATTTGACTGAAATAGGCGGTCAAGTTTTTGACGAGTTAAATAGATAGTTTTTATTTAAATCGGAAATTCTTACCCCTTTTTTGTCTAAAATCGATCAAGACAGAGCAAAATCTGCCTAGCAAATTGCTACAAATCTAACCCGTAGATATAATTTTGACAGAGACGAATTGTTTGGAGGAAATTTACTCCCTTTCGGCTCAAAGCTTTTGAAAACCAAAAATGGTCGTCATGAGGGTGACCATCAAAGACATAGGAAGAGTCATGGCCGAAGAAAAAAAAGACACCGCTGCTGAAGTAGAGGCCAAAATCGATACAGCAGGTCCGCAAAAAAGCCCAATCGTATTAGTAGTTTTAGTTCTCAATCTCGTTGTCATGGGAGCAGTTGGATATTTTCAATACCAAATGTTTCAAAAACAAGCCAGTCAGCCAGATATTAGGGACATTATAAAAGCTGAAATGCAACAGATGGAAGAAGGTGAGGAGCAAATAGAAGGTGGACAAAAGCCAGTTGCAGAATCGGGTGGTGAAATGATGGTCCTAGATCCTTTTACCGCCAATTTGGCGCAAGGAGATGGTCCAAAACGTTTTATTCGACTCAATGCTGTTTTAAAATTTAGCGCCGATGCTAATCAAGAGGAGTTTAAGTCCAGAAAAGCACAAATACGTGACTCTATCATTTCTGTTCTTAATTCAAAACGCCCAGAAGATTTACTTAAAGTAGAAGGTAAAAATTATTTAAAAGAGGAAATAAAAGCGGCCATCAATTCATTTTTTGTCGATGGTAGTGTGACAGACGTATTTTATACCAGTTTTCAAATTAATTAAAAACTTGCAGGAAGCAAGGCAGAGATCCCAGGAGGGGAGATGGCACAAATCTTAAGTCAAGACGAAGTTGATGCACTATTAAATGCCGTCAATGATGGGGATGATTCAGAACTTGCAGGTGGCGGTGGTGGTGCGGATGGATTTGGAGACGTCGACGATCTAGATGAAAATGCAGAAAATATTCAAGCTTATGATCTAACTAACCAAGACCGGGTTATTCGTGGTCGAATGCCCATTCTAGAAATAATTTATGAACGTTTTATTCGCCAATTTCGTGTTTCATTATCAAACTCGTTAAGAAAAATTTCTACGATCTCGATGATCTCAACCGATCTCTTAAAATTTGGAGAGTTTGTTAACACGCTACCCATACCTTCTTGTATGTGTATTATTCGTTTTAATGAGCTCAGAGGTCCGGCCTTAATCGTTTTTGAATCAAAATTAGCTTATGCCATTATTGATTCTTATTTTGGAGGAACCGATAGACCATTCACAAAGATTGAAGGAAAAGAGTTTACGACTATTGAACTATCTTTCATGCGTAAAGTAATGGATATGGCGATCAATGATTTAGAAGAAGCCTGGGCCCCTGTTCATAAAATTGATGCTCAGTACGGACGAACCGAAATTAACCCGCAATTCGTAGGTGTTGTTCCTCCTTCAGATGTGATTATAGCCACGACTTTTGAAGTTGAATTTGAATCGGCATCTGGCACGATCATGATTGTTGTTCCTTATTCAACGATTGAACCGATCAAACAAAAATTATCTTCAAGTTTCCAAACTGATAATGATATGGCCGATACCATTTGGACCCAAGCGATGAACAATCACTTGATGGAATCAAAAGCGGGAATGGTTGTGAAATTGGGAGAAGCGCAAATCACCGTAGGTGATTTGGTGAATTTAGAAGTCGGAGATGTGATCCCTTTAGGACAAGAAGCTTCTGGCGAAGTCTCAGTAGAAGTCGAAGGTGTTGGAAAATATAAATGTTTAATTGGAACTTATAAAGGAAGTCGAGCGATTCAAGTCACTTCAAAAAAAGGAACAGCTCAAGTTTAAATTAATATTTTAAGACAAAGGATAATCAAATGGCAGACGAATCAGGTAACCAAAATCAAGCAGAAGCAGGAAAACCAAGTAATCCATCCGTCATGCAAAACGTCAATGATGGATCAGATAAATTAAAAATTTTTAGAGATAAAAAACAAAAAATTAACATTAGTGCTTTAGCGGAAGAAATAAAATCAGGAGACCATGCTCTCAATAAACTAAAAATTCAGAATTTAGATTTCATCCTAGATATACCATTAAAAATAAGCGTTGAGCTTGGCCGTACCTCTCTTTATGTAAAAGACATTTTGCAATTAGGACAAGGATCAGTTTTAGAATTAGATAAATTAGCGGGTGAACCTTTGGAAGTCTTGGTCAATGGAAAGCTCATTGCCAGAGGAGAGGTCGTGGTCGTTAATGAAAAATTTGGAATAAGATTAACAGATATTATTAGTCCAATCGAACGAATTGAATCCCTTAAATAGGAAGTCATTATGAAGGCATGGATTTTATTGTTGGTGTTAATATTAATAGCAGTGGATGGGCATTCCGCGATTAATATTAAGTCTGTCGAACTTAAAAAAGTAAATGATGAAAAAAGCGTGGCAGTCATTCAGTATGAAGGGACCCTCACCGCAAATCCTGAGCTAAATGTTGCTCCACGGATGATCCAAGTCATTTTTCCCGAGAGTACTGCCTGGCCTAAAATTGAAAAACAGGCCGACCTAATAGGGAGACTCGACACAACTTTAATGGCCTATCAATACGATAAAGATACCGTAAGATTTAGAATTCTATTGCCATACGCTTCGGAAGCTTTCCAAGAAGCCACTTCTGTTAATCTAAAAGATCAAGTTGTGGAAGTGGAGTTTCGTCATCCTAAAAATAGTCTTGGGAATGTGGTGGCGAATGTTGTTAAAACAAAAAATAATCCAGGTCCTGCCGCTAAAACGGTTTCTGCAATTCAAAGCTTTGCGGTGACTAATTCAAAAGTAGAAGGGAATGATAAAAATGACACTCCAAAAAATGAAAAAGTGGAGTACGACGAAAAATATCTTTCTGAACTTTTAAATGACAAAGCAGAAAATAAAAATGAAAAAACCGAATATTTGACAGATTTTCCTGAAAAAAAATCAGGATTAAAATATCTCAGCCAGATGGGTGAAAAACGCGAACAAGAAAAAAGTCTTGATGGTTTAAAAAAATCGAATGATCAAGTCACTGTTCAGCAAGCTGGAGAGGATAAAAAAAGTAATGAGTTTTCACTCAGCAAGTATATCGCCAAGTTTGTGGCATTCTTAGCACTGATGCTTCTTGGTTTTTTTGCTTTGGTGCATGTTTTTAAAAAAGGTGTATTAAGAAAAGGGAAATTTGGTTTTTTAAAAAATAGTGACTTAGTTTCAGTCATTAGTACGACATATCTTGCTCCCAAAAGGAGTTTAATGGTGGTGAAGGCCTACAATCAAGTGTTGTTACTTGGAAGTTCTGAAAATGGAATTCATTTTTTAGGAGAGATCGATGATTTATCAGGTGTTTTAAAGCAAAGTGAGCAAGAGCTAGGTGGGACGAATTTTGATGCTCGTTTGGATCATGAAGTTAGCAAGACCTCGACAAATAAAAGTAATTCTGAGCTAGATAACTCTCATATAAAAATTAAAGATAATATTTCGATTAGTCATAACAATGCTCTTGATAAATTTTTATCAAATACTAAAAAAAGTACAAAAGCAGCTTACAAACAAAACATTCAGGAAAAAATTAAGGGATTGAAGTCACTTCAATGAGGAAAATGATAAAAAATAAAAAACTGTTCTATTTTTATCTGACGCTAGTTTCGCTTTTGACTAGTTCGGGCAATTTATGGGCACAGGGTGTTGGTGGACTCAATATTCCAGGTATGTCGATTAACTTCGGTAATGGGGTTAATCTCGTTGATACGTTAGAAGTTTTAGTGCTCTTTACCCTTCTTTCATTGGCACCGGCCATTCTCATTTTGTGCACATGTTTTACTCGAGTCATAGTTGTTTTGGCATTTTTAAGACAGGCCCTGGGTACCCAAAGTATGCCGCCCAACCAACTCTTAGTTGGTTTTGCACTTTTTCTAACAGTATTCATTATGCAACCAACTGGTAAGGCCATTTACGAAAATGCATTGGCCCCCTATCTTGATAAACGCATAAATACCACAAAAGCGTTGGAAGAAATGGAAGTGGCCTTTCGGATTTTTATGACCAAGCATGTTCGTAAAGAAGATATCAGACTTTTTTATGATGTTACTAATTCCCCATTGCCTCAAACATCGAGTGATGTACCAATTCATTTTCTCATTCCTGCTTTTATTATTAGTGAATTGAAAACGGCTTTTCAAATAGGTTTTTTACTTTACTTGCCATTTCTTATTCTCGATATGGTTGTTGCTTCCGTTTTAATGGCGATGGGGATGATGATGTTGCCACCAGTGGTTATCTCTTTACCATTTAAACTTTTACTTTTTGTCTTGGTCGATGGCTGGCAATTGGTGACGGGATCAATCATCCGCTCCTTCGGATAAAGGATTTTATGCCTAATGAATTTATTTTGGACATTATTCAAGAGACTTTGAAAACGACTTTGATTTTATCTGCACCCATGTTGATTGGTGCCGTGGTGATTGGTATTTTAGTGAGCTTGTTTCAAGCGGTAACTCAAATTAATGAGCAAACTTTATCTTTTATTCCAAAAATTTTAGTGATCGTTGGGGCGATTGTGGTTTTTAGTCCATGGATGATGGACGTGATGACTACATTTACGAGAGATATTATCCTCAACATACCAGAATGGGTGGTCAATCAATAATGAGTATTTTAATCACTGATCAAGTTTCTTTGATGGCCTTTTGGTTAGTCTTTACTCGCTGGCTTGTTATATTGATGCAGTTTCCAATGTTCGAGGAAAACAATATTCCTGTAACCATAAAAGTCTTATCGGCCCTGATGATTTCGTATGCCTTTTTTCCTTTTCTTCGTGTCCATGTGATGAACGATATTCAGTTCCTAGGTGAAGATCATTTTTGGATATTGACGATTTATCATACGATTGTTGGTCTATTTATTGGATTTGTGGTGAAGGCGATCATGGCGATTTATCAAAGTGCTGGTTCGATTATTTCTCAACAGATTGGATTTGTGGCGATGAGATATTTTGATCCATCATTTTCTCAATCGGTAGGTCCATTTGAAATTTTGTTTAAGTGGTCGATGGTGGTCATCGTCATTTCTTCTGGTGCTATACTTCCTATGTTTCAAGGGGCCTTTAATAGTTTTGCCTCGATAAATCTTTCGCAACTATCACAATTAGGAAAGTCGCCAGAATTTTTTCTCATTTTTTTCCAAAATATTTTTTTAGCAGGATTGTTGTTAGCTTCACCGATCATTTTTACGAATTTGTTAATTATGGCCATTTTAGGAATTGTCTCCAGAACTGTTCCACAAATGAATGTCTTGATGATTAGTTTTATCATCAATATTGGGTTGGGAATGTTTGTTATGGTGGTTACTTCGGGTGAGTTTTTTTATACCGCATTTAAAATTTACACCGAACATTTAGGAGATTGGTTTAGATTTATTAGTTAATTTAAGTTAGAGGAGTTTTGTGGCCGACGAAAAAGACAATCAAGATAAAACGGAAGAACCTACCCATCATAGGTTGGAAGAGTTTCGTAAAAAGGGACAAGTCGTTTCCTCCAAGGAACTTAACTCTGTTCTTATTTTAGCGGCTGCTACACTCACGCTTATTTTGTCTTCTGTTTTTATTTATGAACAATTGGATGATTATGTTCATTGGTTACTCACCTTAGATCCAACAAAAGTTTATTCGGAAAAAGAGTTTATGAAGATAATAAAAAAGTCGATGGCGACCATGATGTGGTGTTCATTGCCTGTATGTTTAGTTGTTATGGTAGTGGGATTTTTATCTCAAGTGATGCAAATTGGTTTTCTTTATGCTCCTGAAGTTTTGAGTTTTAAGTTTGAAAGAGTGGATCCGATAGAAGGATTTAAGAGACTATTTTCAATGAAAAGTTTAGCTGAGACAGTCAAAGGGATATTAAAATTTGCAGTGATTGGATTTATCACATATGGCGTAATGAAAAAAGATCTTTTAACTTTTAATGGTTTTTTACAAAATGATTTTGTTTTATCGTTCGAAATTAGCAAAATGCTTTTAATAAAATTATCCTACTCTGTTATTGCGGGAATGGTGGTGATCGCCTTAATAGATTTTTCTTGGGAGAGATTTAATTATCGAAAAAAACTGATGATGACCAAACAAGAGTTAAAAGAAGAGATGAAAGAAAAAGATGGAAATCCCGAGGTTCGCCAAAAAATTCGCAGCATCCAACGTGATATGGCGACGAAAAGAATGATGTCAAAAATTCCTGAAGCCGATGTCATTGTTACCAACCCCACGCATATTTCGGTCGCTTTGAAATATGATTTAAAAACGATGGTCTCTCCAACGGTAATCGCCAAAGGTGTGGATCAAGTGGCGCTAAAAATTCGTGAGCTGGCCAAACTTCATGATGTGCCAATCATTGAAAATATACCTTTGGCGCGAACTTTGAATAAAACGGTGGATATTAATGAAGCTGTTCCTCGAGAGTTATATAAAGCGGTGGCTGAAATTTTGGCCTTTGTTTATAAATTGAAAAGAAAGAAAAAGGCGCTGACATCAGAGATTGATGCCAAAGTCCTTTCTTAGGAGACAATAAGTGAGTTCAATTTTAGAGAAGATTAAATTTTTAGGCAAAAACAGCGATTTGGCCGTGGCGTTTGCACTTATCTTGGTTATAGGTGTGATGATTGTACCCATTCCAGCCCTCATCTTAGATTTATTTTTGGCCTTTACTATGGCCGTCTCTATTATTATTTTATTAATTTCAGTTTATTCAAAAAAGCCATTAGATTTTTCCACTTTTCCATCGATTTTATTGATCGTAACTTTTTTGCGTTTATCTTTAAACGTCGCAACCACGAGAAATATTTTATTAAATGCAGGAACGGAAGGAGTTGGAGCCGCGGGAGAAATTATCCGTGCGTTTGGGACTTTTGTGGTCGGAGGAAACTATGCAGTTGGTATTATCATCTTTATTATTTTAGTGATTATCAACTTTATTGTTATCACTAAAGGTGCTGGTCGAATTGCAGAAGTTGCGGCCCGTTTTACATTAGATGCGATGCCCGGAAAACAAATGGCGATTGATGCTGATTTGAATGCCGGTTTAATTAATGATCAAGAGGCCAAAATAAGAAGAAAAGAAGTCGCTCAGGAAGCAGATTTTTACGGGGCCATGGACGGTGCCAGTAAATTTGTTAGAGGTGATGCTATTGCAGGTATTTTGATAACGGCGATAAATATCATTGGTGGAATCATTGTCGGAGTCGCACAATACAATATGAGTTTTTCTAAAGCGGCTGAAGTGTTTACACTCTTAACGGTGGGAGATGGATTAATTTCTCAAATACCTGCCATCGTTATATCGATAGCCGCAGGTATGATTATTACCAGGAACTCTAATAATGGCTCTCTTGGTGGGCAAATTGGGGAACAAATTCTTTTTCACCCCAAAGCAGTTTTTGTTGCAGCAGGTGGACTATTTGTTTTTGCCATGATTCCAGGTTTGCCTAAAATTCCTTTTATTACGATTGGGGTTATTCTCAGTATTGTTGGATTAAGAATCGATAAACATAATTTATCAATCGAAACAGGTAAACGTGCGGCTGAGGTTGAAGTGAAGAAAACCACGGCAGATAATTTGGAAGATTTATTAAATTTGGAGCTTGTCGAATTAGAAGTTGGTTATGGTTTAGTCAATTTAGTGGATGCTGAACAAAACGGTGATTTACTTGAACGGATTACCCATATCAGAAAGCAGTTTGCCTTGGATTGGGGGCTCATTCTTCCATCGGTTAGAATTAAAGATAATTTAGAGTTAAAGCCTGGTGGATATTCTATAAAAATTAAAGGTGTTGAAGTGGCGTCTGGAGAATTAATGCAAGATCACTTCTTGGCGATGGATCCAGGTTCAGTCATAGAGAAAATTGACGGCATCGAAACCAGTGAGCCTGTCTTTGGGTTGCCCGCAGTTTGGATTGGTGAAGAGCAAAAAGATGATGCTCAATATAATGGATACACAGTGGTCGATAACTCTACGATTGTCGCAACTCACTTAACAGAATTGCTGAAGACCAATCTCCATGAGTTGTTTGGTCGCCAAGAGTTGGTTAGAATTTTAGACAATTTTAAAGAACAGAATCCTAAAATTGTCAGTGATTTAATTCCTGATATTTTACCTCTTGGAGTCGTCTTAAAAGTTTTACAAAACTTATTACGAGAAGGTGTTTCGATTCGTGATTTAAGAACAGTTTTAGAATCACTAGCAGAGTTTGGTGATAAAAATAAAGACCCAGAATCACTCACCGAGTTTGCCAGACAAGGGCTCTATCGAACGATTACTGATCGAATAAAAAGTTCGAGTGAAGATGTACCACTTTTCACTCTTGATCGATCAATAGAAGAGCAAATCGCTCAAAATCTCATTCAAACAGAAAAAGGACAACAGCTATCGCTTGATCCACAAGTCACTCAAAATATTTTATCAAGTCTAAATGAAAAAATTGAAGAGGCGACAAATGCAGGAGAAAAAATGGTGGTGCTTTGCTCTCCGGTAATCCGTCATCACTTTAAGAAATTGACCGAAAAATTTATACCTAATTTGATTGTCGTCAGTCATAATGAAATTAGCCCCGATGCTAGTATTCGATCGCTTGGAACTGTGAGGTTATAAACATGTATGTCAAGAAATTTGAGGCTGATTCTCTTGATGAGGCCCTGCAAAACATTAAAAAAGAATTAGGACCCGATGCAATTATTCTTAAAACAAAAAGTCATAAAGGACTAGCAGGAAAATTTAAAAAAAATCGGATTGAAATTACCGCTGCTATTTCTGAAAAAAATTATGTTGATAAATCTAAAGTTGATCGAGTTTTATCCAATGAGCAAAAAGATCAATTTTACCGCTCAAATGCCGAGCAAGTTAATCGACAAATAAAAAATTATTCACAACACAATTCTCCTCAACAGGCAGAAGGGCAAAGTCCAGCTGCAAGTTCGACATCTGGTTATGGCGGCATGGCCTTAAACAAAGTGGTTAAAAGAGCATCGGATTTAGTTAAATCTGGATTGGATGATTTTTTAGGGGAAAAAGAAAGTTCAAAACCAATGAATCTTTCCAATACATCCGGTGTCCGTAATCCTCGTTGGCAGGAAAAAAATAACTCAGCAGAAGATAATATTGAAAATGATCATCAAAAAAGAAAAAATCCCAAATCCAATAATTTTGATCAGATTGAGATAGAGCAGGATAATCGTACCGAAAAACATTATGATAATTATGAAGAACAAGAACGTAAACTACAAAGCTTAGAAGAGAAAGTGGCCTCGCTAGCTCAATTATTAGATCAGCAATCTGATCAGCTTTTTTTAGAAAAAGGAAATCAGCAAAAAGGATTTGCCGAGCTGCGATCATCTTTAAGATCTCTTGATATTCGTGAACCATTAGTGCAAGAAATTTTAAAAAAAGCTAGTTTTGAGTTATCTCAAGAAGATCAAAATGATGAAGATGCAGTGTTTGATTTGGCCCTAAGAGAGCTAGGTGAGGCTTTGCATGTGGATTTGGCAATGTTTTCAAAGAATCACACCAATCAAGGAGTGATTACAGTCTTCCTATCAGATGCAGCGGCTGGGCAAACCAGCTCTTGGTATAAGATTGGAGCACTAAAAAAGGGTTCTCTTTTAGTTCACTATGGCCACCCTGAAACGGAGATAAAAAGTTTGACTGGGCAAATGTTTAATTTGGACATCCATCAGGTCAATTCACTTTCTGAAATTGTTTCCTCGTGCCGAAAAGCGGTAGATGAAAAAAGAGATGTCTTTGTGGATTTCAGGAACAAGAATACCGACATCGATGAAACAAAAAATTTTATTGAGGGATTAAAAAGAGGTTTTTCTCAAGTGGAGGTTCTTGTCTGTCTATCGGCAATTCACTCTGAGCTTTATAATAGAAAAGTCTTAAAAAAGTTTGGTCGTTTAACAAATGGGATGGTGGTTAATCATCTTGATCTTTGTTTAAATTTTGGAATGATCATTAATTTAAGTTCCGAGTTTGCCCATTTGCCTTATAAGTTTTTTGGCACTGGAGCGGTGGTTCCGGATGATATTGAATCCGCCACGAAAGAAAGAATATTGGGTGGTTTATTTAATTTATAATTTTCTAGTTTCGCAAAACAGGATGTTAAGCGAAAAAATTTCGGTGAGGAGACAGGATGTCGATGGAAAAAACGCAAGAGTGGCTCAATTCATTTCGCCAAAATGAAAGTTTAAAACAAAATATCAATATCAAAGAATCGCGCACAGGAATAACGATTTCCATTACTGGTGGAAAGGGCGGTGTCGGAAAGACCACTGCCAGTCTGAAAATTGGTAAAGAGTTGGCCAATTTGGGATATAAAGTTCTGCTGATTGATTGTGATTACAATTTATCAAATACCCTTATTAAATTAGGAAAAAAAATTAACACAGATCTGTATGATTTGATCACCTCTGCCAAAACATTTGATGAATGTCTTTATCAAGAAGGAAATTTTCATATTCTTGCTGGGTGTAATGGCAATATGGATTTATTTGAAAACAATCTTAGTATTGATGAAGTTTTGATCGACGTTATTAATGATCATCGGGATCAATATGATTTTATACTCATCGATTGTCCTGCAGGTTTACAAAAGAAAATTCTGAACCTTAATGCTTATTGTGATCATCGGATCTTAGTCGTAAACCCAGATAAATCATCCATTACTGATTCGTATTCAATGATGAAAATCTTACGAAACAAGTACAGTATTCAAGAAAATCATTTATTAGTTAATCGAATTCAAAATAGTGATCAATATAAACGAATAGTAAGAACCATTAGTGAAACCGCAGAGCAGTTTTTAGGGTGTCGTACGCTCATCTTAGGAGGCATACCATTGTCTGAAGGAAGAGCGGAAGAATTTGACAAATTTCTTTTGAATGACGCAAATTCTGCCGTCCATAAAAACTTCTGTAAAGTCACTAAGGCGATTACCGAAAAGTGTGGGGTGAATGCAGTTCTCCAAGATAAAAAAGTTTTCTCAGATTTTTTAACGTTGCCCTCTTAAAGTGATCTCAGGGCAATGCTTAAAAAATGTATCTTGGAAAATCAAGCATGGATGCTTGATAACCTCAAAATGGCAAGGAGTGCTTAATGTCTTCAATCAGCAGCAAGCTCAAGAATTTAAAAGATTATCGTTCGACAGTCGGGCCTGCGGTCAAAGATGAAATCATTGTTGAATATGCTCCATTGATAAAATATATTGCCCAAAAAATTGCTTCTCGATTGCCTGCTAATATTGAACTGGATGATCTTATATCATGCGGTGTGATCGGATTAATGGACGCTATCGAAAAATTCGATCCGAGCAGAGATAACAAGTTTAAAACATATGCCGAATTTAGAATCCGTGGAGCAATCTTGGATGAGT
>JBIKWR010000137.1:0-8610 GCA_044356225.1 Bacteriovoracaceae bacterium | reverse complement strand
TTGGAAAAAATCGCCAAAGAAAAATTTGGTTTATCTGAGAATATCATCGTTGAGACAATTGGTCTGCGCGCCAGTGAATATATTTATAAAAACTATTTGCAAAAAAAGCATTTTAACGAAGTCGTCGTCTTGGTCGGAAAGGGAAATAATGGTGCTGATGGATTGGCGATGGCGAGGCATTTGCGACGTTATAACGTTTCGTTAAGGGCCTTTCTTTTATTTTCCGAAAACGATTGTACACCAGAACTTAAACGTCAATTGTCGATGGCGAAAGGTTTTGGAGTTAAGGTTACAGACTTGCAAGGATATGAACAATTTGATGCCTATTTTTCCCAAATGTCAGGAAGCCTTTTGGTGATCGATGCCATCTTTGGCACCGGTATACGACTTCCTCTTTCTCAGGCCATTTTTGATTTAATTAAATTGGTCAACAAATATCGTGATGTCACCATTTCCATCGATATGCCAAGCGGAGTCTGTTCGGATACCGGCGATGCCGGAGGTAGTGCGATCATCGCCACTGAAACATTGGCGATTGCTTTACCTAAAGTGGGATCCTATATTTCTCAAGGTCCTACCCATGTGGGAAAACTAACAGTGATTGATGGGGGGTTTCCCAACGAACTTTTAGGCAAGGGGCACCGATCTTTATTGACCCCAAGTTTTGTTTCAGGCTTGGCACAAAAGCGAGATCCGTTTGCTTACAAAAATATTTTTGGACATCTGTTAACCATTGGAGGCTCTCCAGGACTGACCGGCGCCTTAGTTTTAAGTTCTCACGCGGGCCTTCGAGTTGGTGCCGGACTAGTGACCGCCCTAACTTGGAGTGAGTCCTATGCCGAATTTTGTTCATCGGTGATGCCCGAGGTGATGAAAGGAGTCATTCCGCACGATGAACAAATGTTGAACCAACAGATGAAAAAATTATTAGATTACGATGCCGTCGTTTGTGGACCAGGGATGGGTCGAGGAGAGAAGGGTTTAAAAACTAGAGAAATTGTGGAAAGAGTTCTTAATTTTTATCAAGGGCCATTAGTTATTGATGCTGATGCCATCAATGTTCTCGATCTGAACAAAGATATGACTCTGTTACGCGAAAGGAGAGGGGTAACGGTTCTGACTCCCCATATAGGAGAATTTTCGCGGCTCATCGGTAAAGATAGTAAACAGATTTTAGCGCGACCTTTGGAATTTGCAAAAGAGTTTGTAGAGCAAACTAATTGTGGATTAGTTTTGAAAGGTCCATGTACCTTAGTGCTCTTTCCTACCAATGAAAAATTTTTTCATTATCGCCCAAATCCAGGTATGGCCACCGGTGGTACAGGAGATGTCTTAGCAGGAATCATTGGTGGTTTATTAGCGCAAATGAAAACGGACCCAGCTCATCCAGCTCCCCGTACCTCATTACGAATGCAAGAGTTTGAACGCTTCCAAGCTTCAACATGTTTGGCGGTGGTGGTGCATTCCATGGCCGGTGATTTAGCACTCAAAAAATGGGGAGAAAGGGCGATGGTGGCCAGTAGTATCATCGACCGTTTAGCAGCCGCTTTTAATGCTATTCAGCTGACGTCCAAAGGGAATGAAACAAATCATCTCAATGACTATGATTACGAGTCTCAACACTTTGAGTTTTTTGAAACAAAAAATGAATCATGAACACTAAGGAATTGAGTCGATGGAGATCATGAGTTGGAAAAAAGTTTACTTAGCTGACTTGAATGATCTGACTGCCGAGTTAAAAGAAAGTCTGAAACAACCTTGCGTGATTTTTTTGTTAGGCGAAGTAGGTGTTGGAAAAACCACCTTGGTTAAATCATTTATCAATGACGATAGTTTGACGAGTCCGACTTATTCACTGGTGCAAGATTATGGTCCCTATCTGCATGCAGATTTTTACCGTTTAGAATCATCCCAAGAATTATCGGAGTTAGGTTTAGAGTATTATCTTGAGAAAACCCAAATTTTTTTTATTGAATGGGGAGAAAAATATGATTTTTTTCTGAGAGATCTTTTGGGAGACGGTTTTCATTTTTATCAATTAGAAATCCAAATCGATAAAATAAAAGATAAAAATTTTTCACCTGAAAAAAATATTTTATCCGAAGCCAAAAGACTCACTCGCAGTTATTTTTTGCGAGAAATTTAAGTTGATTTTTTTTCCGACCAAATATTTCTCATCTATTTTTATCAAGTATGGAAAATTTATTGATAAAACTAGTCATGTTCTAGAGTTAACTGATTGAATTATTAGGAATGTTTCAAGGTAGGGTGGTGCCTTTTTCCACCAGGATATCTGTAGTATTTTCATAAGGTAACAATAATTTTTTTTCATCTTTTTATTTGTTGACGTAAGTAAATTGATCCTGTCATACTTGAGTTGGAAGTGCTTTGATGAAGAAAGATACTCAGTCTTTTTTCAGCTAGATGCTTCAGAGTTGACTAGGATTGTCATCTCAACCAGAGACCGACACACACCTAAAAAAATTCAGGCATCATCAAGTTTAATTGGAGTTTATGGAGGATTACCAATGAGACTAACATCAAAAGGTCGTTACGCAGTTCGGGCCATGCTAGATTTAACCACTCATAGCAATGGGAACCCAGTCAGATTACAAGAAATTTCAACTAGACAGAACATTTCTCTGCACTATCTTGAGCAGCTTTTTAGAAAGCTTCGCAATGGACGAGCGGTGAAATCAGTTCGTGGGCCAGGCGGTGGTTACGTCCTAGCAAGAAGTATGGACGAAATAGCCGTCAAGGATATTCTTGACTGTGTTGGTGAAAACATCAATCCAGCTCGTGATATTATTGGTGTCGAAGCCGAACATTCTAGTACTGTTGAGTATCAGCTTTCCAAAGGATACTTCCAAAATTTGGGAGTCATCATGGAAGATTACCTGAAAACTACAACTTTAGGTGACTTAGTCAGAAAGGCAAAAACAGTATTGGAAGAAAACCAATCTGCCAATGCTAATAATGCGAAGTCATTTGAGGCCGCAGCTGAGTCGACTTCAGCGTTTGAAAGTGTTATTAGACCTTCTATTGGTGGAATTAACCAATAGGGAGTCAATGCTCAATCAGAGTTTAGAAAAACGTCGATTTTATTTTGATTATAATGCAACATCTCCCTTGGCCCCCTCTGTAAAAGAGTGGTTGGCGAAGGGAGATTTTGTTTTTGGTAATCCCTCGTCTGCTCATTTTGAAGGAAGACAGGCGGCCAAAATTCTTAATGAAACAGAACAATTAATAAAAAACATTTTTTCCCCCTCATTACCTCATCTCATTTTCCATTCAGGGGCGACTGAAGGCATTAACGGGGTGATAAAGGGCCACGCTTTAAAAAATAAAACGCCTATTTGTTTTTACTTTTTTCAAAGTGATCACAAAGCAGTTTTAGAAAATAAAACATTTTTAACAGGTTTAGGTCATCATGTATTTGTCATACCGATCAAACCTACAGGGGATATCGATACCCAAGAGGTCCAGGCGTTTATTGATAAAAACTCTGGGGAGAAACCATGTTTTCTCAACTGGACTTGGGCCAACAATGAAACAGGGGTTGTTCATAGTCTGGCCAAAGCAGAGTTGATCAAAAAAAATCTTAATTGTTTTATTCATGTGGATGGGGCACAAATCATTGGGAAATTTTTAGGTTGGCAACAGCTGTCTTTAGCTTTAGATGCATATACTTTTTCGGGCCATAAAATCGGCGCACTTTTGGGAACTGGGTGGACCTTTTTAAAAAATCCCTTGGAAATGAGCGCACTGATTCATGGAGGAGATCAGCAACTTAAGTTACGATCCGGTACGATCAATTTAATGGGAGTTTATTCTCTCGCCTTAGGTTTACAAGAACAGGTCTTAAATAACATTTTGGCCGCGCAAAAAGCGCGTGATTTATTAAAAGATCTGCTCACGCAATCCCTGCAATCTTGGGGAGTGCACTGGCATTCGCAATTGTCGGAGCATTCTTTATCGCAAACCCTGAGCTTTTCTTTACCTCAATTTGGCGGTAGTGACTTGATCATGGCAGCGCTCGATATTAAGGGGGTTGCCGCCAGCAAAGGTTCGGCTTGTCAGGCCGGACTTTCGCAACCGAGTCACGTGCTAGCGGCGATGGGCCTTAGTCCCGAATTGCAAAAATCAGTTTTAAGACTAAGTTTTAATCCAAAATTATCGAGCGAAAATGTCAGTGAATATCATCAGGCGATCCTTTTGGCCTTTAAGTAAAAAAATAAAGGGTTTATAAAAAATGGGAAAGGTGCTCTAGATCATCAACTTTCTGTTTAGCCTAAAACCCTTCTTTCCCCCGTGTCGTTCCCGATGAATCAATCTTTCGCTTTTTTTGTTTGTCCAGACCCTATCTTTGGCAACATAGAGTCTTTGACAGATAAAAGAGTTAAGTAAATCTTAACAGGACTCCCAAAGACAGCTAGTTTTTTATTGGAAAAAAACCTTACACGAGATAAGAATAAAACTCAGTTATTAAACAAAAAAATGATAAGAACGACTCTGTTCATTTTATGAATAAATAAATAGTTTCAAAAAATTGTTTCAAATTATTGAAAGATAAAATAGTAGAGAGGTAGAGACTAACCATGCAAAAAAATAATCAAAAAACCAATCTCGATATTCGAACCGCTTTAAAAAGCAAAATCCTTGTGATTGATGGGGCGATGGGCACCTGTTTACAAGGTCTTGACTTAGGGCCACAAGATTTTGGTGGTGAGGAATATGAAGGTTGTAATGAATATCTCAATCTCACCAGACCTGAAGTGATTCAGTCGATTCATTTCAATTATTTAAAATCGGGTGCGAATATTATCGAAACGAATACTTTTGGTGCGACCCCGCTGGTTTTGGATGAATATCGTTTAGGACATTTGGCCTTTGAAATAAATAAAAAAGCGGTGGAGCTGGCGCAAAATGCCCGCGAAGATTTTAAAAATCAACATCCAGATCTAAATGGGGATGATCATCCCATCTTTATTGCTGGGGCGATGGGCCCAACCACTAAGGCGATTTCAGTCACTGGTGGAGTGACCTTTGAAGAGTTAATTAGCAACTATTTTGTTCAGGCATCGGGTTTAATGGCGGGTGGGTGCGATTATTTTTTATTGGAAACCTGTCAAGATACTCGAAATATTAAAGCTGGTTATTTGGCGATTCAAAAATTATTTAAAGAAAAAAAATGTCAAATTCCCATCGCCGTTTCAGGGACAATCGAACCCATGGGTTCCATGCTGGCCGGTCAAACCGTCGAGTCCTTGTGGACATCGTTAGAGCATATGGATCTTTTATATATTGGTCTTAACTGTGCTACGGGCCCAGATTTTATGACGGATTACATGCGAGTGTTGTCCCAAATGGCGAATTCTGCAGTTGCCTGTGTGCCTAATGCCGGATTACCAGATGAAGATGGGCATTATCTTGAAAATCCGCAAATGATGAAAAGAAGTTTAGAGCGATTTTGTAAAGAAGGTTGGATCAATTTACTAGGTGGATGTTGTGGTACCACGTACCAGCATATTCAAGAGTTTGCAGCTTTGGCAAAGATGTATCAACCTCGAACTTGGAGTGAACAGCAGACTTCTTGGCTTTCGGGAATCGACTTTTTAGAAATTACCCAAGAAAACCGACCCATTTTAGTGGGTGAACGCACCAATGTCATTGGATCAAAAAAATTTAAAGATCTAATCAATGAAGAAAAATACGAAGAGGCAGCCGAGGTGGCCAAAGCACAAGTGAAAAATGGCGCTTTAATCGTCGATGTTTGTTTGGCCAATCCCGATCGCGATGAAGCTCAAGATATGGAAAAGTTTTTGGCCAAGTTGATCAAAACGATAAAAGTTCCTCTAATGATAGATAGTACCGATGAAAAAGTGATTGAATTGGCGCTGAAGTATTCTCAAGGTAAAGCGATCATCAATTCCATTAATTTAGAGGATGGAGAAGAACGTTTTGAAAAAGTGGTGCCTTTGGCCAAGTCATATGGTGCTGCTTTAGTGGTAGGAACGATCGATGATGATCCCGAACAAGGGATGGGAGTTTCTAAAGAAAGAAAATTATCCATTGCCAAAAAAAGCTTCGACCTTTTAACGAAAAAATATGGAGTTAAACCACAAGATATTTATTTTGATCCCTTAGTTTTTCCCTGTGCCACTGGAGATGAGAATTATCGGGGAAGTGCAAGAGAAACGATTGAAGGAATTCGATTGATCAAAGAGTCCTTTCCACTTTGTAAAATTGCTTTAGGAATTTCCAATGTATCTTTTGGATTACCCATTAGTGGTCGGGAAGTTTTAAATTCAGTTTTTACCTATCATTGCACAAAGGCCGGACTTGATTTAGCGCTGGTCAATACCCAGCATTTTAAACGTTTTAATCAAATTTCTGAAGAAGAAGTAAAGCTAGCCGAAGATTTGTTGTTTGATAAAACACCTCACTGTATTAAAGATTTTAATGATTTTTATAAAGATAAAAAAACCGTCCAAAAACGAGAAGAAAATTTACCGCTTTTAGAACGTCTTCCCCGCTATATTTTAGAGGGATCAAAAGATGGACTACTCAAAGATTTGCAAGAATGTTTAACCACCATGGCCCCAATGCAAATCATTAATGGCCCTTTAATGAAGGGAATGGATGTGGTGGGAAAACTTTTTAATGAAAATAAGTTGATCGTTGCCGAAGTTCTACAATCAGCCGAAGTGATGAAGTCAGCGGTGGCCTTTTTGGAACCATTTATGGAAGTTGGTCAGGTTTTGAATAAAGGCAAAGTAATCTTGGCCACAGTGAAAGGAGATGTTCATGATATTGGCAAAAATTTAGTTGATATTGTGCTGACGAATAATGGTTTTGAAGTGATCAATTTAGGGATCAAAATTAATTCCGATCAGCTCATCCATGCCGTCAAGGAGCATTCTCCAGATATGATCGGTCTTTCAGGATTACTGGTTAAATCTGCCCAACAAATGGTTTTGACTGCTTCTGATTTGGCGCAAATGGAAATCAGTACCCCTATTTTGGTGGGAGGAGCGGCCCTGACGAGAAAATTCGTCAATAATAAAATTAGTCCAGAGTATGGCGGAACGGTGGTTTATGCCAAAGATGCGATGAATGGACTTGAACTGGCAAATACCATTGTTGATCCGGATGGTTTTGCTCGACTTAAACAGGAATTAAAAGAAGAACGAAGTCTCGGCCAGTCAGAAGTCGTGAGCGAAGTAAAAGTGAGAATTGAAAGAAAAGATCGCAGTTCTCAAGTCCCGATACTTTCAGTTTTACCCAAACCAGCGGATTATAAACGTCATGTGCTAAAAAATACCCCGATCGATGTTATTTGGAATTATATCAATCCTTTAATGTTGTATGGTCGTCATTTAGGAGTAAAAGGAAAAATTATTCGTGAACTTGGTCTTTTGGACAAAGAAGATTTTGAATTGGCCAAAAAAGATTTTTTTTCTGGTAAGAAAATTGATGATCAACAAGATAAAATGGCAGAAATATTAAAAACTGTTTCCGAAGTAAAAAAAGAATATAAAAAAGACTATTTTACCACCGGTGCGGTCTATCAGTTTTTTCCGGCTTACTCGGAAAATAACTCTTTGCATTTGTTAGCGGAAAATGGAAAAGAGATTTTAGAAACCTTTCATTTTCCAAGACAAGATAAAGAAGATGGACTTTGTTTAAGTGATTATGTCCATCCACAACTTGATTCCGTCGGAATGTTTGTGGTGACCGTCGGTCAAGGTATTATGGATCTTTCTCAGCGATTGAAAGAAAAAGGCGACTATCTCAAATGCCATATTGTTCAGGCGTTGGCGTTGGAGTCAGCTGAGGCTTACGCCGAATATCTTCATCAAAAAATGCGTAATTTATGGGGTTATCAAGATCAGCTTAATATGAAAAAAATGGATTTATTCCAGGCGAAGTATCATGGCAAACGTTACTCATTTGGTTATCCTGCTTGTCCAAGTTTAGAGGATCAACATCAATTGTTTCGAGTTCTAAGCCCAGAGGGAGATATTGGTTGTCAGTTGACGGAGGGATGTATGATGGAACCAGAGGCGAGTGTTTCGGCTTTAGTATTTCATCATCCGAATGCCAACTATTTTAGTGTTGGTGATAAAGATTTTATGGCGCAAATACAATAAATTTATACTCAAAGTAGGCATGTGATGGAATCAAAATTTTTAACCACGGGTATCGGTAGCTTACCTCATCACAATGTTGATAGTGCGATTGATTATAGTTTTAAGTATGACATTCCTTATCTTCCTCAGCTTCCGGCCTTAAATGAAAATGAATACATGATCCAACAGGCGTTACAAAATTTGCCTGGAGTGATGGTAACGGATGAGCATATTGTCCAAGTTGATCTTAAAGTTTGGTTGAAAGGAAAAGACCAGTATCAGGCGATATTAAATTCAGCGGTTCAGTCACAAAACTATCAATCGTTTTTACCCCGCAGAGAGTATTATTCCTGCTGGCCAGCTTTTCTCTTTGAATTGGAAGAAAAAAAACCAGCAGTAGGCAAACTACAGATTGCTGGGCCATTGACTTGCCAAGTGGTGACTAAGTTAACCGATGGCGAGTCCATCGTTGAGTACG
>JBIKWR010000136.1:0-8760 GCA_044356225.1 Bacteriovoracaceae bacterium | reverse complement strand
GCATTAAAATCTCTAGTGGGAGTAAAAAATTCGGTTTGATGAAACTTCACTCCTTTGCGCAAGAAAAAAGTAACCGAAAGTCCATCGGGAGAAACTTCCCATCTTTCTGCCAATCCCGGTTCAAGGGCAGTTTCACCATATTTAAACGCCACTAAACGATCGTAGAGCGTTTTTGAAGCGGCATTAAAAGTTGCACCATCGGTGGCAATTTGCGGATTAAATGCACTCGGACTACCTTCCGAACAATAAACAAAAGTATCAGTGTTGTTGGCAGAGTTAGTTTTATCTCCACCTTTATTACAGCTGGTAAAAATAATCGCCAAGCAGGCGGCAAACAAAAATGGAATTTTCATAACGCTTCGCATAATACCTCTTTTTTTATAATAGTTTGATGGTTATCGGAGAATGAACCTTAGATAAATTTTTGTATCTAAAATGTGTAGCATAAATCTTTAAACTTGCCTCTTTTTTTAAAACACTGGAAAAAATTTTATCGATTGATTCTGCTGACAATGGGAACAACGTGAAATTTTTATCTATCGACCAAGTCAAAACACCCATCAACTAGAAGCCGATGAATAGTTGCGTAAGCCCCAATTCCAAAAGGCCAAAACCATCAAGAAAAAGGCCAGGGCAATCGTCAGGCAATAAAAAAATAGACCCCAATCCAACCCGGGTCTAAACAAAAACTCGCAAGGTAAACTCGCAAAAAGGGCAAAAGGTAATATTGTTTTCATGGTCCGGCCAAACCACCCCTCATAAATATGGTGCGGTCTTTCTCCAAGTGGATAAAGGGCGTCCATTAAACCCGAAAATCCTCTTTCACTTTGGGTCCAAAAAACCGGAATGATCAGTAAAAAATTGAGTAAAAAATGTAAAATAACACCGACGAATAAAAGCAACAGAAACAAGCAAAATTTAACCAAGGTAAAGTCGATCGGGTAGGTGTGTAAAGTCCAAACTAAAAAACTCACCGTCATCAACAAGTTGATAAAACTATTGGCGGCAAATTCACGCAGCGACAAAAAAAATAAAGTGGAAACTGGCCTGACTAAATAATAATCTAAATCTCCTCGATTAATGTAGTAGGGTAACCACCAGCTGTTATTGGCAAAGAATGTCATATAAAGCGCATCTTTTAACATATAAACCGCGACAAAAATCATCACTTGCGATTCATTCCAAAGACCCAGGCTTGAAGTGTGTAAAAAAAGAATTTTAAAAAATAAAATTTGTACGATGTAATACATCACATCCATGCCAATACGAAACCAAAAATCAAAACGAAACTCTAGCGCCTTAGTCAGGGAAAATCTTAAAAAATAGGAATAGAGTTTTAGATAGCGGGCCATGCCTAAATTCCTACTCCGGTATATTGTAGATTTCCTCGTCGCCAGATCAGCGTGTTGATGATCAGCGCCACCCCGATCCATAACAGCATTTGTCCAACCCCTAATAAAAGAAGATCCATGGTTATGTTTCCTTCCAGGATTTGGATCGGATAAGCAATCATCGCTTGATAAGGCAACCAATGAATAAAAGTTAAACTCCATTCGGGGAAGAGATCGATGGGAATTAATACTCCTCCGGCCAAGACGATGACCATTCTATGGGCAATGATTAAACTCCAGACATTGTCGGCCCAAAAGGCAACTTGCTCGATACAACTATTGAGTAAAAAGTAGAGAATCAATGAAAAGTGCATAAAAAGAAAAACACCCAATAAAGTGAAAAAATTTAAATTTAAATTAGGAGGGAACCCAATGAAAAAATGATACAAACCCAAGGCCAAAAGCATTTGTAAAAAGTAAAACAAACAATGAATGTAATGGACGGTAAAACGATATAAAAAATAATTGATTGGATAGACTAGGTACTTGTTGAGTTCGCCGGAATAAATTTCCCGGGCGGTATGAAAAATGGGCAATCCATAAAGGACGCGAGCGAGCATCGGTGTCGCCAAGGTATAAAAAACCATTTGCGAAAAATTGCGAGATCCAATCATCTCTTCACCTTTTATTTGATAAATCGATTTCCAAACAAAATAAGACATCGCCAATTGGCAAAGAGAATAAAATATAAAATTCACCCAAAAATCGGCGCGATAGGCGATCACTTGTCTGATGGTTAGGCTTGCAACTGCCAATGGCCAAGGTTTATTTTTTGCGGACTTTGCTTTCAGATCATTCCTTTGGTCATCACATACTCCACCACATCCGCTAAATCTGTTTCTTCGATCGCCATGTCTAAACAGGCAAGATTTTGTAACAACCATCCAGAGGTTTGACGAAATTGATCGCGATGAATCTTCATTTTCAACTCTTCAGGATGAGCATGTAAAATTGTCCCTAAATCTCGAGGAATATTCAGGTGATAATCGCCATTCATTTTTTCGTGATCTATTTTGATGGTTAAATATTTATGTTCAGAAAATCGCGCCATAATATTTTTGATATCACCATCATAGATAAAGGCCCCATCTTTTATAATAATTATTCGCTGACAAAGACTGGCTATGTCTTGCATGTAATGAGAGGTGAGAATCATCGCGGGTTGATGCTCTTTTGCATAAGTTAACAAAAACTGTCGAATGGATTTTTGCGTGGTTAAATCCAAACCGATCGTCGGTTCATCTAAAAAAATGACTTTCGGCCGATGCAGTAAGGCCGCCATTAATTCCATTTTCATTCGTTCACCAAGACTCAGCTTTCGAATTTGCACATCCAGCTGGCCACCAACATTCAGCATCTCGGTCAGGACTTTGAGTCGGGATTTAAAATCATGATCGTTAATTTGATAAATTTCTTTCAGCAACAAAAAACAATCAGCGGCAGAAACATCCCACCATAAACTCGCCTTTTGTCCCATGATTAACGAAATTTGTTTTCTTAAATCATTGGAGCGTTGCCAAGGATCATGGCCAAGGATAGATAATTCTCCCGCGCTGGGATGAATGATCCCTGAAAGCATTTTGACCAGTGTGGTTTTGCCGGCACCATTAGCTCCCACCAAACCAACAATTTCTCCCGGACCGACGGTAAAAGAAACATTGTCGACCGCCAGTTTTTCCAGCCATTCTCTTTTTACTAAGGCGCGGAGGCTGCCTTTAAGTCCGGCATCTTTGCGGTGAACTTTAAAAATCTTGGAAACATTTTGGCATTTGATGAGCGGTGTACTTGGATTCATAAAAATTCTTTTAAGCCTCGGTGCATGAAAGGTGCATGTTTACCAAACCAGATCTATTTTATGTGAAAGTTGTATTTGTTCAGGAGAAATTTGGCATACGTAGGGAAGAACTTCAACTCCATCAGCAATAGCGAATGCTAAAGCAGCTGCATATTCAGGATCGATCTCTTTGGCGGGAGAAAAAAAATCGATGTCTTGTCTTTGAATCAGAAAAAACATGACGGTCCGATGCCCTTGTTTAACTAATTGTCTTAGTTCATGGATGTGCTTAAGTCCGCGCGTGGTCACCGCATCAGGAAAAAGTGCAGGTGATAATCCCTGCGCGTTTTTTTCTCCTTTTAAGGTCACATTTTTGATTTCAATAAAACAAAGTCGGTCGCCAAAATCCACTTGTAGATCGAGGCGACTGGCACCGATTTTCACTTCTTTCTTGAGCGCCGTATGCCCTAAAAATTCCGGAATTTTTCCCGCCTCGATCGCCGCTGCCACGATATTATTAGGTAAGTGAGTATTGACTCCAATCCAACTGACGCCATTGTCGATCATTTGTAACGTGTATTTTAACTTGCGAAGAGGATCGTCATGATAAGAAACCATCACTGACCATCCAGGCCGCCAACAAGATTCCATCGATCCGGTGTTAGGGGTATGGGCGGTAATGATTTCGCCACTAGATAGCTGAACGTCGGCAAAAAATCTTTTATAACGATTGATCATGAATCCTGGAATAAGCGGGGGGGTAAAGTGCATAACATTCTTTAACACGGGCAGATTTAGAAGAAAACTTTGGTGATCCCTATTTAAAATTACAAATAGTATGTTAAAAATGGCGATGAACAAAAACCAAGTGGCGCAACTCTTATTAAAACTTAATTGTGTAAAATTTTCGCTCCATCCTCCTTTTCAGTATTCCTCAGGATTGATTGGCCCGATTTATTGCGACAACCGCATGGTTTTATCGCATGTGCCAGAGAGAGAACAAATCACTCAAAGTTTTATCGATCTAATCAAAGAGCAAAATCTGATGTTTGATGCCGTGGTCGGAATGGCAACAGCGGGTATCCCGCAGGCTGCATGGGTGGCCCACGAGTTAAAAAAACCTTTGTTGTATGTTCGAACTCAGTCAAAAGATCATGGCAAAAAAAATTTAGTGGAAGGCGACTGCCAAAAGTTTAAACAAGTTGTGTTGATTGAGGATTTAGTGAATCAAGGAAGTAGTACATTATTGGCCTTGGACGCTTTGAACAGTGTGAATTTGAAAGTTACAGCGCTTGTTACCATCGTCGATTATGGTTTTGAGCATGTGCGACAGAAGTTTATGGTGGAAAAAGTTCCAGTTTTTTCATTAACGGACTTCGATCATTTAATTAAGGCGGCAAACCTGAATAAAATGATTTCCGATGACGAGCTAGTTTCAGTCAATTTATGGCATCAAAATCCCGCAGATTGGAATGGTGCTAAATATTGAGGTCAATCTTTTTACCCCGAGATTTTTTCAGCATAAAAAATGGGTTTTTGATCGGTCCAAATGAAGCCAAGATCCACTGGAAAACTCATCAAAGGCCAGTGTATAATGGCGTATGTCTGGAAAAACTTTAAAATAGATCTAAGTTATTTTCATAAAATACATTGCAAAAAAGGTTGATGTTTATGAGCAGGATGGCCCGGCTAGATTTAGGAGACAAATCCATTGAGTTACCCATCATCGAAGGTACCGAAGGAGAAATGGCGATCGATATTTCTCTGCTGCGTTCAACCACCGGTTACATTACCTTAGATAATGGATTGGGAAATACTGGGAGTTGTCAGTCGGAGGTCACTTTTCTCGATGGTGAAGAGGGTATCTTGCGCTATCGAGGTTATTCGATTGAAGAGCTGTGTGAAAAATCAAGTTTTCTGGAAGTGGGTTATTTGTTGATTTACGGCGAACTACCTACCAAAGATCAGTTAGAAGTGTTTCGTGCTCGTACCAATACTCACGCTAATATTCGTCCGCGGATGCGCAGCCTGATTGAAACTTTTCCCGAAGATGCTCATCCGATGGGGGTTATTTCTTCTGCCACCGTCGGTTTGTCGGCCTATTACCCCGAGTATTTAGTTCCCCATTTATCAGATGAAAAACAAGCCGATATTTTTGGATTTTTGATGGCCAAAATGCCAACCATTGCCGCTCATTACTACCGTCATTCTCTAGGTAAAAAAAGTATCGATTCCCGAAAAGATCTTAATTATTGTGAAGATTTTCTCAATATGATGTTTGGTGATCCTGGTTATCAGGCCAATCCTAGCGTGATTAAAGCGCTCGATGTTTTATTTATTTTACATGCCGATCACGAACAAAATTGTTCGGCTTCCTCGGTGCGAGTCACGGGATCTGGCTATGCTAATTTATTTGCCAGTTTATCCGCTGGTATGAATGCCTTATGGGGACCTTTGCATGGCGGCGCTAATCAAGCCGTGATTGAAATGCTCGACGAAATCCACCGCGATGGAGGGGATTACAAAAAGTTTATCGTGAAAGCAAAAGATAAAAATGACACCTTTCGATTAATGGGTTTTGGCCATCGGGTGTATAAAAATTTTGATCCTCGTTCCCGCATCATCAAAAAAGCGTGTGATGACGTCCTAAAAAGTTTAGGCATCGACGATCCGGTTCTCAATATTGCCAAAGGACTAGAAGAAGAAGTTCTCAAAGACTCCTATTTTATCGAAAGAAAACTCTATCCTAATGTGGATTTTTATTCTGGGATAATTTATCGAGCTTTAAATATCCCAACAAATATGTTTACGGTGATGTTTGTCTTGGGAAGAATTCCTGGATGGATTGCCCAGTGGCGTGAAATGATAAAAGATCCCAAAACACGAATTACCAGACCCAGACAAATTTATATGGGCCACAACTTAAGAAGTTATGTTCCGATGAATTTAAGAAAATAGATGGACATTGCAACTCAGATTGATTGGGATTTCGAAATCATCAAACCGACTCTTATTTATCAATTTAAAAATGAACATGATTTATTATTGGCCTGCGAGGACATTCACCGCTGTTTTATAGAAAGAAGCGAAATGATCTCAGAGTATTTTCAACATGCTAAATATGTTGCAGCTTATGCCGCTTTGTATTTTCCCACGAATGCTCCTAAACTAAATTTTCTTTTTTCCCAATTACCCACTGAATACTTGGATTTTCTTAAAGGACAGAATTGTCTTGATTTTGGTTGTGGTCCGGGAACTTTTTCGTTTTTATTGGCCAGTTTTGGTTTAAAGGTTAAGGCCTTTGATCATTCGAGTCTGATGATTGAACAAGCGCAAAGATTAAAACCACTTTTTAAACATTTAAAACTGGAAGATCATTTGCAGTTTCAAAATACTCAACCTAAAAAAGAAAAAGGGGTTTTGTTTTTGGGCCATATTCTCAATGAACTGAACCTGAATCAAATGATTGAGTTAGTTTCCACATATGAGGGGAGCGAGATTATTTTGATCGAACCGGGAACTAAACAAAGTTTTGAACAAGTGATGGTGTTAAGAGAATGGTTATTGAATCATGGTTATAAAATTCTTTATCCCTGTCCTTTGCCCTCCGACTGTCCAGTGCAAAAACGCGGGGACTGGTGCCATCAACTGGTTCATGCCGCCCATAATCCGGCGATTGAACGTTGGTTACAAATTTTAAAACTGAACCGAAGGCAAATGCCCATGGTGGCCCAGGTGTATTCTCGCGAGTTTACGAAGACTCCTGCTTATCCCTATAATCTTCGTCTGTTAAGAGAAACAAAACACTCATTTGAATTAGAGTTATGTGAAAATATTCTTCAAGAACTTAAAATTCAGCGCATCGAAATCAGTAAAAAAACATTATCGAAAGAAACCAAACAGATGATGAAGTCCTTTGATTGGGGACAACGTATTGATTATGAACTAGAAAAAGAATTTAAAGATTTTAAACGAGTAAAATTAAAACAAATTTTGTAAGTCGAGCACATAGGATTTTTTCTTCATTCCCACTAAAACACAATCAATCCCCTTGGCCAAATAGTGCTGGCAGACCAGTTGAGAAAAAGATTTTTCCGGAGAATCAGATAATTTTTTTTCTTGCATCAGTTGATGTCTTAAAATCATTGCTCTTTGATTCATGTTTTTTCGCGCTAACGCCAGGGCGGTTTCATACAGGACAAAAAATGGCTTAGCATCATGTTGATCTAAACCTTTGCCCCCCCATAGTCGGGCCAAGAAAGGAAAAAAATGCAGATGAAACACTTGATCGACCGCATCTGGCGTTGGAAGATTATTCCAAATTTCGCAAAATTGTTTGATCAAAGGGATTTCCCATAAATTCTCTTCTTCACCTTGATCCTTTAAGGAGCTGGAGGCTTCAGACTTTTGATAGTGGTCCCAACGATTTTGCATTTTTTGTTGGCACACAGAAAAAACATCGGCAATGTCTTCGCCCGAGAGTTCACTTTCGGGATAAGTGGCCAGGCGAGTAAACTGGCCTTGATCAAAAGCATTTAATGGTCGATTACTGAGTGTGAAAATTTGGTTTTGTTGACAAACATCGATCAACGATTGTCCGTCATAATAGGGAAGAGCGGCCCCTTCCTCGAGTAAGTTAAAAGGAAACTGAATCATACGAAAATGGTGTTGAGATGAAACTTGTTGCGCCAACGAGATGATATTTTTAATATTAGTCGCATCGATCTGATCAGGTGCATAGGGAAAATTATTAGAAGAAATACCATAACTTTGAATCAAGCCTTGATGAACTTTTTCTTCTAAAAACTCCATCGCTTTTTTTATCCGTTGATAATAAACCACCGATCCAAGGTTGGTGTCATGTTTTGATTTAAAATAATATTCGGGATTATGGAGTAAAAAACAATTGATGGTAGGAAGCTGCATGCGTAAAAGGCTTTGTTCAATTTGATCTTGTAAAAAATCGGGATGGATCGAATGAAAAAGATCTTCCGAAACAGTGACTAAATCATCTCCACCTTTACCCATTTGTTGGAGCTTTTCTAAGTTTTTAAAATTTTGGCCTTGAATATAGCCGGCCTTAGTGACGATGAATAACTTTTTTTTAGCGTGTTTATGAACGATCTCGCCTACTAATTTTTCTGAATCTCCATCGGTATAATTGGCGGAAGTATCAATCAGCGTGCAGCCTCGTTCAATCGCTAAATCGAGGGCGGCAAAATGCTCTTTCGATCTTTGAGAAATACGATAGCACCCAAAGCCGATATTACTTATTTCTTCCTTCATCTGGTCATATTTCATAGGAGACGTTATACCATTGGTCTGTGATAGTTGGCGAGGAGGTTGCTACTTTTGAAATTGTTTATCTCAAATTCCAATGATCCGTTTTTAAATTTGGCGATGGAAAACCAGTTGTTGGAAAAGTCCGAGCAATCTTCTCATTTGTTTATTTGGTGTAATCGACCATCAGTAATTCTAGGTCGCTTTCAAAATCCATGGTTAGAATGTGACCTGCATTACTTAACCAAAAACAACATTTTATTGGCGAGAAGGCAAAGTGGAGGAGGTTGTGTATTTCATGATCAGGGCAATCTA
>JBIKWR010000001.1:0-94731 GCA_044356225.1 Bacteriovoracaceae bacterium | reverse complement strand
GCTCGTAACATCGCTAGCGTGTGGTTGATAGAAAATAACGGATCAAACGCTTTGCTTTTCAGCTCACCTAAACCCGCAACACTCGCGCGCTGACTTTTAAACGTTTGATGGCGCCATGCTGGAAAAAATTTAGGAAGTATTTTTTCATAAATATGATGTTGATCTGAATCAAACATCCCTTGCTTGGGTGCCAAATGACCAAAAGCGGGAATCACACTCAACGAGGCTGCGACAATCGCCCGCGATTTTTTTGTCACCACCAAACTCACACTTAAGGGTTTTAGTTTGGTGTGATGAGAGGTGATTAAGTCATCCAGTTGCAGATGGGAAAACTCTTCTATCGATAGGTTTTGGACGTAAGTCGTCGACCTGCCACGTTTAATCAGGCAATTTTTTCTCTTCTCTGCCGCTATCTGTTTTCTCAGCACAAGATCGAATCACAGTGATTGTGCAGCATTCGTTATTTATGTGGGGATTTGGAAGAGAATAGGAGACATCGAGACATCCCGAAGGGCATGACCTTGCCAGCCAGTCAGCTAAAAATCCAGCTTGTTTACAAGCTTCTGAAATATCGGCTGGGGGCAACATCTCTTCGGTAAACCAAGGGCAACCACCCAAACTTGTAATTGTCCAAGATCGGAGGTGTGTATAAACACAAATTTTTTTATCATTTACACATCGGGTGAACGCATTTGATATATCGTTAGGGCATGCAGCATTTGCTAAGAGATTTGTTGTTATAAATGCTAAACAATACCCAAACGTTAAAATAAAAATTTTAGGTCTGAAATTACTCATAAAGTCCCCTTTATTTTATTGAAATCTATTGTTCAGTTTAATGTATGGTCTATCGTCAGAATAAAATAAATTCTTTAACTCAACGGTAGTTTAAATATTTTTTAGGGAGGGAGATATGTCTAAGTTACAAATTAACACCTAAAAAATTTCGACATTTCAGCTGGTTGCCCAGAGTAACCGAGCCCTCAAATCAGTATCCATTTTATTTTTTTGCGAATGCCCTGTGCCAGTCCCTGACCTTACTTGGTGGAATGGTCGTTTGTGGTCAGACTACAGAATGAGTAAAAACAAAAAATTAAATATAAGGTTTAAAGGAAACAATTAATTTAATTATTCGTAAACTAGTTTCCAAAGATAAAATCTTATTCATGTCCTCTTTGACCAAATAGAACGAACCTCAATTTATTATTGCCAATAATTAAACTGATGGCATGAAGTTTTTTGAATATCTTCAAATCTTAAATGATTATGAAAATGGGCGAAATTTGCCAGAAGGTAGAGTCGCCGATACCACCCTCTTTGGATTCTGGGGCAATGAAATTGTAGGGCAAATTGCCCTTCGCCATGAACTTAATGATTTTCTTTCTAAAATTGGCGAACACATAGGTTACAGGGCATTGTCGGAAAATCGACGGAAGGGTTTTGCCACCAGTATGCTGTTGCAAATTCTCCCACTGGCCAAAAGTATGGGACTCTAAAGTGTACTTCTTACTTGTGATGAAAATAATGTGGGTTCTTGCAAGATTTTAGAGAATTGCCATGGAGTTTTAGAAAACATCGTGGAAATTGGTGAGGGAAAACCAAGTAAAATGCGTTATTGGATCAAATTGTTACTATTTTCATTTCAAACTTCTCAGTCAAATGTTGACCTCACCTCTCAATAAAACTGGATTTTATTTATGTATGTAATTTTTATCATAAATTTCTATTTTAGTTCTAAAATGATTTGAAATTCCAAGTAAGTCTGAAAAAAGCGTCATGTAACTTTTTTTGTATGGGGAAATTCGACTCCATGCTACTTACACTTTTATGAATAGTATTTTAACTCCGAAGACAGTAAATCGTCGACCTGCCGCGTTTAATCAGGCATTTTTTTCTGATTTCGTTTGGACATATTCACTTGGTGTAAAGATTTCCCGCTTCTCGTGAATCGCGTGAACTATATCTTTAAAGTAATCCCTCGGATTAGCTTTATTTAACTTACAAGTCTCTATCAGAGTAAACAAAACGGCATTGGTTTGTGCCCCTCGTTTTGAATGGGTCCCGTACCAAGTCTTCCTGCCAATCACCGGGGATCTAAGCAACCTCTCCTGGGAATTATTATCGATGGGCAAATCTTCTCTGGTTAAAAAATAGGTTAGTTCGCCATAGTTTTTTAGAAAATATTCTATCCCTCGCACCAGTGAGCTTTTGGTCGAATAATTAATCTTTATCTTCTCTCCATTAACCCATCAAAGGCGCCCTCTCTTTTTAATTGTTTTGCCTTGCCCATTATCGCCCCCATCTTGCGAAAGTCGACGCCCAGTTCTTTGTAAAATGCTGCGGAATTGCCGCTCCACTGCTCCCAGGCGTGGAGTATTTCGGCGAGAAGTTCATTGGGCAGTTTGGTGATGCACCCCTTCGGTGTGCGGTAAGAACTAATTTTTTTACTGAGTAAAATTAAATCCATTTAAACCTCCTGTTGTATGGATAGATTAACTATCGCAGAAAACAAGAGATCGAACAGACGGGGAGCCTCGACGATTTACAAAGAAATGAAACTATGAATAAGTTAAATATTCAATTATACGATTAATCAAAAAGAATTTTAAAAAAAAGTTGGCGTAACAAAATCTAATTGCCCACTTACAAAGGGACCAGTTTTTATCTTGATTGCGCCAGAATTTGATCGCGCGAAGTCGATAGATAAATCATGGGATTGACCACCCGTTTGCCAATGCGAGTTTCAAAATGCAAATGCGGTCCAGTGGTTCTGCCAGTCATTCCTACTTGAGCTATCACTTGACCTTTATGAACCTTCTGACCTTTTTTGGTAAAATTTTTCTTGGCATGAGCATAGACAGACACCAAGCCACCAGGATGTTTTATGATCGATAGATTGCCATAACCACTGATGCGATTTCCGGAATAAATCACCACGCCATCAGCAATCGATACAATATGTGTTCCTACCCTGGCCGGAACATCAATGCCATCATGATGATTACGTCCTCTAGGTCCATAACCCGAACTGATTTTAGTTCTTCCAGGGACTGGCCAAACATAATCGCCAGACATGAGATAACCTTGATCGACGATGGTGGTATCTTGATCTAAAAATTGATCAAGGCCTCCATAAATGCCAATTTCTTTAGGAATAAAAACCCATTCACCAACGCGAAATTCTTTGCCGGGATTGAGGGCCATTAAAGCGCTAGGTGGAGTTTGAAACTCCTGCGCTAAAATATCTAAATTGTCATTTTCATTTAAGCGAACATAATGGCCGCTTTTCATATGGCCACAAGACGACGTAAACAACAAAATGACAAATAACAAACTTTTCATAGTGATGCGAGTTTAAGGCCACTAATCATCTGAGTTATTTCAGGTGACCATTCAGCTTGACGTTTAAGTGGTGTGAGCGCCGTCATGGAAATCTTTTTTTGATGAACAATATATGAATCGGACCCGGGCACTTCATTATGACCTCGATACTGTCCACCAATCCAAAAATACTCTCTGCCACGGGGATCTTCTCGTCCAATCACGCCTAAACTGTAGTTTCTAAATCCTAAATCAGCGGCCTCAACTCCCTGTAAGTCCGAAAAAGGGAGATTAGGAACATTCACATTCATGAGCACCCCTAAAGGTAACTGGGCGACGAAATTTTGCTGGAGAATTTGATGAACAAATTCACTGGCAGTTTCATACTGATGACTTGCTTGACTCGAATCATGATCGAGCACCAAGCTCACCGCCATCGCCTTGACCCCTTGAAAGACTGCCTCGCGGGCGGCGGCGACCGTTCCAGAGTAATAGATATCTTGCGCTAAATTAGCACCGCGATTGATTCCACTAATGACCAAGTCTGGTTTTTCATTTTTATAGATAAGAGATAAAGCGACATAAACACAATCGGCGGGAAAACCACTACAAGAATAGACATTCTTTTCTAATTTTTTTACCCATAAAGGATCGTTGAGGGTCAAGGTATGCCCGGTGGTAGAGCGTTCGATTGAAGGGGCCACCATGGTGACATCGTGGTCTTTATGGAGTTGATGATAAAGGGCCCAAATTCCTGGGGCCTCGACTCCGTCATCATTGGCGAGAAGGATTTTAATATTTCAACTCCGTGAAAAAAACTTAGCGCAAAAGATAAATCAATAAGACAATAAATGGTTTTTTTGCGCTATGAAATAAGATTGTACTTTGTTCAAATCAACGTTGCGATAACAAATTTCAACTTTTTGATTAATAGGTAATGAAATTGTGTCGTAGTGGAGTTGGTCTAATATTCCTTGATATAATTCTTCTCCCCAATCAATTTTTAAGAACATCTCAGTCTGATTTTTGGCGGTTATTTGATAAAATGTTTTTAGGAAGGAGCTGAGATTTTTTTGATGATAAAAATATTCTAACAAGCGATAGTTAAGGACTATGCCTTTGCATAACTTTGATTCAGCAATACTTTTCCATGGAACTCCCTGTTGATAATGCCAAATATAGGGATGATTAAACTGATCAAAAAAAGCTGCCTCTCGTTGATCGTAAAATTCTAACTGATAAGAATCCGTCGATAAGTAAGGCAATTCTTTTTTGATTTCTTCCAAAACTCGTTTGATAACGACTGGTGAATCTTGGTCAAAATAAAGATAAAATTTTTCATGCCCGATAGCACCAGGTTTAGCACTAGTCGACATGATCGATATCGCTGTTTCTAGAGGACAAAAATTAGGGCCACGAGGATTAAAATCGAGAGTAAACTGCGAGATGCCAAGCTCACTCACCAACTTTTTGGTTTTGACATCGTAAATTCCATCAATTTTAAAATTTAAATGTTCCACATTCTAAGTATAGACGAAGTTTTTTAGCGGTTCAAAAAAGATCTGAGGGCACATTGTACCTACAGATTCAGGATGAAATTGATAACTTAACCAATTGTTCCCACCGGCCATCTGACAAACTTGTTTTTTCTCGAAGAATAAATTGCCCGTTTGCTCGAGTAACCTACGTTTTTTGTCGTTTATTTTTACACTTAATGAATTGTAACGTTGAACGGAAGTCTGCACTCCATGAAAAATAGGATTAAAATGTTTCCAAGGTGGGATGGTGATCATTTCTGTTGTTCCATGCTTAGGATGATTGTCCCGAACAACAGAAAAACCAAAATCTTGCAAAATCAACTGATGTCCCAGACAAATTCCCATCACCTTTTTGTTCTGAATAAGCCACTTGAGCCAAGGCAATTTATGTTGGTACTCTTGGGGGTGACCTGGGCCTGGACCTAACACCAAAACTTTATAATGATTTAAAATATCTTGATTAACTTGATCAAAGGGTAAGACTTTGGAGTCTAATCTCATCTGATAAAGTTCATTTTGGAGATTATAAGTAAAGGAATCGTAAAAATCGATAATCAGAATCATGCTTTAAATACCAGTAAGTGAGACAAAATTATTTCCAGCAAAATTGATAAAAAAGTTAAAACCGATACTGCTATCAATTTCTGTTTTAGAGTACGTCGCCTCAACTCGCCAGCAATTATTGTGGGGTTTATACAAAACTCTGGTGGTCGATTCAGTGTATTTTTCTTCGATCAAATCATAAGTTGTACTCGCCTCTAATTCCACTTGTGCCAATAATTGTAAACTCCCACCGATATTATAGCGTTTAGATTTTGGAGTGGATAATGGATCAATATCATAACGACCATTCAAAGAACCATAGAGGAATTTTTTATTAAAATTAAAACTTAAAACATTGCGATGATCTTGCCAAAAATAGTATTCACTAAAACCAAAAGAAAACTTATCTAACGACAATCCGGTAGAGATATAAAGTCTAGTAATGCGATCCTCAAACGTGGTATCGGGGCGATTATTGAGCTCATAGCCTTGTGAAACATTAAAATAGGCCATTTTATCATAGCTAAAAGTGTCTCTTAAACTGTTAATGGGCCGATAGGGATCATAACTTAAGCTGCTTTTTTTTATTAAAGTATTATTAAGTTGTAACTCTATCGTATTGCGTTCAGAAATTCCTGTTTGACTGCGGACATCTCCTAATACATGAGATTGAGAACGAATGCTGTCTCGATAATCAAATTGGCCAGCTTCGGAAGTAATTTGTTTTTTAAAACTTTCTCGACCAGTTAATTTTTCATCCGCTATAAAATAATGATTTAATTTAACTTCTTGGACATGCCGGTAGCTATTTTTCCTCACTAGATAAAAATCATCAGTTAAACTTTGATCAAAAGGAGGAATTCGATCGATCGAATCTTTAAAAAGCTTAGCTTGGTCATCTGGTTTTTCATCACGATCCATTTCCAAAAGCATTTTTGATTCTTGATCAATCTTTTCCATAGGAATTTTTTCTTCATAAGCAATGCCGAAAATTTTATCTATTTCCATCGAAAGTTCAGATTTTACCACCTGACCAGTTTTTTCAAACTTGGCGATGGGATCAGTTTTTGCTTGCTCGGGATCGAGGCGAAAAAAATCATAGCGGGCATAATCAAATTCGGCAGTTGTTTTTAAGCTAAAGGGTCCCATAGTAAACATTTGCCAATTGATTTTCGGAATCATCGTCCAGCGATTAGCATTGCGGATTGATTGTTCTTCATTTTTATCATTCTGTTTAAAAATCGTGTAGGTACTTTCCAAATCCATCGACAGATATTGAAACATTGGTACATCGGTTTGCAGAATGGAGATGGGCAACACATGAAAATTGATTTGGGGAAGAATTTGTACGTAGTCATGATCAAATCCATAATTTTTTTGAGTGATCAAATTGCGGTTATAGTAAGATTCAAAATTGATATCAAAGATGTTTTGACGCCATTCCATCCAACCTCCACCACCCACTTCTGAACCCCTTAAAAACTGATCCGTGTAACCACCAAAATCCCGACCAATATCTAAATCATTCGTGAACGAATACTGGGCATGATGGTTAAACCATTGGCCAAAAGAAAAATGATGTTCATAATCTGAAAATTGTCGATAGACATGCTGACCACTGGTTTCTTCTTTTTCGGGTAAATCTGGATCATAAATGCGATCTCTCGCTTGTAAGTTTTGCACTTCTGACCATTTGTGATCGCCATAATAATGGCGGAAACGATACTCGTGAGCGAGACCTCGCCGACCAAGAGCTGCCGGCGTAAAAAGCATGTCGGTCTGATCCGAGACCGCCCAAAACCATGGCTGTTTGTAACCAACTCCCTCATTTAAACGAATAGAAAATTTAGGAAACAGTAAACCTGTTTGCCGTTTCTTTTTAATCGGCAAAACCAAATAAGGCATATACATCACGGTCACACCTTTCACCTTGATTAAAGCATGACGAATGCGTACATATTCACCCACTGTGATGCGCACTTTTTCTCCGTAGATCGACCACGATTCAGGGCAATCACGACAAGTAGAGTACTCGGCATTTCTGGCGATATACTCAGTGGGATTGACACGTGTGATGACTGATCCCACCACACTAAAATCTCCTTCATCCATACTTGATTGAATCCGTGCATTTGAGACTGTGAGATACTGCGTTTTAGAATTATATAACAAGGTTGAACCAAAAAGAGTGTGGCCTGGTCCGATGTAGCGAACATTTCCTTCCACATTAATATCGCCGCTGTCTAATTTAAAAGAAGCTGATTCACCATAAAGAACTTCTTTATAATGAGTGATGATCACATTGCCGACCGCTTCAAACAAATTTTCACTCGCCTTGCGATAGGCCTTATCTGATAAAATCGAAATATCGTCGCCCACATTAAAACTAAAACTTTCTCGCGCTACGACTTGTGATGGATGGAGATTATAAATGAGGATGAGGGCCTGCAGAATGTACAGGGGAAGATGACAATAATTTTTTTTGCACCTCTCCCACAAAGTAGTAAGACCCAGTAACCAAAATAAAATTCTTTTTTTCGTCAGCAAAACAATCCTTTCCTCTTCCATGGAAGAACTTTTGTGCCTCAATCCCTCGCGTATCGATAGTTTCGGACTCGAGCGATTGTATTTTTAGCGTGGCCCAACGATTTTTTATCCAGGCCAAAAGCTGATCAATCTTAAAGGCCTTAGTATGGCCAAAAGAAAAAATCTTTTTTTCTTTTACTTCATTGATACCCATCAACAGATCGATCATGGTCTGCACATCGCTGACGGCCCGATCGGAAAATCCCATCCATATTTCGTCGATCATCGTCAAAGGAGAAGTATCGCCCTTGAGCCAATCGATCATCTGCTCAATTCCTTGAGTATTATGTGCACCTATAAAGATAAACTTTTTGTCCGCCAATGTCAGTATCTGCCGACGACCTAAACACTCCGCGGGTAAGGAGATCACCTGGGGAGAAAGTTTAAATCGATCTCGCCAAAATAACTCTGCTGATAAGGCCAAAACTTGCGTTGCCACTTGTTCATTTCTTTGCGGATAACTTGCAGTTCTAAAATGTTCATTCTCAGCACAGTCCACTAGATTGACTCTGCGAATCTGACAAAAGGCATGGATCAAGGGCCTTAAACTCACATCCACCACCCCACTGACTAAGTATTTTTGAGCGCGCGTGATCTCGATTTTTTCCGCTAAAATATCCTCGCAGGTAGCGCCGAGATAGGCCTGATGATCTAATCCAATGCTGGTGATCACCGCTATGTCGGCATTCAACAAATTGACGGCATCCAGCCTGCCCCCCATCCCTACTTCTAAAATAAGATAATCGAGTGGCATTGATGATTGGTTTTCTAGCGACCATTCTAAAAAAAGAAAAAATAGAAATTCAAAAAAACTTAATTCTTTTTCTTTTAGTTCGCCCTGATGGTGCTCGATCAGGTTATAAAGCTCGACTCCTTCGATAAAATCAGCATTTTTAATAAAACGCTCGCGCACACTTAAAATATGAGGTGAAGTAAACAAAGCACCATGCAGACCCGCTCGATTGAAGGCCTGGTGAAGCAGATGACAAGTTTCACCTTTGCCATTCGTGCCTCCCACGGTGATGACTTTAATTCCAAGTTGGTCAATTTTTTTTTGGAACTTTTGAAACGAAGGAGCAATCACTTCCGGTTGGTTTTTAAATCGCTCTTCTCCATAAAACTGAAAAAGCTGATGGGCCAAATCCTGCTCAAATTTTTTGAGTTTAGGATCTTTGAAAGAATTTAAGATAGAATCCCAATTCATTTTTTAAATCTTTTCTCGTGGTGATTTGATCGATAAACCCATGCTCGAGCAAAAACTCGGCGCGCTGGAATCCTTCGGGTAAAGTTTGGCGAATAGATTGTTCGATGACCCGAGGTCCGGCAAAACCAATCAACGCTTTTGGTTCCGCGATAGTGATATCTCCTAGCATGGCAAAACTCGCCGCACATCCACCCGTGGTGGGATCGGTGAGAACGGCAATGTAGGGAATGCCTTGGTTTTTTAACCGTTGTCTAGCACCTGAGGTCTTCGCCATTTGCATCAAGGAAACAATTCCCTCTTGCATGCGGGCACCTCCTGAACAATTGATGACAATCGCCGGCACTCGATGCTCAAACGCCAAATCAAAACACAGAGCAATTTTTTCACCGGTGATCGCCCCCATGGAACCACCCATATAATTAAAATCCATCACCGCCAATGCACAAGATTGGCCATGGATTTTGGCCAGACCTAACAAGGTCCCGTCATTTTGGCCGGTCTTTTCTTTCGCTTCATCCAAGCGCTCACGGTAAGGTTTTTTGTCGCTAAACAAAAGCGGATCATTGGAAATCATGCTTTCGCCTAATTCTTGAAAACTATTTTCATCGACCAAAGCTTGAACCCTCGTCACCGCATCGAGACGGAAATGGTGCTGACAGTAAGGACAGACGTTGAGATTCTCTTCGAGTTTTGAAACTTGCAAAATCTCAGCGCAAGAGGTGCATTTTTTCCATAAACCTTCCGGCGTGGTGCTTGCCCCTTTTTTCAGTTTTTTAAGTTTCGGGCTTTTTAAATTATCAAACCAAGGCATAGAAATTCTCGCGGTAAAAATTTTTTGATCTTATAGCTTTATCACAAATCAGTTTATTCAAACATGCTATTTTTTCTTCGGGGAAAAGATTTAACATATTGAAATAACGAAACTTACCCGGACCTAATACCATGACTATTTTACTTTAAATTTTTTATCAAAAGCCGATAGGGAACGTCAGATCATCTGATTTTTAAGACAGGAGCATCTTATTCGCTCAAGAATTGTGTTTTTTATCTATTTTTTTATGGTCTTTCAGATCTTCTGGGTTGCACCGGTTTGGAGTCAGATTGTGTCGAACACCAGCATTAGTCAAAGTACTTCAAACATCCAAAATACAAATGTCATCCAGCAGTTTTTTCAAGTCAGTTATTATGTGACCACCATCAATCAAGGAAATCCTAAGGATTGTGATGCCACTCCAGAAAATCCATGTCCGGGATTTATTCAGCAGTTAATCGATTTCACTCCTATGGATGGCATCCATCATAACCCCAATCCAGGGCCGCTCGATTTGGCCTGCCCGCTAGAACCTCCTGCTGCAACGAAAGAAGTGCCAATGGCGAATGAACTTTCATCCAACGATTACGAAGAACTTCTGATGGAGTACACGCGATCAAATCACCATCATCCTTTCACCGAAAGTGGCTGTTTTTCGTCACTTAAAGGATCGGATGCTTATAAAAAAAGAATGGAGCGAATGGCGCTCACCGAATTTTATGGCATCAATTTAGCGCTGAAGCAGCAGGCCTTTCTTGAAATGCAAAAAATGCTAGCGCTCCAAGTGACAGATAATCCTTATCCTTGGACTGAAATTTGTGAAAAAGGGGCAACTTTTATTCCTTGGGAGTGGTGTGAGCAAGCAAAAAAATGTGATACCAAAAAAAATGCCCAAGGTCTTTCGGATTATAACCATCTTGAAGTCAGTGATTTACTCGATGATTTAAAAAAAGTATCAGATGCGAAATCCAATTTGATCAATGGTCTTGATCCAAGTACTAAAGCCACTTTGCAAGGAGAGATCAATCTCCACCTTGATCACTACCTTCATTTAATTGGGGCATCCATCCCCCAAATTCCCATCAACGGAGTCATCGACCATTTTAGAAAAAATCCGAATGGAACTATCGCTAAAAATGATACCGACTTGCTCTTGGAAGTACGCCAAGAGAATCAGCATGGAAAAATAAAAATGGTCGCCGAGCTGATTCATTGTCTGCAAAGGGAGCAATTTTGTCCAGGTCTGAAAGAGTTTCTCGCCAACCATCCCTTGCCCAAACTTGATCCCAAAAAATCTTTTGATCCAAAATTTCTTGATGAGAGTAATCAATATATCGCCCATCTAAATTGTCGCCTCGGGCACCCTGGGCCAAGTGAAAGTCCTGCGGCAATTCCTGAGAAAAATAAGATCATGCTCGATCACTTTGACCTCACTCCATCAGAAAAGGCCCAAGCACTTGCATGGATGCCTTCGCTGGATCATCATGCCGATGGCCAAATTATTGATCAAAAAACTAAGAATGAAATAGCTCCTTGTTTTGAGATGGTAAAAACCTATACTCCTCAACTTGGATCCCAACTTCCCGCTCTAACATGTCCTAAGCCTTACACCGCAGAAGAAAGATCGCCTGAAGATTTATTTCGCCAATGCATTAGAAAAAATTTATTGGTCGCTTCGTTGAACAAAATTAAAGCAAAAGTCGTAGCAGAAAAACTTGGCCCAATTATCGAACGTATCGACGACAATTTTGAAAATGTTTTAGAAAATATGGAACTTCGGTTAAATAAAAATCTAAAACCAACTGCTGCTCCGGCTACTGCTCCAGCTACTGCTCCGGCTACTGCTCCGGCTGCTGCTCCGGCTATTGCTCCGGCTGCTGCTCCTGCTACTGCTCCTGATACTGCTCCGGCTACTGCTCCCGCTACTTCTCCAGCTGCTACTCCAGCTGCTACTCCAGCTGCTACTCCAGCTGCTACTCCAGCTGCTACTCCAGCTGCTACTCCAGCTGCTACTCCAGCTACTACTCCAGCTACTACTCCAGCTACTGCAGGTGATACTCCAGCAGCTGATACCGTTTCTCAAACACCTTCTTTCTTCTCACTTCCAAATTTTTCACTGGCATTAAATAAAGCTCGTGAAACTATAAAAGAAAAAACATCTCTGATCATTCGAAGTATTGGCAGTCTACCAATCATGAGTAAAATTTTCCCGAAGTTAAAAACCTTCGGATTGCCCACAACTCCAGAAGAAGGAGCTGATGCAGCACCAGCACCAGTAGAAACTGAAACACCCACTGTTGCAGCAGCACCAGCAGTAGAATCTGATGGTGAAAAAATACCAATCAAGTTAAAAGATTATTTCACAACTACCTTCGGAGTCGATCCTGAAGGAAATCCAGTTTGTTTACTCGCGATGAAAGACCAAAAATTAAAACAAATAGAAGAAAAATCAGATAATGAAAGAAATCCTTTAGAAAAAGCACTCTTCACCGCCTTTGAAAATATTACTGACGAAGATTATGAAGATGCTGATAAAATGACTGCCATTCAGGAAGCTTTAACTTCGGCCAATATGTCATTTGAATGGAAACCCGAAGTCGATAAAAAGGTCATGAAAGTTTTAAAAGAATCGAGCGATATAGGATATGACCAAGATGTTTTTGCAGCCGAATATGGATGTGTGGCATATGATGAAGTACCCATCTGTAAAATTAAAGATATCCTGCCATTTTTACCGGGATTTGATCAACCACCAGTTTATAAAATGAAATTGACCGCAAAACTCGCAGGTTTTGAAATCACCGACCTTGATGCTTGCACCATCTCCGATCCGGCTATTCAGCCAATCCCAGGAGTGCCAAGGTCCATACTACGCGATCCTCGCTCGATTCCCCCATTTAAACCAATTCGTGATCTCAACTTCCCTTATATGGTTCCAGGAATTTTCTAAGAGGTGTCTGGTGATTGAAACTTAACCTAAAATGGCCGCACAAACACAAACACAAACACAAACACAAACACAAACACAAACACAATAATGAACAAGGGTATTCGTTTAAAAAAAATACGAGCAAATTTTTGATTAAAATTTTATAACTTTAAGGTTTGTTCCATAAAAAGATGATTCTCTCTCTTTAGGATTTTTACCTTTAAATTGGCGCTTTCTTTTTTTTCCTTTGGTAAAATAAAAATACTGTCAATAATTCAAGATCATAGCTTTACTCTAAGATCTTGAATTTACAAATCACACTCCTCTGCTTTAACCGAGCTTTTTCTTCAATTTCCTTCACGAAATATTAAGAATTACCGATAAATAGTCAAACTATGAAGGAAAAAATTTATTCTCCATTTTTGATACTTTTATTGTGGTGCCATTCGCTGGTTTGGGCCACGGATAAAAATATTTGCAAGACTTTAGAAGGTGAATTGCAACAAGTTTTTATTCGTCAAAGTGAATTGCGTGCCGATTATCAAGACCCAAAACTTCATCGCCACAATAATACTCCTTTTTCTCAATTGGCCTTAGAGTATGATCAAGAAGTGGCCAAGCTGGCGATGCTTCAAGGGATTGAATCGCTCCAAGGAAAAGTGGTCACCGATTTAGAGGCCGTCATGAGCTTGGATGATGTTCGACCGGTCGATAGTGCACTCCTCGCCTTTAATATAAAAAATGCGACCAGCAGTGTGCAACTTCTCAATGGCATTGATCATTATTTGAAATCGGAAGAATCAAACAATCCATTACAAAATTTAGGAATTACTCCGGATGAAATTTTTGCGCAATTATCAGGAGCTGCTATTACTGATTTACTGATCAAAAAATGCGATGAACTAAATAGAACTCTTGACTCCTTTTGTCTCCAACTCCAAATTTTTCGATCTGAAACATCCGATTTAAATAGTGGCCAAAATGATCAAAGTTCCGAGTACCACGCTTTTGGAAGTTTTGTCCGCGCTTATCAAAGTATGGCGGCCCGAGGCACTGATCTACAAATAGCCGACTTTGATCGATTGCTAAAAAAAGAAATGACCGATTATCCTTTAGGCCCTCAATTGCGAGAAAAAATTTCTCAAAAACTCATCGCCATGAATCGTTTTTTAGAAGAAGAAAAAAATAAACCATGTTTTCAAACCACTGCCGATCTAACCGCCTCTTCGCAATGTTTAGAAACCTATCAAGCGTTAACCATTAAAAAAATAGAACTGGAAAATGTTTTTGCCGACTTTAGTCTTGGTGAAACACAAAAAAATGATCTTTTTTTTAAATTTGGAATTGCTCCCATTTTGCGTTCGGTGGATGAATTGTCGGTGCAAATTAATCTCGCCAATCATACTGCGGCCGATAACCGAGATGAATTTCTTCTTAATCGAATCAAACAAAGAGAATTTGTCACTGCGGAAGCAGCTATTTTACAAAACTTAGAAAATTTAGCACCCAATATTGCTCAACTTTCTTTAATCGAATCACAACGTTTAAAACGAGAAGAAAAAAGATTGGTTGATCGTGCACGCTATCTTGCTGATCGTCCTAACAATGGCGTGGCCTTAAGTGAATTGGGTGTGCAGCAACAAGACGTTGACCGAAAATTGGCCTCTCTGGAAAAAAATCAAAAGATTTTTGCTGAGAAAGCAACACTTGAATTAACTTCAGATCCGAAATCGCGAATCAAAAATTACGAACAAGTGGTTCAGGCCCTATATCCCAAATTATTACAGGCGTTGCCAAATCTTTTCCCGGAAAAAAATCTCGGGCCTAAATCTGCATGCCAAATGCCCGCGGGCAATCCCACTACAACGGAAGTAAGAACTGCCTTCCAAGCATGTACTGGCCTTCTCACAACAGATGATGTGCCCAGAGCGATTATTCGTTCTAAGGAACGTTTGCGCACTCTCACAAATGCCATTAAACAAATGGAAAAAACCCAAGAGTTTAAAAAATTTGAAAGTTGTAAAAATGCCATCGGTGGTTTTATCAAAAGTGAATGCGCTGATAAGTTTGTTGCACACACGGCCGTTCGCTGTGAAGGATTTGATAAAACTTATCAGTCAAAACCCGCTGATTATATGGCCTTTGCCCTCGCCAGCGATGGCAATCAAATACTCGCCAAATTTGAGCCAGATTTTTTTGAGCGTCACATGGGTACGCGCGATCAATTACTCAAAGGTATCAAAGACCAGTGTAATGTTCGAATTTATGAAGATGTTCCCAGCACCACGGTGTCTAAAAAAGCAAAATATGCCAGCGAAGCGAAAGAAAAGCAGCTGGCCTATCACCGCAGTCATTATGTGGATTACACCAATCCTTACCGCCCAGTTTGGCGCGAAGAAGCTAGTTTTGGCAGCTACCTCGTGGCACCGTTAGTGGGGCAAATTGTCCCGCTACTGACGACTTATCAACAAACTGATTATCTAAAAGTGCAAACAGATCGAAATACCAGTTATTATAAAAAATTAAAAGAAGTAGATGTTTATAATCGGGCCGCTTGGGATTACACCCTTGATTATTATAAAGAAAAAGATCCTGCGACCTATGCCAGTTTATATTTTGCTCAACCCAATTCGAATATCTTTCCTTATACTCCGCCGCCGCTTAATTGGCAGTTTGGCAGTCAAAATCCCTTCGGAGTTCAGTCTTCCATGCTCAATGGGACCTCGGTCGCCGATAGCGGATTTGATTTTAGTCCACCCAGGGCCTAAGCTTTTAAGCGGAAAATATTTCCGCTTTTTCATTCATCTCCAATTTTAATTCCCAACTTCTCACGCGCCGTCGAGAAGAGAATGCATACTCAAACTTACGAGGCAACACATTTGATCAAGTATCAGTTTTTACTTTTCAGTTTTAGCTTGTGGGCCTTGTTGTCCTTGACTAGTTGCCTGCCAATTCAAACTGAAAGTAATCGCCGCATTACCCAGGACAATACCAGTGGTTTAAATGATGGCGCGGGGACGAACACCAGTCAGCTGTTTTGGTTTCATAATAGTCAGCAAATTTTTAATGCTCTCACCGTCAATGAAGATTTAAACAGCGTGGTTTTTTTACGAGGTAAGGCGGTCGAGACCTTTCTAAATTTAAATAACAATTTCCAAAAAACTTTTTGTCTTTTGGCCACGTATGCTGCCACTGGGGCAAAAACCCAAATGAGAGTGCGCGCCACTCCCGCCTTTTTTAATAACTTTAGCACTCAATCCATTGAACGATATTTTCGCATCGATCTAGATCAAAATGCCAGTAATGCTTCCGTCTGCACTGGTACGGTTAGTGGAGTAGCGATGGCCGGCAGTGCTTTTGCTCTCGATGAGGTTTGCACCACTTGTAACACCATTATCAAATCCACCTCGGTAAAAATTTATCAAGTGAGTTCTGGCATTAGTGATAATACATTGGTCTCCAATAACTTGTTTAACCTCAGTGGGCTTGGACTTAACATTGACACCGCTTCCTCACAAAATAATGGCGGTCAAGGTTTATGCACCAATTCCTCCTGCCAAACGTTGGGTTTTGATTGTTGTTTAAACAATAATTGTGTCAACGATGGAGTGCTCAAATCCAATGCCTCGAGCTTGTATCCGAATGACTTTGCTCAATCTCAGGCGGACATTGCCATCAATCCCTTGGCCTATGTGAATTATCCTCATATTTATAATGTCTGTGGCACTGGTGGTCTCAACCCTCCTCCGTCAAATCCCAATGATCCTACCCAAGACGCTAAAGAATTATTGCAAACCAAAATTAATTATTACTACTGTTTGACAGATCAACTTTGTGAAGAAGGTTTTAGTGAGTACTGTGATAACTCCTACACCTGCCAAAATGAAACCGAAAATTTGTGTCCCAATACCATCACCAACCTCCCGACCTACGACACGCAAGCGGAACGTTGGCTGTTGGGTGCCGGCATTCAAAGTATCTCTTGTGATGTGGCGGGTACTGGCGTCACTGAGGCGCAAGTCCAAACCATTGTTAATAAAATGTGTGGTTGTGATCCTAGCAATCCTCCCAGTGGTGATCCGACACTCGCTTGCCAAGATACTTTTATTTTTCATGCGAGTAAAAATCCGGCGGGAAAAATCACTGCCGTGGCTTGTGATAATTTGAATAGTGATACCGATCCTCCCTTCTCCACCACTTTTGTGGATGTTTCTGCCCGATCGGTGCCCCATCGTTTTTTTCGCGCCACCAATGGTCTGGCAGTCGATAACATCACCTCCATTGCCGGCACGGGTGTAATACCTGAAGGCACAGAGTTTCAATACCTCGATAACCTCAATAAAACCGATCCCGACAATGGCCAATTTAATATGAACTCCATCACCGGCCAATTTTCCGTGACACTCGATCAGGCCTTTCCGGCAAAGATGATACCCGTTAACGACAATGAAAACTACACCATCTTTGTTAACTCCGGATTCTATTCTCCCTGTCCTCTCTGTAGTAAAGACTCCTGGTTTCAGGCCTTCAGCGCCCATCCCAATTCTTCGGCGGGCCGAGGATTGCAAGCAGTCGGGCACACGACATCCAGAGATGCTTTTTCCACTAACCTCACTTTAGGAAATTATGAAGATACCCTTTTTGGTCGTGCCTGCTTCGTGCCACCGACCATGTTACCTTTTTCTCATACTGCCAATGCCGATGGGCAAACTCAAAGACTCAATCGTCTGCAAACTCAAGCCGCCCTTTGGATCAATGGGTATCAGCGCGATTGGTTTGGTTTTAATAAAGGCGCTCTGATTGGATCTTTTGATGGTGTCAGCTGGTTTGCCATCGGTTCCGGCAGACGAGTAACGGCCAAAAGTGACAAACTGTATTTAGCAATCAATGGAGTCATGGGCGATTTGGCGGATCAAACTTCTACCAATGTCACCATTTCTCTGACGAACTCCAATGATACGGTCGCCAAGTATGACTTTGATCCTGACTTGACGATGAACAACCCTAGTCAAAATCAAGGTGCTAGTTGCCAGCAGTATCACTTGTGTGATGACGATACCGATTGTGTGACAAAGCTGGGTTGGGAGTACATGTGCGCCAACATTAATAGTGTCAAAACACTATGGCCGACATTTACCGATGAAGATGAAAATGTGAATACCGCTGATTCAAAATTTCTCAGTAAGATCATTGTCGGTGGACTGAAGGCCACTACCAAAAAACGATGTGTCTACCGCGGATCGGGTTCTGTATGTAAACAAAACTACTCTGCCCTTCCTCTTAGCATACGCAAAAATTTTACTTGTGCTCCTAATTTTTGGTGTAAAAAAATTACTCAATCTTTTAACGACGAAATCATTCGCACTCCTTTATTAGCCGACAATATACTTTTTGGTAAAGAGGCAAATGTTTTAGGCCGACCGGAAAAATATCTTAATGGCAGCGTCAGTTTACCTAATGCCGTTATCTCAACTTTAGAGGCCAATCTCGATAATCAGCATAGTAGTTTTGCCACCGATGACGATTATGGAATTTGCCAACCGGGAAAATTTATCGACACCAATGCTAATCCGCACATGGAAACACAGCATGCTAATCGCGACAATCAAAACCGCACCGATTACATTAGTCAGGTGGGCAGTTGTAATAGCGCCACTACTGGCCTTAACCGCGTGCAGTCTTGTCCCATGCTCGATCCCACTTCTGGCGATTATACTTTTATCACCACCCCAACCTTCACCAGTGCCGCCGATCAACAACAATTAAGATTGCAAAATACTTGTGGAGCGGGAGCTAAAAATGCAGGTGGAACGTCGGCCTTTGTTAACATCGAAAAAAATGCCATTGGTACATTCAGCTCGATCGTCACTCCTTCAATAGTCCAAGACGCATGTTTCAGGCGACCAGGAGCAGTTTGTCATTCCGATTTGGATTGTTCTCCCAATGCTCTTCACGCCACCACCGCTGCGCAATTTGCCACATCTTTTTTTGGTGGTTCCACTGCTGAAAAAAATTATTGGCAAGAGTCGATGATATGTGGCCAACAAAATCCGGTACCAGCTCTTAATTCCGTGCTCTTTGCCGACTTTGATATCAGTGAAAATCGCTGTTGCCGCGCTCAAGGCCAAAAATTTACGATGATCACCGCCAATGATCCAGAAGGCGATCCTTCTGGCCAACTGGCACGTGTGGGAGTTACCGACTTACCTTTTTTGGCGGACAACCCGATGACTGCTCGTCGCTACTCTCGTTATGCGGTAGTGGAAGATTTAAATGTCGCGATCGCCACCGTTGCTGTTCGTCCTCAAGCTCCGGAATTTGACGCCGGCGAAGTGCCGCTACCTTTTCAATGGCTGACTTTTAAACGCGCTGGTGAAAAAACCTGTTGCGGTGGAGGATGGGTCAGACAATTTGCCGATGGGACCCATGATTGGACCAATAACACTCGCCTCAATTTAGATGTTTCAGAATTTCAGTGTGTAAATTATCGCCATACTATTTATAAGGAAAAACCCGCTGGAACTTTACAATCCAATTACGATATCGATTTTAGTAATATGTGCTTTTTTGTGGAGTTTGGTGGTTGCCCACAATTTGCGTTCACCCCAGGCACCACTAACAGCATTATTTATCCGGTTCGACCAGCAACCTTTACGGCCACGATTGATTCCTATACTGAAATTCCTTTTGATAACCTCACCGAGTACACGCCCTTTGCTCCGTTAACTCGTTTTGTCTCGGCGGTGGGTGCACTTTTACAATCAGACTTTACTTTTGGAACGGTTAATGACGACTACATCGCTTTTAAATTACCCGGCTACATCGATCCGCTGGAGGCCAGTTTTGATATCGATATTGTCAATTACCTCACCAATGGCAGTTTCACTACGATCACGGCGGTGGCCAATGTAGCGATGCCTTGTACCGCTAATATGGTGGGTGCGGCGGTTAATTCTGAATGTTACGACACCGCGACTGGTATTCTCTATGTCAAACATAATCCAGGACTAGGAAGTCTTGATCAGGCGGCAGTGAGAATAAATTTTATTCCCAACAACGTGATTGGTCATAGTGGTTCAGTCGCCGCTGATCCAGAAGTCGGTCTCACTCCGGGCAATGAATTTTATTACCTCTCCAAACTTGGCCGCCTTGAACTCATCGGTGTCCCGCAAATTCTCTACGAACCAATTTCTTGTAACGATGAACAAGGCAATATGGTGGGTGGAATTTTCCTCAACGATGCTGACTGGACCACTTTTATTGCTGGTGCTCCTTCTTTTAACTACACCACGGGTTCGGCAGATGCCAATGCTCCTCTCACTCCCGCAGCGTTTTATGATAACACTAAAACCGTCGCCGAAACGGTTGGTTCGCGCAATCAAGTGAGCTATGTGGATGGAGTGGCGCTGGATAAAATATTCTCCGCCAGCGAATTCAGTTGCTGCGCGCCTATTGGCTCGATCGTCACCGATCAAACCAAGTGCTGCTCTAACCACGGTGTCGCCGATATCAGCACTGGCGAAATCACTTGCATGATGCCATCGGGGCTTGATCTGCATGTTTATTTTAATAAATTTATCTCGGGTGAAGGCATTGATGAGGATCTCCCAGGTGGTGGTTTAATCGAAACTGATTTTAACTCCATGACCGGTGAGCCGCTTTACAACGATACAGTGAGAAATAAAATTCGCAATATAGGCGAGGCCTTCTGTAGTTCGGGCACGGTGATTGCTGGGGGTGCTTTTGGCCATTATCCAGGCCAGCCGAACAGTGGTTCATTTGGATCATCCGATGGATCGCTCACCCGGGTCTATGGCCTTCTCGATAGTCCTGAAGATATTGATGATGACACTGACCCCGACAACCCACGCGGTTTTAACCAATTTCAAAATGGGTATCGCTGGAATCACCACCTTTACTGTCAGTAGCAATTGCCACTATTCACCTCCTATGATACGAAGCAGCGATGAAATTTTATTTGCTCCATTTTGTTCTGTGGTTTTTTTCCCTCATGCAAAGTGCTCGAGCAGAAGTGGATTTTAGTCAACTGACGATTAAAACTAGCTCCCCTATCTTGGCCCATCGAGTGCATCAGATTTTAGTTAAAAAAATTGTCAAGTTTGAGGTGGAGTCTTTAGTGCAAACCGATCAAGACTTGCACGATTTTGAACTCACACCTGATATGATTAAAGCTTTAATGAAGGCCGATCTAATTATTCTTGGCCCGATCGAAGCTTTAGAATGGGGAAAACAGTTAATTAAACTTTACCCTAAAAAAGTTTTGACTTTAACCTTACCTAAAAACCTCAATCCGCACTTTTGGTTGTCTGCCGAAGCGGCATGTTTAATCGACCAGCAAATCCAGCAGCATTTTACCACGTATTTTAATCGCGACTTAAAAACTCCCTGCCCTTTTGAAACGGATTTTAGTTTAGCTGAAAAGGCCTTTTACACCCAAAAAAATTTCCCTTTCACCGCGGTGGTCTCCTCTCACGATACTGTTCTCAGTTATTTTCGAAATGCCGGTTTAAAAACCTTGGCACTTAGAAGTGGCCATCATCATGATGAAATGAAGACCAAAGCGGCCAAGGAGTTGCAAAATTTATTACAAGACCAAAAATCTAAAGTGCTTTTTATCATCGAAGGCCAATTTAAGCCTTTGGATCAACACCTCTTAAAACACCGACGCCCACAAGATTACGTTATTCATTGGAATCCGGTGTTCATTCCCGCAGGTAAAGATTGGACTTCGCCATTAAAAAGTTTGATCAACGCTGTGAATGAGCTAAAATAAATCATGATTTTAGAGCTTAAGTCTGTGGGTTTTTTTTATCAAAAAACACCCATCCTCAAAAATATCAGTTTTACGATTAATCAAGGTGAAACCATTGGCATCGTGGGCCCCAATGGCGGCGGAAAAACCACCTTGCTCAAAATTTTGGCCGGTCTGATCACTCCTACGGAAGGGGAAATCCTGATCGATCAGCAGCAGGCAAAGCTTGCCAGTTTTCAAAAACTAGGTCTCCTCGCCTACGTTCCTCAACAAGAATCCCTTAATCATTTACTCCCCTTAACCGTGCAAGAAGTGCTGCGACTTAATCCTCGTCAAGTTCTGCCGGTGGCAGAAGTTTTAGACTTGATTGGCATGGCAGGAAAAGAAAATGAGCAAGTGAGGCATTTGTCGGGTGGAGAAAAACAGCGAGTGCTGATTGGTCGAGCGATTGGTCAACAACCGCAAATGCTTTTATTAGACGAACCCAGTAATGGCCTTGATTCCAAGGGCCAAGATCAACTTTTTTTTCTCCTGAATAAATTAAAAAAACAGTTTCAAACATCGTTGGCGATTGTGGATCACAACTTGGCACATATCATTCCCTATTCCGACAAACTAATTTGCTTGAATAAAACGCTCCATTGGCATAACCAAAAAGAGCTACTCACCAAAGATGTTCTAGAAGAAATTTATCACTGTGAGTTTGAACACTTACTGATCCATCATACCACTCCCAAAATGGACTCTTTGGATCACCACCATCAAGAGTGCCAGCATCAAGGTGATCATCATCTTCACCCAAAAACTGCTACTAACAACCAAGGAAAAGCGTAAACGTGGAATTTTTTAGTGATTTTATTCATTATGACTTTTTGGCCAAAGCACTCGTGGGAGCGATTCTCTTGGCCTTAACTTGTGGTCTGATCAGTCCCATCTTAGTGGCCAAAAAATATGCCTTTATTGGCGAAGGCATTTCTCATAGTACAGTGCTCGCCATGGCCTTGACCGTTGGTGTTTGGCAGATCCAATCGCCGCAGAATATTTTTCTCTCCGGCCTGCTTTTTACCTTAATCATTTCTCTTTTTTTGGCCTATGGGACTCTCAAACAAAAAATTCCCAGCGATGCGGTGATCGGCATTTTTTTGGTGGGGACATTATCTTCTGGCATTATTCTTTTTTCCTTATCCCCTGCTGGCCAATCACAAATGATGAGCATTCTTTTTGGCAATATCCTCACTTTGACCCTTTTTGATTTAGTTTTTCAGCTCTTCTTATGTCTGCTGGTCTTTTTGATCATCAGTCTCAATTTTAGAAAAATACTATTTTTTGTTTATGATGAAGTAGGGGCGCAAGTGAATGGCATTCCCGTGGTTCGTTATCATTTTCTGCTTATTTTTGCCTTGGCCTTTTTAATTGTTTGCTCCATGAAACTGGCAGGCACCATTTTAATTAATGCTCTTTTGATTATTCCCGGCGCTTTTGCCATTAAATACGCCCAAAATATTTATCAAACCTTTTGGTACTCCATCCTCTTTTCTTTGGGAGCGGCGGTGGTGGGTTTATTCTTGGCCAACTGGCATAATCTTCCACCAGGGGCAACCCTCGCCTTGAGCTATTTTTTCTTTTTTATCATTTTTTGGTTTATTTTTTGGTTTAAAGAGCTGTTACAAAAACGAATTCATCAAAGGACTTTCAGATGAAAAGTAAAAAATCCCCTCGTGACTCGGCGGTAGAAATGCGCGAGCTGGTTATGCCCAACCACACCAACCCCCAAGGTACAATTTTCGGTGGCCAAATTATGGCCTGGGTGGATATTGCCGCAGCGATGGCCGCGGCCAGGCATTGCCGAGCTCCCGTGGTGACCGTGCACGTGGATGAACTAAGTTTTAAAGCGCCAGTAAAAATGGGCGATCACGTGTTGATTAAGGCGATGGTCAATTATGTTGGCCAAACTTCTTTAGAAGTGGGAGTCAAAGTTCAAAGTGAGGATCCTACCACCGGTGAAACTCAAATTACCACCAGTGCTTATCTCACTTTTGTTTGTCTGGATGAAAATCGTAAACCCGCGAAAGTCCCAGGAATTTTAGTTAAATCAAAAGATGAAATTCGGCGTTTTAAAAATGCTCAAAAAAGAGTGCAATCAAGAAAACGATTGGCCAAGATGATCCATAAAAAATAAAAATCCTATTTTTTTTATAATTTATTTAAGATTTTTTTCACTAAGTCGATGTTTGAGTTATAATATCTGTATATGGCATAACATGTTTAGGCCATTTAACTCAAACCAGGAGTCAATTATGGCGAAAAAAGCCAAAAAGAAAGCGACTAAGAAAAAAGCGAGCAAAAAGAAAGCGAAATAGTCATCGCTTAAAAAAATCAGGCCCTGTTTCCAGGGCCTTTTTTATTCTCAAATTTTCAAACTATTTTTATGAGCATCCAGTTGTAGCACCACAAGAATCACATTTTAAGCACGAACCATTTCTCACTAAAGTCAGGGCCTGACATTCTGGACAGGGTTCACCTTCATATCCTTTAAGCTTGGCCTCTTGTCTTTTTTTCTGTTCTTTCAACATCTTAGCATCCGCCTCGTGGGAAAAAACTTGATGGGCCTTCATAGAAACTCGACCATCATCATGCAGAACTTCTTGTTGGACTTCAAGGCCTTCCATAATCGCCAATAAGGGCTCTTCTTTTTCCGATTCATCATGGATGGCATCAGGTTTTAACTGTTCTGGTTTTACATGAACTAGGTCAAATCGATCCAAATACCTAAAGGCCAAATCGCGGAAGATATAATCGATCACGGAAGTCGCCATTTTTATATTATCGTGCCCACTGACCATGCCATTGGGTTCAAATCGCGTAAAAGTGAAAGCATCCACAAACTCTTCCAGTGGGACTCCATATTGGAGACCAAGAGAGATAGCGATGGAGAAACAGTTCATCAAAGAGCGATAGGCCGCCCCTTCTTTATGCATATCGATGAAAATTTCACCCAAGGTTCCGTTGTCGTATTCGCCGGTGCGAATATAAATTTTATGACCGGCAATATTCGCCTTTTGGGTGTAGCCTGAACGACGATTGGGCAAAGTTTTTCTTTTGGATACTTCTTTGTAAATAATTCTTTCCACAATTTTTTCAGAAACCTTCATGATGCGTTCTTGCTCTGAAACTCCGGGATCAAATAAATTGAGTCCTAAATCTTCAAAAGCGGAAGCATTGAGTGGTTGACTGAGTTTTGAACCATCTCGGTAAAGCGCCATCGCCTTCGTTCCTAATTTCCAAGAAAGTTCATAGGCATCAGCAACATCTGACACCAAAGCATTGTTGGGCATATTGATGGTTTTAGAAATAGCACCTGATAAATAAGGTTGGGCCGCGGCCATCATCTTGATATGCGCCTGATAACTGATCACGCGAGTCCCGTAACGGCCACATTGAGAAGCGCAATCAAAAACGGGTAAATGCTCTTCTTTTAAACCGGGCGCACCTTCTAACGACATGGTTCCACAAACATAATTGTTGGCGGCCAAAATTTGTTCTTGCGTAAAGCCTAAATGCACCAACAAATTAAAATCTGGTGAATTGATGACTGCTTCACTTAGCTTTAATTGATTTTTTAAAAAATCATCCCCTAAAACATAGCGAGCAAAAGCAAAAGAAATATCAAAAGCGCTCTCAAGTCCGGCCTCGACTTTTTTCAGTTCCGTCGAAGTTAGTCCTTTGGCCTTGAGTGTCTCTTCATTCACATGTGGACAACCTTTTAACGTTGCCGCGCCTACTGCATAACGAACGATATCCCCGATTTTCTTTTCGCTATAACCCAGATTTCTTAAGGCAGCAGGTACCGATTGGTTGATAATTTTGAAATATCCACCACCCGCCAATTTTTTAAATTTCACCAAGGAAAAATCCGGCTCGATTCCCGTGGTATCACAATCCATCACTAAACCAATGGTCCCGGTGGGTGCAATCACGGTGGTTTGAGCATTTCGATAGCCAAATTTTTCTCCTAACTCTAAGGCCTCATCCCAAACTTTTTTGGCGATGGTTAATAAATAACTATCGGTAATTTTTTGACTTAAAACCTGTGGTGTGATGGTCAGGCCCTTAAATTTTTCTGCATTAGCGCCATAAGTTGCTAAACGATGATTTCTGATAACATTTAACATCGCTTCTTTGTTCGCCTCATAACGTTCAAAAGATCCTAACTCTTTGGCCATTAAAGCAGAAACTTTGTAAGTCACCCCACCCATAATGGAGGTGATAGCGGCGGTAAAATGGCGACCTTGATCGCTATCATAAGGAATTCCCAGAATCATTAACAGAGCACCAATATTGGCATAACCCAAACCCAGTGTGCGGTATTGAAAACTACGTAAAGCAATTTCTTTTGATGGGAATTGCGCCATTAAAACTGAAATCTCTAAAGTCATGGTCCATAATTCACAAGCGTGAACAAAGGCATCCACATTAAACATTCCGGTGACTGGATCTAGAAATTTCACCAAATTTAAAGAGGCCAAGTTGCAGGCAGTGTCATCTAAAAACATGTACTCACTACAAGGATTGCTGGCGTTGATACGGCCATCCACAGGACATGTATGCCATTCATTGATGGTATCATCGTACTGTACCCCTGGATCGGCTGATTGCCAGGCAGCATCCACAATTTTTTGCCACAGATCTCGTGCCTTAATTTTTTTTACTACTTTTTCTTCATTACGATTTTTAAGCTCCCACATCTGATCGAGGGAAAGCCGCTCAAAAAAGGCATGAGGAATACGAATAGAGTTATTTGAGTTTTGGCCAGAAACACTTTCGTAGGCTTCCGAATTCCAATCGGTATCGTAAGTTTCAAATTCAATATGGCCATAACCTTGTTTGGCCAAATCGATCGCTCGCGCCACATAATTCATCGGCACAAAATCTTGATTCGCTTTTTGAATGGCGCGTGCCAGGACTAGATTTTGTTTAGGATCGTACTTGGCAGCATCTTTTAATTCAGAATTAAAAATAGCATCAAAAAGCGCTTTGAGATGTTTTTTACAAATTTTTGAACCAGTGACTAAGCTGGCGACTTTTCTTTCTTCTTTCACTTTCCATAAAACAAAATCTTCAATATCTGGATGATTAAGATCGAGGCATACCATTTTGGCCGCCCTTCTGGTTGTTCCTCCACTTTTGATCGCACCGGCAGCGCGATCGCCAATTTTTAAAAAAGACATCAAACCAGAAGAAGCTCCACCACCGGATAAAGTTTCACCTTTTCCGCGGATATTGGAAAAATTAGTCCCTGTTCCAGAACCATATTTAAACAGTCGCGCCTCACGATTCCATAAATCCATGATGCCACCTTCATTCACCAAATCATCTTTGATGGATTGAATAAAACAAGCATGGGGTTGTGGTCTTTCATAAGCCGAGGTGGACTTGGTCAATTCTTTCGTGATGGGATCGACATAATAGTGTCCTTGCGCGGAACCAGTGATGCCATAAGAAGAATAAAGCCCGGTATTAAACCATTGAGGGCTATTGGGTGCCGCCATTTGATTGATCAACATATAGGCCATTTCATCTTGATAGGCTTGAGCATCTTCGTTCGAATCAAAATATTGAAATTTTTCTCCCCACGATCGCCAGCATCCCGCTAATCGATCGACCACTTCTTTCGCCTCAGTTTCAGGACCGAGCATCGGCTGATCGCGTTCGTCGAGTATCAGTTTCCCTTTGTCGTCTCTTTTAGGTACGCCCGTTTTTCGCATGTATTTTTGGGCCAAAATATCAGTGGCCACTTGCGACCAAAATTGGGGAACACTCACTTCCATCGTCGAGTTTCTTGATCCATCGACATTTTTTACTTGGCTGGTTCTTTTTTCGAATACCATTCCATGGTAAGGCCCCAAATTCTTCTGGGTAAATTTCCGCGCGATTTTCACTTAGCTGCTCCTTGCTTGAGTTCGTCTCTAAAAAAATATTTGGTTAAAAAAATTTCATTTTTATACAAAATGAATGGTGTGCATTCATGATTTTCTACTCTCAGGAATTCGTCAACACTATATATTGTGTTTTTGGCCGTCATTTTTTTGTCAATAACCCTATATATTGCGAACAAAGACGCTGAAATGGGCCACTACGGCCCATTTCGTAATCAAAATTTAAAATTGATTAAAAAGACATCAAAGGTGATTGTTAGAAGATGTTAGGCACCGTGATTTTTTAGCAACTTTCTTTTTCTCGCAAGTCTGCGCAACTTTAGTTTGCTCTTAGCATTTTTGGTTTTTTTGATCTTATTACGAGATTTTTTTAACTTTTTCATATTTTCCTCACTAGAATTTAGAGAATTTAGTTTCTGTTTATCGATCTACTTAATACTTTCAATAACTCATTTTCAGTCCCACTTATTTCCATGCAATCTCTTGAACGTTTTAGATAAATAAACCTACTATTTTACTATTTATCTATCAAACATTTAAAGAAGTTATAAAATGAAAAAGAGGTCTATGAGATGTATCAAATCTTGAATTTAGAAGCAACCAGGAGAGGGATAATTTTAAGATTAACGATCAATATAATTTTCATTTTTACTCTATGTTCTGCGCCATTTTTAACTCAGACTAAGGTTTTTGCCCAAATTGCGGAATCCTTACCACCAATTGAACAAGATCACCCAAATGCAGGTTGTCCCCTCAATTCGTTTTGTGATGAATCCACGGGAAAACGATTTTTATTGTGGCAAGAATTAAACAAGACAGATGCCAAAAATATAGAAGAATTTCGTGGGCGTTTTGGCCTTCCGATTAAGGCCTATTCGCTTTTTTCTCCATCTTCCTCGAATCAAAAAAATCAACTTGTTCAAAACACTGATTTACCAGGAGTATGGTGGGACTTATTTTGTGACCAAACATTAAAAACTCCAGAAAAAACCAGCGAGCATTCAGCTCCTGTATTATTAAGGGAGGGCCAATTTTTTGTCTTGGACACCAAAAAACAAAATCTTTGGTATTCGTCTCATAAAAATAAAAAAAACTTTTTAAAAAACCAAGAGCATTGGGCGCTACCTCCGGTTTTTTATTTTCATCAAAATAAACAATTTAGTTATTTAGTTCCGGTAGGCCAACTTCCTGTTTCCATTTCTCAGACAGCACTTTATTTTGTGATGGAAGCTGATGGGCAGTATTATGATTTAAAAATTGACCCTCAGGGAGCATGGTCCGTCCCTGCTCGGCCAGCAAAAGATAAAATCAAATTGTTACGCCAAAAGTGTCCTTTGGATATTTTAAAAATACTTGAAAAAAGTCATCAACAATTTTTATTTTTCCCTCATTATCAATGTTATCAAGTAAGGCCTGAAAAGAATTCCGGATTTGCCGACTTAGGTACCTTAGTGACTTTTTCTTCCTGTTCACAATAACTAGGTTTTTAGAAAATTTTGCCCTCAAAATAGATTGATGAATATTTTTACTGTAATGACATTTTTTTTATATCCGCTACAATAGAAAAGTATTTGTTGAACTTTACTGTTTCGCTTGGAGCTCGCTATGTCTAATAATGGTCTCAGTGTTTTAATTGTCGATGACAACCAAAGTATTCTCGATGTGGTCAAAGAACTTTTAGCAGACTTAAAAAAGTTTAAACTGATCATCTGTTCTAATAATGGCTCCGATGCTTTAACCAAAATGTCCAATCAAGAGTTTGGATTAGTGATTCTTGACTTAAGTATGCCTAAGCTTGGAGGGCTCGAAGTTCTTCAGGCGATGAATTTAAAAGGTCTTTTAAAAAAAACGCATGTTCTTATCTCTTCTGGCACACTCGATGGCGATAAGATTAAAGAGGCGGTGGCGTTAGGAGTGAAAAATATTATCGTTAAGCCTTTCACCAACGATGATCTGATCGCCAAGATAGAGGGAATCCTTAAAAATAGTTAAATTTTAATCAATTTTCAACTGACTACAAATTTCAAAATGCTCTTTCAGCACGGGTTGGATGGATAATCGTTGGCCTTTTTTGGCAACTAACATTTTTTGTAATTTTGGATGCTGCTTTATCAATTCTAACGAAATCATAGGATTTAATTTTTTTTCAAACTTCACCCAAACTTGTACCCATCGCACGTTTTCGGTGGTCGACTTTGAATCAAAATACGGCGATTGTGAATCGAGCGCTGACAAATCATTTTCGGCAGCTTTTGATACTCGCGCTAATCCGACAATCCCGGGAATGTTACAACTGGAGTGATAAAATAACACCCGATCACCAACCTGCATTTGATCTCGCATAAAGTTTCGCGCTTGATAATTTCGCACACCTTCCCAAGGACTTTCTTGATTTTTTGCCTGTTGCAAATCATTTAAGGAAAAAACTGCCGGTTCGGTTTTCATCAGCCAATATTTCATGATTATTATCTATCAATTTGAACTCGAATCATCAATTTTTTCCTCTTTTATGGTCAGAATTTTCTCTCTTTAATCAAAAAGACTATTGCTCCGAAGAGATCCTAACACATGACCTTTCAATCGATGGATCAAAGGATAAAAAATGAAAATTCAAATTTTAGTGCTCAACTTGCAAATAGTTTTACTCGCCATGATGTCTGGATGTGCGCACCGCTATCATGCAGAGTCGATCGATGAAAAAATGGCGCGTTTTCATAGCGAAAAAAAACGCGTTAATCCTCCCTTAAAAATTGAAATGCCAGCGATTGCAGAAATTGATAATGCTTTCAAAGCGCCATTTAAAAATCCCAGCAAAAAGAATCAAGATAAAGCACCTTTAGCGCTAACGGTTAATGAGGATTCAATCGATGTAACAAATACTGCAGCTCATAACGGGCAACAAAAAACCGCTCTAAGCCAATACTCCAATAAAAATTTATACTTTCTTACTCTCCATCATCAATTTGAATTTTTTAATGGATTAGTCAATTTTTCGGAACCTAAAATTCAAAACTGCCCTCAGTTTCATTCGCTCATGACCAAAGAAAAAGCGAATCAAAAAACGACCAAAGACTCTCAGGAAGTGATCTCTTTAAATGATCAATCCATCTCTGCATTATCTACATTCAATTCATTGACTCTGCCGCAACGTGATCAATGGGGGAAAATGCCTTTTCTTTTTTTTCCGATGGAAGAATCTCAACCCAACCTTCTCTTAGGTGACTATTTACAAAAAAAAGGAGTGGAGACTTTTCCCGAGGCCCTCACTCGAGCAATAAAAACGCATTTAAAAAAAATGTCTCATGAACTCTATGAGCTTTGTGAGTATGGTCACAGCGATAATCTTTATGTTTTAATAAACGTGATTAATCATTCTCAGCAAAACCCGACTTTCACTTTATCTAAAGAAGGAATGACAACTTTATTAAAGACCAGTCTTTATAGTAACCAAGCTCTGATGACCTCACTGATCGGGTTACAGTCAAACCAGACGAGCAAACCGTTGCCAAACTCCCAAGGACGCAGTCCTGCTTCTACTATTTCTCCAAACAATTCCCGTTTTGTTTATACCGTTGAAGTCTTTAAAAGAATGGATGTGGAGTTCAATAATCCTTATCTCGAGGTCATTGCAAATCCCCTCGATTGAGGACTTAAATCACCTTCACATGACTTTATTTTAAAACATAAAGTCGATTACGGGCCGATTGAATCAGCAAATGATCTTCAATGACTTGCATATTGGAAATGAGTGCCGAATGCAAACTGCCCATTTCCAATTGTGCTTTCGATGACAGTTTTTCTAGTTCTAAAAAATGAATCATACCGTTGGCGGTTCCAACCACTAATGAATTTTTCCAAAAAATTAATCCGGTAATGGGAAAATCAGAGATTTTTCTTCTAAAAATAATATTTCCGCTTTTATCAATTTTAATCACTTGGCCATCCCAAGTACCAACTCCCATCTGATCCTTCGGCAATAGAAGTGGTGTGCGAGAGGCATTAAAATCAAACGTTCTTCTGACAGTTCCAGTTAAAGGATCAAGAATCATTAAAGGACCTGCGACCGAACCCACATAGAGATTCTCAGCATCGATCATGGGAGTTAAATCTGCATCGATAAATTTTGTGCCATTATTGATTTTTCTTTCCCATAAAACTCTTCCATCTTCTAACCCAAAAGCGGCAACGAACCCATCGGCAAATCCTACATAAATAATATTTTCAGAGACTACTGGTTTCGAGGCCCGTTGAACTGATGTATTAAATGAAACAGATCTTTGATAAGTCCACAAAATCTTGCCAGTTTCACTATCGAGAACTACTAACTTGTGATTTCTTAATTGAAAAAGAACTCTTCCTTGATGAAATGTTGGAGCAGTTTCTATCGGGGAGCCTAAATCAACCGCAAAAACTTCTTTGCCTGAACGAACTTCCCGTGAATAAACTCTTCCATCGGCATTTCCATAGATTAAACGATTGTTAAAAACTCCAGGAGCGCTATGAAAACCTGAATGATTTCCGGAAAGAAAATCGCTGATTTTTCTTTGATCATCATTAATAATATTCTTATCGGCATTATCAATCTTCTTTTTCTTCAAGCTTTCATTTAACGACGATTGCCAAACTGGTCGACCGTTATACAAATTGAAGGCGTTCATCCGTCCATCCCCATCACCGGCAAAAACCAGGCCTTCGTATCCAAAAGGTCCCGATAAACTGATCGGCAAATTTCCAGATTGATAAACGGGATCAAGATTTTTTATCCAACGAATGGTATAAACGTCGGCCCTTTTCTTTGAACCTCGAACTTGCTCAAAAAGTTTATTGGCGGTTGAACAAGCGGACAGAGCAAAACTCATGATCAATAAAAAAATGGCGTGATTCTTAAACAATGACGTCGCTATCGGCCGCATCACTCTGCTTGCCTTAAATAATACTTCGCCATTTTCACAAACTGATCATTTTTATTATAAGTTGAAACAATTTTATTAAAATTTTCTTTTGCCGCTAACTGATTCCCTGCTTCCCAATGCAAACGACCCAACTCAAAATAAATTCTATCTTTTAATAACTCACCTTTAATTTTAATCAGCTTATTTAATATTTCTAAAGCCTCCGTTTTTTTCCCTAAATTTTCTGCTAAGGTCGATTTTTTTAAACTTAACAAAATTCCCAAAGTTGAATCATTCGCAACTTTCCCTTTAAAATTATTTAAAAGGTCAAAAGCTTCTTGGGTTTTATTCTGATTTTGGAGCTCATGAGTGACCGCCAGTAAAAGCTGTTTTCCCGTATGTGAAAAATTTTGGGTGGCCACCAATAATTGCTCAGTGGCGGTTAACAATTGCCCTACTTCCAATTTCTTTTCGCGAAACTCTTTTAATGCTGATTGCTCATATTGATGAACTAAGTTGGCTTGAGTTTGAAGTTTTTTTTGTGAATTTTGAAAGTAAAAAGTTAGTCCTAAAGCCAGTGTGACGATCAAAACAACTGAGGCCAACATAAAGTTTTTGTGCGCCAGCAGACTTTTTCCTAATTCTGTTTTTTTGAGATTTTTATTGAGTTCTTGCACATCTTTTGAATCATTAGAATGATGGGAATGATTGATCGCCTTTTCTTTCAGCTTGGGTGAAATAATTCCAGATCGAGGGTTATTCATAAAGAAATCCTTTTATTGTTTGACTGACATTTCTGATTGTTGTGATGACGAGTCATTCTAGGAGTCTGAAGTTAAGTTGTCAAAAACTGTATGGTTCGTTATCATTTTATGAAGACCTCAACCTCTCTAAAATTGGAATGATCGTATGATGAAGACTTTTCTTAGATGCTTAAGATTATTTAGATCCCTAAAACTCCATAATCCTCAATTTTTTTCTAACGTTAAAACTATTCACTCTTGGGTGTTTTTTTTACTCCTTGCTCATCTCACTTTAAATCAATCGGTACTGGCAAGAGATATGCGTGGACGGCTAGGCGTTGGCATGAGCAATCAGTACGTAAACGGAATTCCCGCAGTATCTTTTAAACTCCAAAAATCTCGCGCTTTTGGAATTGGAGCCTTAGTAGCGATGGAATTAGATGACAATGAGGGCGGACATGGTGCTGGCATTAAATTCTTTCGTAATATTTTTGACGAACCTCAACTTCATTTTTATTCTGCCGCCCTTTTTGCGCTAGTGGCCGATAAAGTCAATTCTGTGGATAACTCCGGATTCCAAGTGGATTTAACTTTAGGATCGGAATTTAATTTTGTCGGTTTAGAAAGTTTAGGGTTTTCGTTTGAATTTGGCATAAGCTTTAATAACGTTTACGACCGATCAGTTATCCGGACCGCTGGGTACCATTTCGTCACTGCCGGAATTCATTTTTACCTCTAACGGAGTAAGAAATTATTCACTCAACTGTTAAATTTTTTATTCCCCTGCTAAGCCTACTTATTATCCAAGGGACTTTCTTGATCACTCCACTGAACGCCCAAGTCACCGGGGCGGACTTAATCGATATCGACGATGATGATCTCAATATCGGAGCTGATATTTTTAGCGATTACAATGAAGACGTGGAAGCCGTTCAAATCATGGAAGACGAACGCTTTTTTCGCTATGGTCGATTTTTTACTTTTTCGATTGGCGTAGGAAATACAGGGTTTACCGGCAACCGCGGTTCGGTGACCCAAAATGAACCTCCCACTTTTTCACTGCAACTAAGCTACTTTCTCAATTTTCGTGTGAGTTACCAAATAGGCATTGAACACTCCAAACATAATATGCTTTTTAATGGCCCAGTGAATGGTTCGGGAAGTTCAATTCCCGGGTTAGTGGAAGTGAATATGACCAGACCTTATTTTGGTTTGCGCTACCATATCGATACTTCCGATTTAGGCACGGCCTTGACTTATTCCAACCCTTACCTCACAAGTCGAATTGAATACTGGTATCAAAAAAATAAATTTATCAACCAACCTAATCTCACCGATCAACAAGGTGGGGGTCTGGGATTTGGCTTTGGCGGGGGTTTAGAATTTCCGATCGTTTTAAAAGAATATTATATTGGAGTGGAGTTTCTTTATCACGTGGTTAACTACTTTGATAAATACACTCAATTTTTTCGCGAATCGACCACCAATACTGGCTCTCAAGAAAACGTTGAAGATCTCACCGGCAATGCAGTTTCATTCATGGTTTCTTACGTCATCAATTGGTGATGATTATCGACGAGTAGTTGCCATGTCTTTTCCGGTTCTAAAAATAAGATGAACTGGAGAATTTTTTAATTGAAAGCGTTCACGCAAACCATTTTTTAAAAATCGGCTAAAATCCTCGGGGATATTTTGCGCTTTGTTGGCATAAATTAAAAAAGTTGGTGGCGAAGTTTTCACCATCGTCGAATACTTAATTTTAAAAGGTTTATTCTTTCCACCTTTAACATAAATTGGACGACGAGAGATCAGTTCTTGGAGTGCACGATTCACTTTGCCAGTGCTGATTTTTCGGTAACGCTGAATGACCGTTGCCCGGATACTATCCACCAAAGAATCAATCCCTAAATACTCTTTCGCGCTGATAAAAATCAGTTGGCAAAAATCTAACCACTTATGCTCGCGGCGTAGCTCGGTTAAATAATTTTCCTGTTGTTTTTTAGACTTAAATTGATCTTTCATTAAGTCTAATTTATTGGCCACTAATATGAGTGATTTGCCTTTTTCAATGGCAATTTGGCACAAGCGACGATCTTGATGAGTCAAACCTTTGTTGGGATCAATCATGAGCAATACCACATCCGCCTCGGTCATGGATTTTAAAGCATGATAGACCGAATAAATTTCCACTTGTTCGCTGACTGAGGATTTTCGGCGAATACCGGCGGTGTCGATAATTTTCAAACTTCTTTTGCCATCTTGATCAGGCCCCGACTGGTCGAGGTCCGCGCTGATCGGTTGTCCCTCTTGATCAAACGCAGCCCCAAGATCGAAGTCATCTTCGGCATTTAAATCCATCTCAGCTAAAATCTCTGGGTCCTCTGATACGAAAAACTCTTCTGGTTCTATGTAATCATTTTCTGCATCTTGTTTTAAGGCCACTTTATTTTTCTGCCAGGCCTGAGCAAAATAATGGGCCTTTTTACCAAAATCTAAATGCACGTAGGCCTCGATCGAGTCCACTGTGGTACCTGCTATCGGCGAAACAAGTGATCGATTACTCTTCGAAAGCGCATTGAGCAAGGTGGATTTTCCCACATTCGGGGTACCAATAATCGCCAATGAACCCACCACCGGGAAACAAGGTAAAATTCCTTTTTCCGTCAAATCTTGGCGACCAGATTCAGCAATCTTCAACTCTCGTTGATGTGCGAATTGGTGCAAATTTTCTTCCAAATCTAAAAAGCCAGAGCCATGAGCACTGGAAACACAGAGAATTTCTTCTGGCGCTGGGCCAAGTTCATAAAAATCTGCTTCGAGACCAATATTGTGAGGATTATCGTATTTATTAATAATAAGCCGAAAGGGCTTTTTATAATCTTTGATCACTTTTAAAATCTTTTTTTCCATCGGCAAAAGACCTGTCAACACATCAACCACCATTAAAACTAAGTCACTCTCTGCTATCGCCACATGAGCATGCTCGACCATGGGAGCAAAAAACACTTCATTGCCTTTGACTTCATCAATTTTTTCCGGATAAAACCCTCCGGTATCGACCAAAATCGCGTCAAAAGTTGGCAAACGTGAATCATAATCGATTTTAAAAAGAGCGTAATTTCGATCGCGAGTCACTCCCGGAAGATCGTAAGTAATCGCTTTATGTTGAGACTTTAATAAACGGTTAAACAGCGTACTTTTTCCAACATTCGGCCTGCCAACAATAGAAATAACTAAAGGATTAGACATGGTGATAATCCTTTTTATGCCAAACACGAGTGCTATCTTTTACCCTGGGCAATCCCAACTCTTCTAAAATGGCATTATTGGTAAACCATTTGGGAGAAACTTTAACATGTAAATTTAAAAATACTTTTGTCCCTAAAAACTTTTCGATTTTATGACGAGCACCGATTCCAATGGACCTGATCACCGCCCCTTGTTTTCCCACCACAATCGCTCTTTGTGAGGGTCGATTAACCAGCAACGACGCAGAAATTCGACCATGATCTTCAGCACGTTTTTCATCATCACGGGCCGATTCTAACATTGCTTGTTTATTTTCAAGCGCGGACAAATGATTATGAGACAAATGATTATGAGACAAATGATTATGAGACAAATGATTATGAGACAAATGATTATGAGACAAATGATTATGAGATTGTTCTTCTCTTGCTCTTTTTTTAGAGTATTTAAATTCTTCAATCACCACCGCTAATTCATAAGGAAGTTCGTCTTTTAATATTTCAAAAGCCTGTTCCCGTATGTATTCACCGACAAAAAATCGTTCATTTTTATTCGACATCTGCCCTCCTCCATAAAGATGAGGACCAGGCTGAGCAGCTTCACAAATCGCCTGGGTTAACAAATGAATATTTTCTTCGGTTTTAGCTGAAATCAAAAATAGTTTTGAAGCGGTTTTGATCTCCATTTTAAGGGCGACCATTAAATCTTTTTTTTGCCCATCATTTAAAGCAAAAAAATCCGGCACTAAGTCGACTTTATTCACCACAATCCAAACATTTTGAATATTCTCAGGCAAATGTTGTTTCAGTTCGCTTAACTGCTGGGCCAAATTTTTAGTGGCATCGAGAAGAACTATTTGCAAATCACATTCTTCTCCACCCTCTATCGCCTGGCCATTCATTCGACGATTTAACTCTTTTTTGGCCTTATGAAGTCCTGGAGTATCAACAAAAATAATTTCAGTATGATCGATGGTCACCACCGCATGGTAAGCATTCCTGGTGGTTTGAGGCTTAGGGCTGACGATGGTAAAATCAAAGCCCATCATGGTGTTAATGAGACTGCTTTTACCCACATTGGGCACCCCAATCACACTAACCATGATACTTTTATTGTGAGGGTGTTGATTCATTAATAACATATTGTTCCTTCTTTGCTAAAATTCACTCTAGTGTAAAGTAAATATTTGTTCTTTTTTTTCTAAGGCAAAAGCCGCTAATTCTTTTATTGCTCGTTTTTTTGAAGCATTTATAGTCGTATGGATTAACTGATCGTTAATCAAAAGGGAGACTTGATACTGACCTTCATTCTCACCTTCACTCAGCGTAATGGTTTTATAAACTGGTAACGACTTATATTTTTTTAAAGATAATTCTTGAACTTGAGTTCTCGGATCAAATTGAGCTAAGCGATCCAAGTCAAAAAGTTTTTCTCCAGAAATTTGCTCATACTGAAAAAAACTTTTAAGAATAAATTTTTTAGCAAAATTCGCCCCTCTGCGCAGAAAAATGACTCCAATCAAAGCTTCATAACAATCCGCTAACAACCCCGCGCGCTCTTGGGTTTCCGCCACTCCTTTTCCCACGATGATCCATTGATGGAGGCCTAAGTACTTCGCCAGTTGGGCCAAAATTGCTTCATTGACAAGTGATCCACGCATTTTTGAAAGCCAACCTTCTTCTTGTGCGGGAAATGTTTTGAAAAGATATTCAGCAATCGTTAGTCCAATCACCGCATCTCCCAAAAATTCCACTCGTTCATAACTGGCCAAGTCTTCCACCTGATTTTCATTGATATAGCTGGTATGAACAAAGGCAGGAATCAAATCTGCTGGAGTTAAGTTAAGTTGGTGTTCCAAACAGAAACTCCGTAATGAATTCTGCGCTAACCATTGTTTTAAAAACTCGGGATGGGAAAATCGGCCAGCAGTAGACTTGCTTCTTTTAACCGATTTATTTTTTAAATCGGCAATGACTTTGTACGGATATCTAGAAGGAGATCGTTCTCGTTTTGGATTCTGTGAACTTGTTCTTAAGGTCGATTTTTGCGCCTTAATTGGGTGCTTCTTTTGCATCTGGTCATCCTCTTGATCTCGACCACTTTTCAGTCTGTGAGAGCAATTTTTGGATCAAATAAATGTAGCGCCAATCCATACGTCAGATTAAGAGTAAATGCAATCAACTTCGGGAAACGACGAATTTGTTTGTCGATCTGAAATTCTTTCAGTACTATGCCGCCACTTACACATAAAAATTTTACAAACCTCTAAAGAAAACGGATTGCCAAATGGAATTAAGCACACCAAACGTAGGTTCAGACAACACCATCATTTCATCTTCACCCATCATGCTTGGGGAACTTCAAAAAGATTTTTTTGATTTATTAAGAGTTCAAGGGAAAAGTGCCAATACTCTCAAAAACTATCGAACTGACTTAGAGTGTTTTAACAAATACTTAATCGATAAACAGGGTAACCTCACCCTAATCAATTTTAACAATACCAAAGTCATGGAATACGGAGCTTTCCTCAATCAAAAATACACCTCCGATAACTCCAGACGCCGCCGAGTTCAAGCCTTGCGTATTTTCTTTGATTTTATGGTGCAAAAAGGTCTTTATAGCGAAAATCCCGTTCGTAAATTACCAACTTCTCCTAAGTTTTTAGATATTCCCAGACCAACTCCTTTACAAGATGTAAAAACTCTGTGGAAGCACTTATGTGAAGATAGTAAAACAAAAACTAAACTAGGCAGTTTGATCGCTCGACGAAACCAAGTCATCGTGGTTTTGGTCTATGGTGGTGGATTGAAGGTTTCCGATTTAGCAAAACTTAAAATGGATCATATCTATGAAGGTAATGAACCTCGAGTAATGGTAACTCCTACCAAACGAGATCCTTACTCGGTACCACTTCCAGAAATCTTTAATCCGGTTTTTGCTTCTTATAAAAGTTTATTAGATGAAGTTAAAAGAGAATCAAACATTAGTTTTGATGAAGTTCTTTTTAACGCCAATCCTTACAGAATACTTTCTGGTGGGTTATCTCCTCGAGGTCTAGAAATCATTTTTGAAGAATTGAGAAATAAACTCACTATTACCTTAACTCCTAAGTCTTTAAGACAAGCTTGTATTTTTAAATGGCTCTGCCAAGATAAAAAACATTCTTTGATTAAAGAATGGATGGGTGTAACTCCTAGTTACTCACTTAAACTTTATAAATCTCACTTAGAAAATAATCTATTTGCGGATGAGTTTTTAAAAGAAGTTTATTACCAATTTGAACAATAACAATTTTTGAAAAAAAATTAGAAAAAAATTAGAAAGAGGCGCTTTTATAGCGCCTTTTTTATTTTCCCATTTCTAAAAAATTTTTAGCTTCCCACCGTCTTCCTTGAGGACCTCCAGCATCACTTTTGATCAATTCTTGTGGTCGTTCAGACACCGGTTTTCCTAAGTCATGATCTAAAAACCAACGATCCACAATAATATCTTGGCGCTCAATTTGATAAAAAAGTAGATCATTATCAACTTCATCTAATTTTCGAATCAAGGTTTGTTGCAAGACGGAAGCCTCTTTCTTTTTTACAATTAAATCATCTAAGGCCTTCTGTTTTCTTTTTTCAATCTCTGCAATCTGCAGATCAAACTCCGCTACCGCATTCACTTGAAGCTCGTTAAAACGCCATAAAAATTGATTATTTTCATTTAACTGGGCCAAATAGTCTTTCTTCCTTTGCATTAAAACTAATCGAAAAAAACTTGCATTTTTTATTCTGGTGGCCAAAATGGGACTATCAAAATGCAATAAGCTTCCTCTTCTAAAATATTCTACCTGCTTCCAACACTGTTTTATGTCATTAATATGAATGGTAAAATATGGAGATTCAACAGAACGCACATGTCCGGTACACGGAGGATTTTTTAATAATGTTGATATTTTAAATTTGACTTCATCACCTGCACGAAAAAATTTAATATTCTCAGTTTCACTTTGAATTTTTAAAACATCTCCTACCGGATTTTTATCTGTTACCCGGGCAGGAAATTGAGCATAATTTATATCTGGGTCATAAAATGAATCGGTGTGTCTCTCTAGGACCCCTTGATCAGGTAACACTGGTCCTGAAGACACAGCAAGGGCCAAGCCAAGAGATAAAAACTGGATAAAAATAAAAAATAGCAATAGCTTCACTTTAGAATATTATGCCTGATAACATAATTGTCAGCAGTAAAAAAACAATTACTCGACCGTTTTGCTTTTGCTAATATGTTTTAATCAATGAATTGTATGCACTTAAACCGAGGTTCCCATGAAAATTTTTTTAGATACTGGAATTATTGAAGAAGTTAAAAAGGCCTTACCTTTAGGCCTGATTGATGGCGTGACCACTAATCCTTCTTTGATTGCAAAATCGGGAAGAAAACGCGAGGAAGTCATTAAAGAATTATGTGATCTTGTTGCTGGAGATATTTCGGCAGAAGTTTTATCAATCGAAAAAGGCCCGATGTTTGATGAGGCGATAAAACTTTCAAAAATTGCAAAAAATGTGGTGATTAAACTACCTCTCACCGCTGATGGGCTGACCGTTTGTGGTCAGTTAACTAAAGAAAAAATTAAAACTAATGTAACTCTTTGTTTTTCACCGCTACAAGCCTTGTTAGCGGCCAAGAATGGGGCCACTTATATCTCGCCTTTTATAGGTCGACTCGATGATGTCGGTCATACGGGGATGGATCTCATTCAAGAAATTAAAACTATTTACCAAAACTATGATTATAAAACTCAAATTTTAGCAGCTTCAATTCGCCATCCCTGGCATATGAAAGAAGCAGCGCTGATTGGTGCAGATGTTTGTACAATTCCACTCTCTGTTCTTTACCAATGTATAGAACATCCTTTAACCACAAATGGATTAGAAAAATTTCTTCAAGATGCTAAAAATCAAAAATAAATTTACTTTAGAGAGGCAGTTTTTGCCTCTCTAAAACAAGTTTTTTCTCTCCTTTGAGTCTTGTTTACTTTGTACCGAAAAACCTCCTAAGAAGGACTTTTGTCTTGAGGTTTTTATTCCATTCTTTGCCCAACACTTTCTAAGATTACTTCAACTCACTAGTCTGTTTTTTCTTTTTTTATGGATCGGTTGTAACGGAGAAGACCTTCCAGCTCCCAATTTGTTAGGTAATAATAAACAAACGATTCCTGAGCCAACTCAGTACCATGTTTACTGGAATGCCATAGATTTACCCTTGGCCTTGAAAATTTCGAGTGATTTTGATCCACAAGAAATAACTTTAATTGAAGATGCAGCATCAGAATGGTCTTTGGCGATCGATCAAGAACTTAATTTTTTTCAAATTCCTTTGGATGAAACTCCTAATAAAGATTTAAATAACCTCGATCTTTATCGTGATAATGAAATTGGAATGTATAAAAGTTATCAATGGTTTGAGGGGATTGGCAGTTATGTTTTGGCCTTAACTCAATACTTTGGTTTTAAAAATGGCAATGAAGTAAGTCTTATCCATGGTGATATTGTTTTTAACTATCGTGATCATGATTGGAGCTTAGTTCAATCCGCTTCAACCTTTGATTTACCCTCTGTGGCCATCCATGAATTAGGACATCTCTTGGGACTTTTTCATGAATATGATTTTTCAGTAGACTCGGTGATGCATCCATCAATACAACCAGAATATATCTCTCGAATTCCTTTTGCGATTGATAAAGAAAACATTATCGAAAATTATCAACATGAATTTAATCAATCCATTTCTGGATTTTCTATGTCACACTCAATGAGTCAAAATAATGGCCCACAAAATCCTGGAGAACTTATTCGCGGCTTGATCGAGTTAACTATTCATGGACGTTGTCGGCATTTTCAAAATGGTGAAATGATTTTTGAACATCAGCTTTAAGAATTACGATTTTCATCAACTTAAAGCTAAAAAAATAATCCCAATTAAGATATTGGACCTTTTTTTAAGTTATGAACATGTGAAGCATCATTATAAACTTGTTTATAGAACGGAACAGTGGACGCTGATAAAATACCAATCATTGCGACAACCGCTATCATTTCTAAAACAGTAAAACCTTTCTGGCCTTTTAAACTGACACCAAGATTTTTACTTTTGTTTTTTTCTACCAAAATTCGCTTTAACATAATGATCTCCATTTTTTCTTGCAGGATTTTTTGACTCTTAACAACAGTAACTCAAAATCTTTTAAACACCTAAAAAGTGCCTAACTTATTGAAAAGACAATTTGGGATTTGCCATAAAAACAAGGCTATGGCCTATAAAATATCAACAAATTCAAGGCCTTGGATATAATCAGCGAAAACTTATTCCTAAAACTTTTTATGTTTTAGGCCGCTACTGATTTTTTCTGGCGGTGGTTTTTGTTTTCTGTTTGATACTTGAACGCATTTTTTCATCTTCTTTTTGCTTCATCACTTGCGTTAAATTGAGATCGAGCTCTTTTAACTCTTCAATCAATTTTTCGGCCACCAGTTTTGAACTTCCCGCCACTTTTACATAGTCTGCCAATTTTGTTTTATCTTCTTTAATCAGTGCTAATCGCTTTTCGACCTCTTCTTTTGTCATACGATAAATCGCCATATCTGCTAAATACTCAGCAAAATGAAATTTTTCTGACGATAAGTAATCTACAAAGGCCTTACGATTCGCTTTTTTCTCTGCTTGAGCATAATGTTTATCTTTAATAAATCGGATGATTTCATTATTTTGATTAAGTCTATTCTGAGTTTCTTCGGCCAACAACTGATAACGTTTTTTAACCACCGCCAATCGGCGATTGGTAAAAATGGTGATGATCTCTTCTGGTTTATCAAATATTTTAATTCCTCTTTCATTGATCAACGTATAGTTAGGAGACACCGAAGTAGAAATTCCCATTTTTTCTTGGATTTCGGCCAAAGCGGGAGTTTGACCACGTTTAAAAATCAGTTCAATATCTACTTCATTATTGACGGTAGAATCAATAAAATCGCGTAAATAATCTTTCTCTTGCCACTTAATTAAATACTTATTGGTTTTTTGACCATCATAACCTTTGGGTAATTCAGTAATAAAAACTTTTCCGCTTTTTTCTTCAAACTTGGCGGGGTAATGAAACTTTCCGTCACGTTCTTCAATCGTATTTTTAAAATTTCGCACCCATGGTTTAATTTTTTTTGGTGAACCAGTTTCAACCACCGAAATCATGGATTTAATAATGTCAGTGTGATTAAACGAAGGAATCATGGAAGAAAAACCTGTGCCAATTCCTTCAGCGCCATTTAACAGCATAATGGGCAATTTGGGTAACAAATGACTTGGTTCCACCGAACGTTCGTCGTAATTTGGCACCATCTCCACTTGGTTCATATCATCAAATAAAATGAGATCGGCGACCTTTCCTAATTTACACTCTATATATCTGGAGGCGGCCGCCATATTCTCCATTCGCTCGCCAAAGTATCCTTTTTTATCGATTAATGGATAATTATTCGAGAAGGTATAATCTTGCGCCAAATTGACAATTGAAGCTTCAATCGAAGCAGGACCATGGGGATGAAGAGTTAAGATCAATCCCGTGGCAGAAGATACCTTCATTAATCCTTTACTTTGATTTTTCCACAGCATGTAAAGGATTCGACGCTGAACAGGTTTTAGCCCATCTTCTAAATAGGGAATCGCTCGATCCATCAACGTATATATTTGATAGTTGCGATACTCTTCTTTGACGATTTCAGTTAGCGGTATAGAAGCTAAATTATGGAGGTAAGTATCTTGCATGCGATTGATCTTCCTTTTATTACCGTTTCTTATTTATGAGTATGTCGTTTGGCCTTGGACTTGCCACTGGTCATCTCTTCATCCATCAATAACTCTTTTCGATGTTGAGTTTCTTTGCCAAAACATATTTCCAAAACATGGCCGGCATCTTTTTTATTTTTTACTTCAATAATAGTGTGTTTGGTTCTTTGCATAACATATTTCCATGCTTCTGGACTCATTTCACCCAAACCTTTATTTCTCATCACCTCTTTAACCTTATGAGATTTTTTTATTTTTTCCAGCTCATGAGGTGTTTCCGCAAACTGCACTCCTTTTTCGGTCACCACTTCAAACAATGGTGCCTTGGCAATTTGAATACAACCTCGTTCAAAAAGTTCCGGCCAAAACTTAAAAAAGAAATTAGTTAACAAGGTGTTAATATGGCCACCGTCAACATCCGAATCCGCCAAAAATACAATCTTTTGGTATCTTAAATTTTCAAAATCGACCGGCTGACCAAGAGTTAAATTGATCGAGGCCATAATATCTAAAAATTCTTGATTTTTAAGGACGTCAGGAATGGTCGCCTGAAGGACATTCATGGGTTTTCCCTTTAAGGCAATTCCACCATGTAACAATTTATCTCGCGAAGATCGCAATCCACCGATCGCTGAATCACCTTCGCAAATAAAGAGAGAACAAAGGCTACGATCTTTTCTTTCATTGGCATCGAGCAATTTTTCAACTCTTTGTCTTTTTTGTTTTTTTCCTAACTTCGAAGCATCTTTAAGGGCCTGAAATTTTACGCGATTTTTCGCTCTCTCTAAAACCACTTCCAAATAATCGGCATGATTTTTGATCCAATTGAGCATGTGTTTATTCATGAACTTTTCAATGGATTTTTCTAGATCTAAATCGCGCACTAATTTTCTTTTGGTTTGAGATTCAAATCGAGGATTAGGCATGGTCACGCCAAGAACAAAGGTCGTACCGGCCAAGACGTCATTATCATTGACTAAAACTTTCTCTTTTTTGGCGGTTCGATCTAATTTTTCTTTGATCATATTAATAAAAAATCTTTTAAAGCGATCTTGATGAAATCCACCATCAAAGGTGGGAGTGGAATTGACAAAACTAATAAATCGTTCGCGATCATCAGAATTTGCATCTAAAACAACCGAAACCGAAAGATCAATTTTTCCCTTGGCCTTTTTGCGTTTTCCCGTCCCTTTGAGTTGTATTTCAAAAGAGTAGTGATCAACGCCAATCTCTGAAGAAAACTTGGGACTAATTCTTTGCGCCAACTCAAAGAGGCCTTTTTTATAAACAAACTTTTCTTTTCCTAAATAAAAAATGAGCCCAGGATTATTGTAGGCCAAATCAATAATTCGTTTTTTAAGTAAAACGGGATCGATCACATTATCTTTATAAACTTCTTCACTCAGAGTAACGCTGACAGAAACGCCTGATGGCCCTTTAAATCCCTTCACTTTGGATTTTTCAACTTTTAAGGCCCCATCGATAAATTTAAAATTTTGCTCTTTTTTGGAATTGTAATGTTTAACCGTTACCTCAAATAAATCACTGGTCAAACAAGTAGCCGAGGCCCCCAAACCATTTTGGCCAAGGGTTCGATGGAGGTAGCCCTTTTCATCCACTTCCTCATCTTTAAATTTTGAACCGGTTCTAAATTCTGTGTAAACTTGCTCAATTTTATCCAATGGCATACCAATGCCATTGTCGGTAATCGTGACTGTTTTTTTATCGGCAGACAATTCAGCTCGAATCTCGGTAACGTGCCCGCGGTAAAATTCATCGATGCAGTTGTCCAGAATTTCTTCCACCGCCTTGGATTTTGCTTGATGAAATTGGACGGTTTTAAACTCTAATGATTTATCTTTATAAATATAAGTCTCTAACTCCTCTGGGTCGTTGGAACCAAACACTAAAGTCACTCGATTGCGACAATGCCAGCGCTGATCTTTACTTTCAATAACTGCATCTACGGTTTTGCCCTTGCGTTTTACCGTTTCTATTTGCATAAATGGGCCCACCTTCTTCAAGTTTTTGATATGATCAATTTAATTCATTATACCCACAAGAGGTAAAAAAGGATCACGAGAAAATAACATGTTTAAATTATTCATGCTTTTTGTCCAGACAATTTCTTTTTCGATGGCGGCAACCTTGATGGAAAATAGCTCGCCTATTCGCTGGGAAGATGTCTCTTTATCCGACGAAACTAAAAATCAAGTGATCAAAGGAAAAGTCTTTTCCCATTGTGAAGTCAATTCATTTACCTCTGATCAGCAAAGCTCTGAAAATACTTTTCCTCCTATCGGCAAACAACAAAGTTTAGAATTTAAGATTCTGGGATTGCACCCGTTGAATTGCACTCATGCTTTGCGAGTCATCTCTCAGTATGAAAACTTTAAAAACCTTATTGATTTTGTCAAAGAAAGTAACTACGACGAAAAGACGCAACAAATTTACCTGGGAGTTGAACATTCGCTTTTTCCGATCGCCCTTTCGGTTTCTTTTCAGATTCCAAGAATTAAAGAAGCCGGCACTTATCCTTATGTTTTTCCCACTGGATTTTTACCCAATCTTAAAGGGAAGATTCATGTTTTTGAATTCCAAAACCGTTGCGCTTTTTACACCACCGCCTCTTGGGTAGGTCCTCACACCGGTTTTTTAGATTCAATTCTCAGTGTTTTCTCCTCAACTGCTTCTCAGATCGCCATGGAGAAAATTTTTAGAGTGAGCTCATTATGATGACAACTCAACTAAACAATCTTCGCATAGACAAAATTTCAGTTGAACAGACATATCCTTTAAGATCCTTGGTTTTACGTCCTGGTTTACCCCTAAGTGCTTGTGAATTTGCTGGCGACCGAGAAAAGTTAAGTTTTCATTTGGGCCTGTGGCACCAAGAACAGCTCCTTGGTATCGCCAGTTTTATGCCCGAAGAGCATCCTCTGATCATCAGCTTAAAACAGTATCGGTTGAGAGGCATGGCCACGCATCCACAATACCAAGGTCAAGGTTTGGGCAAAAAATTAATCCAACAATCATTGGTCTATTTAAGAGATCAAAAGACCACTCATCTATGGTGTCACGCTCGAGAAAAAGCGGTAGACTTTTATCTCTCTATCGGTTTTGGCATTTTAACTCCCGAGTTTTTTGAAATCCCCAGTGTCGGTCCTCATCAAACTCTTTTTTATGAGCTTGGTTAACATGAATAAAAAAAATCCTTTAAAGTTTTCTTTGGCCAAGAAAATTAAAAATGAATTAAGTAAAATCAGCGCTGAACATCCTTTTAGTGAAGATAAAATTTATGATCAGTTAATTTCTCCTCCTAATATTACCATGGGCCATCTGAGTTTTCCTTGTTTTGAAGCCGCTAAAGTTTTTAAACGTTCTCCGGCAGAGCTGGCAAAACTATTGGCCGAACAAATAGCGATCGAGGACGCTGACGTTGCCCAGTCGGTTAAAATCGCCGGGCCGTATCTTAATTTTTTTATTAAACCTACTGTTATTGATGGCCTGATCGAATCCATTATTCAAACACATAGTTTTTTTCAAGAAGACAAAATCGAACATACCGAAAAAACGATGATTGAATACTCTCAACCCAACACGCACAAAGAATTACATGTGGGACATTTAAGAAATGCCTGTTTAGGTCTTAGCTTAGTCGCCATTTTTCGTTATTTAAATTTTGAGGTTATTGCCGCTACTTTCCCTGGGGATGCAGGAACTCATGTAGCGAAAGTTCTTTGGTATTACAAAAACATCAATCAAGAGCCGGTTCCCTTATCTCCTGAAATGCGAGGAAGTTGGATTGGAAAAATGTATTCAAAATCAAATAATCTATTAACAGAATGGGAAAAGAATAAAGATCCTAAACTTCCAATAGCTCAACAAGAATTAACGCTGGTTTTAGCTCAGTTAGAAAAAAAATCTGGCGACTATTACCAGCTATGGAAAGAAACGAGAGAGTGGTCGCTGACTCTCATGAAAAATACTTATCAATGGCTCGGAATCAATTTTGACCAATGGTATTTTGAATCTGATGTGGACTCTCCTTCTTTGGTTTATGCTCAAGAGCTCCTCCGTCAAGGTGTTTTAATCAAAGACCAAGGGGCAATTGGGGCAGATCTTTCGGCCGAAGGTTTGGGTTTTTGTTTAGTCGTCAAAAGTGATGGCAACGGACTTTATGCGACTAAAGACCTGGAGCTCGCTCGGCAAAAGTTTATTGATCACAAAATCCAAAAAAACATTTACATCGTCGACAATCGACAATCACAGCATTTTAAACAAATTTTTAAAATTTTAGAAAAAGCTGGTTTTCCACATGCTCATCAGTGCTTTCACCTCGCCTATGAGATGGTGGAACTTCCGACGGGTGCGATGAGCTCTCGCTTGGGAAATTTTATTTTAGCAGACCAGTTAATCCTGCAAATGGAACAAAAAATATTGGATGACTATTTAGAAAAAAATCATGCTGATTGGCCACTTCTCCTTAAAAAATCTACCGCCGCCCAAATTGCTAAAGCCGCGATCTGTTATGGCATGCTGAAACCTGATCCGGCCAAAAAAATTGTTTTTGATATGAACGAATGGCTAAAACTTGATGGGGATTCTGGACCCTATCTCCAATATGTCTGCGCTCGGATCAATCGATTATTAAAAAAGTATGATGCCGAACTGTCAAAAAGAACGGCGCTCGACCAAAACAGTTATGCAAAAGAAGTGGAGAAAGAAATTTTTTGTCATCTCTTAGATTTCAATAAAGTCATCAATCGGGTGCAAAGAGAGTTTAAACCTAGTTATCTTTGCCAATATCTCTTCTCGCTGGGAAAACTTTTTAACAAATTCTATGCCGAATGCCCCATCGGCCAAGCGGCAGAAGGTTCTTCAAAATACACTCGTTTACGTTTATCCAAGGCGGTCTTGATCACCATGACCAAAGGATTATCACTACTTGGAATCTCGGTTCCCGATGAAATGTAAATTCTCTATCTTCGGATAGTGTTCGTGCATCATTTGGGTTAGGATCCCCAAAAAAATCTGAGGTCTTTGGGTTATGGATATCTCTTTATTGCTTAAAGAATACGGAATCTTAGTAAAAAATGTACAAAGAAATTCTGGCATTTCAGAACTCTATGAACATGCTTTGAAATTCGAAGCTGGAACCATGGTTACGGACAAAAAGGCTTTGGCGGTGAGATCTGGTGAAAAAACCGGCCGAAGCCCAAACGATAAAAGAATTGTCAAAGACCCGAAAAATCCGCAAGGAATCAATGAGAAAATTTCCTGGGGAGAAGTGAATAAGCCTCTTTCTCCAGAAAGCTATTCGTTGTTAAGAAAAGATGCGATTGAGTACTTAAATACTAGAGAAACTTTATTTGTCATCGATGGTTTTGCTGGTTGGGATCCTCTTTACCGACTTAAAGTGCGAGTCATTACCACTCGTGCTTATCACGCCTTATTTATGAAGAACATGCTGATCAAACCATCAGAAAATGAGTTAAAGGATTTTACTAAAGTTGATTTTGTCATTTTTAATGCCGGCGAAACGTTTGCTGATCAGTCTATTCCACAAGTTTCTTCGCCCACGAGTGTGAGTGTGAATTTTCAAACTCATGAAATGGTTATTCTAGGAACTCAGTATGCCGGAGAAATGAAAAAAGGTGTCTTTACCATCATGAATTTTCTGATGCCCGATCGTGGACTGTTATCGATGCATTGTTCTGCGAATGTCGGCAAAACCAATCACGACCTAACTCTTTTTTTTGGTCTTTCTGGTACAGGAAAAACCACTCTTTCAGCAGACCCCCAGCGATTACTGATTGGCGATGATGAACATTGTTGGGCAGATCAAAGCATTTTTAATATTGAAGGTGGTTGTTATGCCAAGTGCATTAATCTCTCTGAAGATAAAGAACCGGAAATTTATCGAGCGATTAGATATGGATCCGTGCTGGAAAATGTTGTGGTCAATCCTCAAAATGGTGCCGTCGACTACAATGATTCCTCTATCACTGAAAATACCCGTTGTAGTTATCCGTTAGAATATATGGAAAGTATTCGCTTGCCCGCGATCGGCCCGAAGCCTACCAATATTATCTTTTTAACGTGTGATGCTTTTGGTGTTTTACCGCCTATTAGTCAACTCTCCCCTGAACAGGCGATGTATCATTTTATCAGTGGCTATACCGCGAAAGTGGCCGGCACCGAAATGGGCGTTAAAGAACCACAAACCACCTTCTCGGCTTGTTTTGGAGCGGCGTTTATGGTTTGGTCTCCCGCCAAATACGCGTCACTTTTGGCGCAAAAAATTAAAAAAGAAAAAGTAAATGTTTGGTTGGTCAACACTGGTTGGACTGGTGGTGGACCAGGAGTGGGAAAAAGAATTTCCTTAAAACATACTCGCACTATTATCGATTCGATCCACAGCGGACTTATACTTAAAGCTGAGTTTAGAACCGATGCGATTTTTGGTTTGCGGGTACCAAAAACCTGCGGCGATCTTTCAGAAAAACTACTTTGGCCAAAGTACGCTTGGGCCAATGGTGAAAGTTATGAAGAAAAAGCAAAACATTTGGCAAAACTATTTAAGGCAAATTTTGAAAAATTTAAAGCCGACAGCAGTCCAGAAGTTTTATCTGCTGGACCTTGTTTTTAGTTGTTAAAAATTTTTTTTACAAACGCGAAAAGAATTTTCACGGCGCATCAAGTCAATATTCGTCTTATCCTTTAATTCATGCGAAAAATGTTAGCACATTTCATTATTTTAAAGCTTTTGTTTTAAACTCATTAGGTCAAACTGACACTTTAGGTAGGAGCGACTTACATTTTTTTTCGTCACCATACGTAAGAAATTAAGCATTTTCTTACATTGATCGTTTTTTATGCTCCTTAACATTAATGCTCATTGCTGCATCCTTTTTAACCATCTAATAATCAAAATTAAGTAACCGAAAAGTTTATGAAGAACTTGAATACTCACAACCACAGAGAGGGAATATGAAAAAACGCATTTGGAATTACTGGTGGATGCTAACATTTCTGTGTTGTAGTCTGATTATTGCTCCGGCCTTCGCCCAATGGGGAGATTCAGATTACGACAACGACACTTTAGACCGTCAACTGCAAATTGTTAGTCAAGCAGATGACCTAGTTGTTAAGTATGGTGAATATTCTGAATTGGAATTTTCACTTCGAGGAGCTCTTTCTTCGGCAAGAGTGGATTGGGATATTCATCAAGATGATCTACCAGCGGGTCTCGATCTAGCAAACGGTTCAAGCGCTTATGCGACTTTGTTTGGAACTCCGGCCTTTGTTGGTTCTTGGTGTTTTGTTTTAAGAGCAACTGTTTATGATAATAGTGGCGAGCGATCAACCGCCGAACGATTCTGTTTATATTCTGAAAATAGCGAGCAAATAGATCATTATCAATTCAACGATTTTCGCGAGTTAAAAGTAGCAAGATTACAACAGTATTATGATGAAACCATCGAGGTAGGATTACCGTCTAATAGCACTTTTTTTAATGGTGAGTTAGTTTCGGGAAATGCTCCCTTAGGGCTTGAAGTTCGCACTGATGTTTATGAAAATTCATTCTCTATTTCTGGTTACCCTATCGAAACTGGTTCAAATCAGTTTGTCGTGAGTGCGACAGATGAATGGGGAAATCAAACTTTTAAACAATTTGAAGTTACTGTATTAGAAGAAAACAATAACGACTATGCTTGTGCTCCTGGATATTATTACGATGATCTCCATGGATTTTGTAAACCAAACTCAGGAAAATTTTGTCCTGCTGGTCAGTTTTACGATAACCAGTTAAATCGCTGTGTTAATTATCCATCTCATCCTTATAATTATTGTCCAGTTGGATATAGTTACGATCATTTCACTTATGAATGTATTAAAAACACTTATCAGCGATGTCCTTTTAACTGGACCTTTGATCCTTGGAGTAACCGTTGCCGACCAAATGCCAATTTTTGCCCGGTGGGAACGAAGTATTCATGGGTCATAGACAAATGTGTATGGTGGGGTGCTAAAAAATGTTACTCAGGTACATACTATGATCATTATTCTGGAAGCTGTTTACCAAGCTACTCTGGTTGTAAAGTTGGTTGGAGTTGGTGGGGTGGTTTAGATCTCACTTGTCGGCCCACTCAATGGTATAATTACTGTTCGCCAGGCACTCATTACAGTGCTTACCATGGTGGATGTATTGCCAATCATCAAAATGGTTATTGTGGAGTTGGCCAAAGTTGGTCTTGGGTTTTAGGCCAGTGTGTTTGGAACAACAATAACTGGTACCATGGCCAATATCATAAAAATAAATTATGCGGACCTGGATCACACTACTCTCCTAACTATGGCGGTTGTGTTCCTCACTACAAACCAGTTCCAGTTCCTTGGAAGCCGATGCCATGGCCAATGCGCCCAATTCCGGTGCCGCCTACATATCCAATGCCGTTTCCTATGCCGATGAGACCAACTCCAATGCCATTGCCAAATCCAGGACCAGGGCCAGCTCCAATGCCGATGCCATTTCCCGGACCGATGCCAGGACCCGGACCGATGCCAGGACCAGGACCGATGCCAGGACCAGGACCGATGCCAGGACCAGGGCCGATGCCAGGACCAGGGCCAATGCCAGGACCAGGGCCGATGCCAGGACCAGGGCCGATGCCAGGACCAGGGCCGATGCCAGGACCAGGGCCGATACCAGGACCAGGGCCGATGCCAGGACCAGGGCCGATGCCAGGACCAGGGCCAATGCCGTTGCCACCAAGACCGATGCCAGATCCAGCACCAGCACCTGGTCCAGCTCCAGCACCAATGCCGTTGCCACCAAGACCGATGCCAGATCCAGCACCAGCACCTGGTCCAGCTCCAGCACCAATGCCGTTGCCGCCAAGACCGATGCCAGATCCAGCACCAGCACCTGGTCCAGCTCCAGCACCAATGCCGTTGCCGCCAAGACCGATGCCATCACCAGCACCGGGTCCAGCTCCAGCACCAATGCCGTTGCCACCAAGACCGATGCCAGATCCAGCTCCGGCCCCAGCACCAATGCCGTTGCCGCCAAGACCAATGCCAGCTCCAGCACCGGGTCCGGGACCAATGCCTCCAAGACCGGTTCCTATGCCTATGGGAATGGCCTTTGATAATCCTGCACAATTGTAAAATTTTATCAGTAAGAAATTACACCATCTCTTGAAAGTAAGGCCCGAAAGGGCTTTACTTTCATAACCTTAAGCAAAACCTTAAGTTGGGTGAATTCATTTTCATCTCTCATCATTTTAAAAATTGTTTGACCTTAAATTGAGGTACAGAAGCTTATATGAAAATATCTAAACTTTTGCCGATTGCTTTGCTCTTTATTTTATCTGGACTGACCAGTCTAGTTTATGAAGTTCTTTGGATTCGAGTCATTGCCTTGGGAGTTGGATCCACCTCTGCATCGATGAGTTTGGTTCTCTCTATTTTCTTTTTTGGGCTTAGTTTAGGTAGCTTTTTTGCCGGTAAATATATTGAGAAGATTAACAGACCTTTAGTTTTTTATGGGGTGATAGAAGGTCTGATTGGCCTGTATAGTTTTTTTCTGATCAAAGGACTATTGAATTTTCAAACGATTCTTTCAACTGTTTGCGATTTATTAAGTGTAACTCCTGATTCAGCATTTTTCTTGATGATCAAGTTTGGATTAGTCTTTTTATTTTTGTTACCTCCTACCTTGGGTATGGGAGCATCACTTCCGATTCTCGTTCAGTTGTTTTCTCGACGAGAGTTACAAAGTAACAAAAAAAATACCGGAAAAATTATTTCACTTCTTTATGGGATCAACACTTTTGGTGCGGCGATTGGTGCATTTATATCGGGATTTCATCTTATTCCTTTATGGGGGATTTCTAAGGCCAACACTGCCATGGCGATAGTTAATTTTGCCATCATGGTGGCGGCAGTTATTATTCACCAGTTAATTTTAGCGAAAGAAACCACTGAGAATGAAAATGAGAATGAAGATCTTCAAAAGACCTTATCCCCAGAAGAAAAAACGATTTCTATCAAAGTTAAAATGCCAACCCAGTCAAAAGCGATTTTAATCGCCTGTGGTGCCAGTGGGATGGCCTCTCTCACCGCCCAAGTGGTGTGGAATAAATATTTGGGAGTCTTTTTTGGCACTAATATTTATGGTTTAGGATTAATTTTGGCGATTTATCTTTTTGGAATGGCGATTGGTTCTTTTATACTTGCTGTCTTTATTGATCGCTTGAAAAATAAGTATCGCTTTTTGACCCAGTTAATAGTGGTAAATGTTTTAAGTGTCATGGCGACTAGTTATTTGTTAGATGAACTGGCCTACATCGCCTTTTTTGTTTCTAAAATGTTTAATTTCGAGCTTGGACAATTAACAGTTAAGGCGATTGCGGCAACCATGATATTAACATTGCCAACCATCATTTTTGGATCCTTGCTTCCGCTGGCAATTAGCACCTTAACTGTCGATGGAAAAAAGGCCTCGTGGCAAGTCGGTCTAGCGTATTCGATTAATACTTGTGGGTCAATTTTAGGCTCCTATATCACGGGCATTATCATTCTACCGCTTTGGGGTTCTGCCGCCGCCATATTAATGGCGGTGCTTTTTTTGATAGTTAGTTTAGTGGTCATGATTGTTTGGGGATTAAGAGAAGATGGGCCCAGCTCATTTTGGCAATCTCTCAAGTTAAATAAAAATTATTCGGCAGTGACCGTCGTTTTAGTTTTGATTATGCTCTTTGCCCCTAGTGTGCGTTTTCATCAAGTGATTAAAGCAGCTTATTTTAATTACCGTCACAGTTTTGCTAGTTTTGCCGATGTTAAAAAAGCGCTCTCAAAAGAAAACGAAGATTTTAAAATGATCCGCGAGGGTGAAACGGCGATTATCAGTTTGAGTAATGACAAAAATGACGGGCAAAATTATCAAGAAATTTTAAGACTTAAAACCAATGGGCTCAATGAATCTGTTTACTTTCAAAATGCCCTGGAAGTGTTACCCAAATATGAAGCGTTGTTAGGTTTACTACCTTATCTTTTTAGCGATCGACCGCAAAAGGCCTATATCGTAGGATATGGAGGAGGCTACACCGTCGATCTTTTAACTAATCTACAAATTCCCATGGTTCATGTGGTTGAACTTGAAAAAGGAATTTTAGAAGCAGCTGATTATGTCTATCAAGGGGCCAATCCCGTTTTAAGACGTAAAAATCTCAAGCTTGAAATTGAAGATGCTCGTTATTCATTAAACTCTATGCAAGATCAACAGTATGATTTTGTCGTCTCTCAACCAAGTCATAGTTGGCTGACTGGGGTCGCGAATCTTTTTACCATCGATTTTTTTAAAATTGTTAAAAATAATCTTAACCAAAAGGGAATTTTTGCTCAATGGCTCAATCTCTACAATATGGATGAAACTGTCTTAAAAAGTATTTTAAAATCTTTTTATGAAGTCTTTCCTCATGGTGCAGTTTTCACCGATTCCGTCGACGACGAACTGATCATGCTTGGGTCATCTTCACCTCTGCAATTTAACCATGAGCAGTTTGAAAAACTCAAACGCGGCCAGCGCTGGAAAAATGTTTTACAAATGGTACCGATTGAATCGAAAGAAGGTTTTTTTTCAAATTTTGCCTTCACCAGAGAAGACGTTTGGCCATTGATTGAATCCGCGGTGATCAACACTGACGACAATGCCTACGCTGAAGTAAGGCAATCAAAACTTTATTATAATAATGAAGCTCAACAAGGGGTCGATAACTTTTTTCATGTAAGTTTTAAAGGAAATTTTGGCACTCTGCTAGGTCCTTTAAAAGAAGACAAGGTGGCCTTAGATTCTTTTAATAAAAATATTATCAATCACTATTTGAGTTATCAAAAAACCGAAAAGCTTTATCAAAAATTTGCCCACTTTGAACGTCAAAAACAAGCGGAAGAAGATTACCAGTATTTAGGTGAAACCACTAAAAATCTAGAGCGCTACCACAGCGCACTTTATTACTTCAATCTGGCGATGAAGAAAAATCCAGACACCTACTCGCTCAATTCGATGTTGCAAATACATTTAATTAGTAAAAATTGGATCGAGGCGCAAAAACTTTTGGCGGAAACGACTGCTTCGTTAAAAGATGACACCACTTTTTGTTATGAAACCCTGATTAATCTCAATATTGATCCCAAATCGGCCGATAAAATTAATGAAAATGATCTTCTCTCTCGTGCTGCCAAACTAAAAAATGATTGTGGACCTTATTTTGATCTATTGTTAGGTCAGTACTACTTGGAGTTGGGTGAATATGAAAAGGCGATAAATTCATTGGCCCAAAATTTTCAATCGAGTTACCTGTTAGCTGAGGCCTTAAGACTTTCAACCATCGCCCAGTTAAAGATGAATCGCTTAGTTGAATCACAATCCATGATTAATCAACTTTCTGAGTTAACTGCCACTGAGAGTACCAGAATCTTAGATCTGGCGGCTTATTATCGACTTTCAAATCTAGAAAATGATGCCCTCTTTTTAGAGGAATTTTCTCGCCAATTTAAGGTTCAGTAGTCGGTTATAAAACATTTATTAGGCCAATTTTGTCCTGTTTAGCTGAATATAGGTTAAAATTTGCCTTATTTCTATTTTTAGGTTAAAACATCCTTAAATAATCTTTGAGAAATTTTTTTATGATTAAGATCAATCGTAAGGTGGAGTATTCACTCATCGCCTTGAAACATATGGCGAGCAAAAAACCAGGGGAAAAATCCACCGCCAGAGAAATTGCCTCTGAATATCAAATCCCCTTTGATACCACCGCAAAAATATTACAAAAACTGCACGGACACAAAATCCTTGATTCCGAACAAGGTGTTCAAGGTGGTTATTTTTTAAAAAAATCCTTGGCCGATATTTCTTTTGCTGATTTGGATGAGATGGTCGAAGGCAAGAGTAGCGTCGTGGATTGTTTAGTCGAAAATAAGGATTGTGCTCAACTTCCTTATTGCAATATTGTCACTCCACTTATTTTACTGGATAAAAAAATTAAGTCTTTTTTACAAGAACTTTCTCTGGCCGATTTGTTACTGGGAGCAAAAAAATTATGAGAATCAATAATCATGATCCCGATTCATCCTATAAATATGGATTTATCACCGATATTGAAACAGAAGAATTTCCCAAAGGGCTAAATGAAAATATCGTGCAGATGATTTCTGCTAAAAAAAACGAACCCGATTGGATGTTAGAGTTTCGTCTCAAGGCCTTTCGATTGTGGCAAAAAATGGAGCATCCAACATGGCAACATTTAACATTTCCTAAAATTGATTACGAAGATCTGTATTATTATGCAGCTCCTAAAAAACCTGAAGGACAATCACCAAAGGATCTGAAAGAAGTCGATCCTGAACTGATCAAAACTTTTGAAAAACTGGGAATCCCTCTTCAAGAACAAAAACGTTTAACTGGAGTGGCGGTCGATGCGGTTTTTGATAGCGTTTCGGTGGGGACGACTCATCAGGAAGAATTAGAAAAAGTGGGAGTTATTTTTTGTTCAATTTCGGAAGCAGTTCAAAAATATCCCGACTTAGTAAAAAAATACTTAGGAACGGTTGTTCCGGTCACCGATAATTTTTATGCTGCTCTTAATTCTGCAGTTTTTTCCGATGGTTCATTTGTTTATATCCCGAAAGGTGTTACCTGCCCGTTGGATCTCTCCACCTATTTTCGCATTAACGCCAAAGATACCGGACAATTTGAAAGAACCTTAGTCATTGCTGATGATGATAGTTTTGTTAATTACCTCGAAGGTTGTACCGCCCCGATGCGTGATGAAAATCAATTGCATGCAGCGATTGTCGAGCTCGTGGCCCTTGATCGAGCGGAAATAAAGTACTCAACCGTGCAAAATTGGTACGCCGGCGATCGAAATGGTTTAGGCGGAATTTATAATTTTGTTACTAAACGCGGAAAGTGTTTAGGTTATCGTTCACGAATTTCTTGGACGCAAGTGGAAGCCGGATCGGCCATCACCTGGAAATATCCTTCATGTTTACTCTTAGGTGATGAATCTGAAGGAGCTTTTTATAGTGTGGCAGTGACCAATAACAAAATGCAGGCCGATACCGGCACCAAAATGATTCATGTGGGAAAAAGAACAAAAAGTACCATTATTTCTAAAGGAATTTCAGCGGAAGAGTCGGTGAACTCCTATCGCGGATTAGTCCAAATAAATCCCAGTGCTAAGGGTGCAAAAAATTATACTCAATGTGATTCCATGCTGATTGGAGATCAATGTCACGCGAATACTTTTCCGGTGATCGACGTGAAAAACTCCGACTCAGTGGTGGAGCATGAGGCCTCGACTTCTAAAATCAGTGAGGATCAACTTTTTTATTTAGAATCGCGTGGACTGAATCGCGAAAAATGCATTAGTTTGTTAATTAATGGTTTTTGCAAAGAAGTTTTTAAAACACTACCTTTGGAATTTTCAGTTGAAGCGGTCAAACTTTTAGAAATGAAATTAGAAAACTCCGTTGGATAAATAAAAGGAAACTAGGTTATGATTAAAATTACAAATCTGCATGCTTCGGTCGATGGCAATCCTATTTTAAAGGGCATCAATTTATCGGTTAAAGCTGGTGAAATTCACGCCATCATGGGACCCAATGGCAGCGGGAAATCAACTTTAGCGAAAATCATCGCTGGCCATCCTCACTATGAAGTGACGGCAGGAAGTATTGAATTTATCCATAATCAAAAAACCATCAACCTCTTAGACTTAGAACCCAATGAACGCGCCAAGGCCGGCATTTTTTTAGGGTTTCAATACCCGGTAGAACTTCCAGGTATTCCCAACTCCACTTTTTTACGTGAGGCCTTTAACGAAGTTTGTCTGGCACAAGGGGCGGACACGATGGATCCCTACGATTTTGAAATATTTTTAAAAGAAAAAATAAAACTCTTAGAAATGCCTGAAAGCTTTATTCATCGTCCCGTTAATGAAGGTTTTTCTGGTGGCGAAAAGAAAAAAAATGAAATCCTCCAAATGGCCGTGCTTAATCCACGTTTGGCCTTGTTAGACGAAACTGATTCCGGCCTCGATATCGATGCTCTTAAAATTGTTGCCAAAGGAGTTAATACCCTTCGCAACCGATTTAATGCCGTGGTTTTAGTTACTCATTATCAACGTTTACTTGATTACATTGTGCCTGATTTTGTCCATGTGATGGCCAATGGCCAAATTATTAAAACCGGTCCAAAAGAATTGGCCTTAGAATTAGAGGCGAAAGGTTACGACTGGCTGTTACCAGTTAGTGAGACAGACTCTAGCAGCGGCTTAGGAATGAACTCATGATTAGATCGAATGAAACTTATTCACCGGCGGCAAGACCCTGGCAAAAATCAGCAAATGAGTTAACGGGATTTTTTCAGCAGTTAGGCGATCATTTTATTACCCTCAATCTGGTAGATTCATCCAATGATGTTTTTGATTTTAAGTTTTCCAAAGATCAGCAGAAAATTGATTTCACCATTAAAAAAAGTACACAAAAACCATTTATTTTTTTTGCTGAGAATGCAACTGCTGCTGTAGGAAATAAAGTAAATTGCCAAGCGAAGTGGCATATTCATTTACCACCACAAATCCAAGTGACGATTGTCATTGTTAATCAAACCATGATGGAAGATGGCCAAAAAGAATTTCACCTCTTTTTAGAAAAAGATTCTTCCCTCACTTACATGTTATGGGATTTAGGACAACAACAAAATTATCTTCATCAATTTTCTTTGATGGAAAACGCTCAGCTAAAATGTTTTAACTTAACTACCCATGACTGTGAAAAGTCTTTAAAAATTGATCTTAAAGGTGAAGGGGCCAAGGCGGATTTGTTTGGGCTGACACTCACTCGATCTCATGAAAGATCAAATCTTAAAACCATCATCAATCATTTAAAACCCCAAACCTTTTCTTCCCAACTTTTTAAAAATGTTTTATGGGATGAATCCAAGGCCAGTTTTCAAGGATCCGTGGCAGTGGCGAAAGGGGCCAGTGAATCACATTCTGAGCAGTTAAATAAAAGTCTCATGATGGGAGATCGTTGTAAAATGATCAGTGAACCAATTCTTCTGATCGATAATAATGATGTCAAATGCACCCATGGTGCCACCATCGGGCAACTTGACGAAGATCAAATTTTTTATCTCCAAAGTCGCGGTATTCCAGTCCAGCGGGCGCAAACAATGATGGCCCATGGTTTTGCTCTTGATATTTTTATGTCACTGGAAAACGCACAAATTAAAGAAGCTTGTCATTTTTTAACCAATCATTATTTGGCCCTTAAAGGAAATACCATCTCATGGTAAGTCATATAAACGATTCAATTCATCAATACCGGAATGACTTTAAAACACTTAACCAAGTGGTGCATGGGTTACCCTTGGTCTATTTTGATAATGCTGCTACCACTCTAAAACCGATCCAAGTGGTGGAAGAAATCAATCGTTATAACCGCGATGAAACCGCCACCGTCCATCGGGGAGTTCATCATCTTTCTCAGATGGCCACGATCAAGTATGAAGAGGCACGCGAATTGGTGCAAAATTTTATTCATGCTCATGATCGTAGTGAAATTATTTTTACCAAAGGTACGACCGACTCACTTAATTTATTGGCCTCATCTTTTGGTGATGCTTATATCAATGCTGGGGATGAAATTCTGATCAGTGCAATGGAACACCATTCTAATATTGTTCCTTGGCAGTTTTTATGCGAGCGAAAAAAAGCGATTTTAAAAGTGATTCCCATGAACGAAAAAGGGGAATTACTCATCGACCAATATGCCCAATTATTAACCGCAAAAACGAAATTAGTAGTGGTAGTGCATGTTTCAAATAGTTTAGGAACCATCAATCCCATCAAACAAATGATCTCGATGGCGCATAAAATGAAGGCCAAGGTGGTGGTGGACGCCGCTCAGTCCATCGCTCATTTTAAAACCGATGTGCAAGATCTCGATTGCGACTTTTTAGTTTTCTCGGGACACAAAATGTTTGGGCCAACGGGAATTGGCGTTTTATACGGAAAAAAAGCATGGTTAGAACAAATGCCACCTTACCAAGGTGGAGGTGCCATGATTGAGTCAGTTACTTTTGCTAAAACTACTTATGCCCCCTTGCCCGACAAATTTGAGGCCGGGACTCCCAATATTGCTGGGGTTTTAGGTTTAGGTGAGGCGATTCGCTATATTAATCATATTGGTCTTGCCGCCATTCAAAAACGCGAAGATGAGTTGTTAAAATATGCCACCTCTCAGTTGTTAACGGTTCCAGGACTGAGAATAATCGGGACTGCGGAAAAAAAGGCCTCCATCATCAGTTTTGTGTTGGAAAATATTCATCCCCATGACATCGGGACCTTCACGGATCAAGATGGAATAGCGGTTCGAACTGGCCATCACTGTACGCAACCGGTGATGGAATTTTTTAAAGTTCCGGCCACCACAAGAGCGTCGTTTTGTTTTTATAATAACGAAAAGGAAATTGATCTCTTAGTGCAATCACTTAAAAAAACAGTGGAGTTTTTTAAATGAGTTTAAATGCTGAAATGATGCAACTTTATCAAGAAGTAATTCTGGATCATAACCGCAATCCTCGAAATTTTCATACTATGGAAAATCCCACTCATCACCTGGAAGGTTATAATCCTCTTTGTGGTGACCATTACCATTTGTATTTAAAAATGAATAAAGACCATCAAATAGACGCCTTAAGTTTTGAGGGCCAAGGCTGTGCCATTTCCAAGGCCTCAACTTCTATGATGACCAGTTTTTTAAAGGGCAAAAATAAATCTGAGGCGCTTTTGATTTTTGAACAATTTCATCAATTGTTAACCGGTAAGCTCGATCCCTCTAGCGGGCCTCATGCTCTAGGGAAATTACAGATTTTTAGTGGCATCTGGAAATACCCGGCCCGCGTAAAATGCGCCTCGCTCGCTTGGCATACATTAAAAAATATGCTGGATGGAAAAAAAGAAATCGTTAAAACGGAGTAATGATAACAATGAATACTATGGAGATACAGAATATGGAACAGGTTAACGACCTACAAATGTCTATTCAACCTACCCCTAATCCCAACGCTTATAAAATTATCTTAGAAAAAGATGTTAAGGCCGAAGGAAGATCCAGTTATCGTGGCCCTGATGAATGTCAGCATGTTCCATTAGTTTTAGAATTATTTAAAATTCGTGGAGTGGACCAAGTTCATCTTTTTCAAAATGTCATCACACTATCAAAGTTTAGTTATGCGGACTGGGATGAAATTGAATCTCAAGCGATCAATTCTTTGCAGATCAATTTACCCCAACATAATCCCGATTATCATGACCCTAACCCGGAAGCCGAGAGACGAAATAAGTTAAGTCCCGAGTTAAAACAAATTGAAGAAATTCTCGATCATACCATTCGTCCAGGATTGCAAGGTGATGGCGGAGATCTCGTTTGTTTGTCTTATGAAGATCATATTCTGATTATAAAATATCAGGGAGCTTGTGGGACTTGTCCAAGCTCTAGTGCTGGAACACTGCAAGCGATTAAATCGATTTTAAAAGAGCAATTTGATCCTGAGATTGATGTTTATACGGCACCAGAGTTTTAGTCCATTGAACTAAGGACTAGTTAGTTTTTCTTATCCATTAATTCTTTATATTCAGACTGAATATCATCCCAATCATCATCTTGGGCAACAATAATTTCTACAATCTTACCCAATGTTTTGATATTGGATTTAGCATCAAAAACCTCACTATTGATCGAAGGTTTTAAAATATAATCCGCAAAATAGTTAGTGATAAAATTCTCTTTATCATTTTTACTAATCTGGGCCCAGTTCTCTTCAGTAAACATACTCTTAAGTTCAAAATTTCCATTAAATATCATTGCACTAGGGGCATGATCATAGACAAAAGCATAAATCGTATCTTGCATCGATAAATGGGCAATAGAATCAACTAAACTTCCACCTTTTCGATTAGATATTAAAAGGTTGGTTAACGGATTCATCATCTCAGGTGAGTTTAGATCATGGGATAAGTCATTAAAGTCGTAGTCAGGATCCAATAAAAGTTTTTCGATTTTTGGATTCATCTGCTCTGCAAAAAACCTTTTTCCTAACTCGGAATTAATCAACGGACCCATCACCGTTTGTGAAGTGGCCTGATCCACGATGGACTTTATGCGAGCAAGACTTCCCACCATCTTCACGTTTTTATCATCACCCACCACTGACCAAAATTGTAAAAATTGTTGATGGTTCTTTTCATCAATTTTTTCATGAAGTTTTTTATCTGCTCGCATTTGAGCGATGGTTTTTGGTTTACTAAGATCAAGCATAGATAATCCACCAGCTTGTCTGAGATAATAAATCACATCCGAATTGTCATTTAGTTTAAGAAGCCAACTATTGGGTTTTTGAAACTCCGTCATGAGCCTTCTAGTTAAGAGTTTTGTTGCTAATTCATCATTGGGAAACCGGTTAAAAAGATGTTTCATCTCTTTAGTGGGTAAGAGATCAAAAAATGTTTGATCTTTTTTTAAATCCATTAAGCCTCGAAAAAATGGATGAGTGAATTGGCCATCTTTTTTATTCATTTCTAATCTATTGATAAAATAAATATCAATATTTATGTTCCTAGACTTTAATGGATAATATTGATCATCATCAGGTTTTCTTTTTAATCCGCTCACCGAAGCTAAATACTGATACGCCTTACTGGCACTATAAAGGGGATCGGACAAATAGTCATAAAATTGATCACGATACTTTTGATCTAGCCGTTTAAGGACTTCATCCACATTGTATTCTTTGGTGATTCTTTCGCCTTTTTCATTGAGAATTTCTTCAATAAAGATACCTTCGTAAGTAGGACGATAGAATTGATGATCGGCCAAAACACTGTCTAATTGAGAATAAAATAAATTGGTAAAAGATGACGTTAATCCTTTTTTAACACTATCGGCGATGATCGCCTCTTTGGCGTGATTAAAAAGATTACTTTTTTGTAACTCGTTAACGATAACAGGATAAGTTAGCTCTCCTGCAACTTTTTCTAACTGAGCGAAAAATTCATTTAAATACACAATTGCCTGTGAACTGATCGGTTGTAGGTCAGATTCTGATTGATAATCAGCAATCGCTTCTAAGGTGGTAAGAACGGTTTTTGCTAAGGATTCGATTTCCCCCATTTCAAGTTTTAAGGTACTCGTTTCTGAGGACTCTTGATTACCAGCTAACAAAACCTTCAGCGACAGTCGATCAAATAAACTTGGCTTAGAAAGGCCTAAAAAGAGTTCATCTAAAAATAACTCTGTCCTAGCGGAGTGTTTTGTTTTACCCTCGGCAATAAAATTCGCCTTTAACAAATTAAGGATCACTCCCGAGGCTTTAACATCGTCTTTTTCTTTTTTACTTTTTATTAATGATTTAACCACCTCATCGATAGAAAAAGATTTTCCTTGCGCTACTGCTTCCTTGACCGATTGTTCTAAAGAGCGAATATCATTTGTTAATAATTCTGTTTCTTTAATCACTCCATTGGCCATAAAAGCCGCCACTCGATCAAAGTATTCTAAAAGCTGGGGTGGGCCTAATCCATTTTTCATACCTGCATCTTGGCCGCGTTCTAAATTCCGCCCGTAGAGCATCCCTAAATCGATAAAGCTTTTGAGTAATTCTTGTTTTGTTTGAATTGAGTTAGCATCCATCAATTCATTGTTAAGTTTACTGACTGCCGTCATATGAGCAGAGGCTTTTTCAATAAAAAAGTTTTCGATATAGACTGAAATTTCTTGAATCGCTAACTCTTTACAGGAATTCTCATTGCCAAGATAGGCCTTCGTGACATCATTTAAAGAAAATGTGGGATTCATGATAAAAAAATCAGCACCGATTGTTTTTGACGAAAAAAGCTTGAGGTTTTTCTCTTCAATGCAAGCATTCATTATATGATTTATCTTATCTTGGAATGCTTGATCGAACATAATTCCGTAATCTAGAGCGGTATCTTTGATTAAATCTTTGAGCAAGGTGCCCAAAAAATTCACTAAACAACTGTTAAACCGAGCATCAAACTTCCAATCCTTATCAAAGAGTAAACTTTCATAACCAATTTGTTTTAAATAATCCGCTTGGAAAAACTTTTTTCCAAAATCATAATCAATTGACAACTGATCAAGCCCAGCTTTTTGACCTGACGTTAATTTATCTTTGACTGCTAAGTAGCTAAACTCTTCGCCCGCAGAATTCACATAAACATCAAGACATTGATCAAACATGTTTTGATACTTGACAAGATTTTCCTTGAGTTTCTTTTGATCGTAATTAAAAACCGGTTCAACAACTTCTGATAATTTCCTATTCACAATATCATTTGCGGTCAGATACTTAACAAAGTTTTTAATGTGCCCTACATTATCATCAATTTGATAAATAAAGGCGACATCTTCTCTCACGCGTTCGACGACAATTTCCACTTGCTCTGAACTTAAATAGGGAAACATTTCTTCATAAATCATTTGCACTACAGCGCCACCAAAATATTCAATCGCATATCGCTTGATTTTATCAGCACAAACATTTAACTCTGCGAGTTCTTCACTCAACCTCTCACCAGGCATGTAAATCTCAAGCTTTAATCTACTTTTAACTTTTTCGGGGATCGTTGCCATACAATTTTCAACCACCGCCTTAAAACTAGTCTCCATCTCGGCTTTAATATTGTTTCTTTTCAATTCATCATTGATGGAACTATCGACCATTGAAAAAATAGAATCATAAAGGATATAGTCGGTAATTTTTGAGACTGCTTGTTTTAATAAATTGCTTAAACATTCATTGGACTTGGCCATACCAGATACATTCGAAGCCGCTGCTAAACAAGTTTTTAAATCGGTAACTAGATCTCCTACTAATTTATCGCGATCTGCTACTGACTTTTGATTATTGGGATTGCCAATAATCAACTGACCTATTTCTTTGTTAAGAATAACTTCTGCTAACGAGGCGGTGGTCGTGAAAATTATATCATCCAATACTAGCTGCATTTCTGATTCGGTTTTGGCCTCCATCAGTCGTTTACTTAATTGATCACTAATTAAGCCTAAGGGACGTTCATTGATGGATAATTCTGCATAATTTTTATTGCCAAGTTTACTTTTGAAAGCTTCTTGTTCGGATTTGGTTAGGGCCAATTGCAGGTAGGGGTTGAGTTGTTCTAGGTTTAAAATCTTTTCGCCATTGTTGCTATCAGTGCTATTAGCATTTTTTACCTCTCCCAACATATCGACTAATTTATCACCGATCAATTGGTTGGCAAAAAACCAAATCGCTTCCGCTTTAAGATCTTGGGTTAATTCACCGGTTAACAATTCCATGTTATCATCTGTAATCTTTTCTTTTATTTCTTTAATTTTTCGGGGAAGATTTTGATTTAAATATTGATCAACAAATGTATCTTTAAGGGATTTCTGTAAAGTCAACAGATCACTTAACTCTTCAGGTGTTTCATTACCTTCAGGTTTTAGTTTATCTTTTAATTCTTTCTCTATAACTATTGGTAATAGATTTCCCAAAATCGAAGAAAATGCATCAATGGCACAAACTCTTTTAGCATTATCCAGCGCTAAAGTTAACTGGTCAAAGTTTTCAGCTTTTTTAAGATATGATCCAAAACAGTTTTGGACTGTTAAAATCGCTTCGTTTTTAATTTGTGGAGTGATCAGAGCAGCAAAATCTTGTAAGGCCTGATCCTTCGCTACTTTAAGCTCGATAGTTAAGCGCACAAGTCCACTGGCCAATTTCTCGATTCCAAGCTTTAAACAATGAATTTGCTCGGCTTCAGTAATTTTACCTAAAACTAAATGATCTTGAATATATTTTAAAGCTGAAACTCGTAAATTCTCAAAGCACTTTTCAGTTTCTGCTAGTCCTTGACTAGTTGCTAAGGAAAATTCATTTCCCAATTTACTTAAGCGAGGATCATTATAAAATTCCTCCCAAGTCAATCCGACATCTTGTAAAGTAGCATTAAACATTTCGATCGACTGACCATTAATTATATCACTAAAAATTAATCCAAGCGCTGTGCTTTTGATTAAGTCGATACAATGGCCCATATTTTGTTTACTCTTTATCTCACGAATAATTTTCCTTTCTTTTGAACCATTGTATTTTTCGCCCTCGATAAAGCGGCCGCGATGGAAATCCGTACTCACTTTCTCCATTTGTTGGTCAATCACTTGCTGTTGGGTGGCCAAACATTGTTCTAAACCAAGGGCCATGACTTGATTGATCACTTGATCCAACTTGGCGGGAAACTCCCGATAGTAATTTTTCGCCAATTCATTATCGTTGACAAAAAACCGAATCACTTCATCGAGGGCAATTTTAACGGTGCATTCTTCTTTGAGACTATCTACAAACTCATTTTGGTCCATTGAGGTTAGAGGATTAATATTGACCAAGTCTTCATCGATCTTTTTTATAGAGGCAAAAATATCTTTTTCCCTCAATTGCCAAACCATCAGATTGGTTCTTTCTTTTTCAGTTCTTTTTTTCGGATCTTTTTTGTAAATGTTTTGTAACGACTCGGCAAATTGATGATACTCTTTTAAAATTTCAAACCGCTGCTGATAAAGATTTTTTATTTTTTCTGGGTTCACATAAACTGGTTGGCCATTTTTTAGCAAGCCTTTATTTTCTAAACAACTGTAGACTCTTGCCGTTACTTTACTAATTAACTGTTTTTTTTCCTCAGGTGTTTGGCCAGTAAAAATAGGACCTAAAGAACTGCTCAGCGCTTGGTCGATAACGCCCCCATTAACCGTTGAATTAAGAAAAGCAAAAAAGACGCAACCTTGAACCATTGACAAGGGATTCATCACGGGAACTTCTAATACATTTTGGCGATCCTCTTGTGAAATGCCATTGGTCGTTGTGCCTATCGCCGATTGATTCTTTTTGCCTAGCAGCTTTTGTAAATCATTAAAATCATTTTTATATTTTTGACGATAAATTTCTTCTTGTTTTGCAGTTAAAAAAAGATGGTTTTCAGAACATTGATCATAGTCATTCAAGGCCCCTACAATCAGTCGATCTAAACCTTCACTATTTAGTTTACCGTCTTGATCTTGAAATTGGGATGCCATATTTTCCCTTAACAAAATGGGAATCAATTGGTGTCCAATACGATAAGGGAGTGATGATTGAATTTTTTTTGCACATCCATCAACTTTTTGATCATCATGCTTGGCGGCTTCGATACAGTCGCCAAAAACCTTTGTCACTTCTGCTACTTGTTTTAAAAGTAATTCGTCAAGTTCAGCTGAGGTTGAAAGCCTTGGGAGATTGAGTGCTTTTTGTAATTGTTTGAGAACAATTTCTTGCAAGATGACAAAATTAGATAAACCGATGACTCGATCTTTCGTTTTAACAATTCCTTCTTTAAAACCTAAAAATTTGTGTTTATTTTTTTTAAGATCAATAATTCTTTCAATGATTTGGTCTTCGAGATCTTCGTTTTCCATTCTCGTGACTAATTTTCCCCTATCGCTCATGTCATCTGTTATTGGGGTAAAAAGATAATCTTGGAGTTCTTTGGTCGTTTTTAATACTTCTCGAATTTCTTTTCTTAAAAAGTCATCGGCCTTTTTAAAATCATCTTTTTTTGATCCAAAAGGCACAACTAATCCACCCAAAAGATTGGTAAAAAAATCTTCGACTCTTCCACTTCCCTCTCCTTTGCTTGGAGTAGAGTCATTTTCGTCTAACTGCATGCGAAAAGGAGTCTGAGGATAACTCCCACCTAAGAGTGGATCTAAGTCTGGTGCTGGTTTATCTTCAGTCAGGACTTTAACCGTCACCAAGATTTGAGGATCTAATTTCCAATTGATCGCCACTTGTCTGACTTGATCTAACGCTAAATTTTTGGCCAATTGATTCATCTTTGATTGAGTAATTAATTGAAAAAGTCCCCCTAAAAGATAAGCTCGATCTTGCTCTAATTCCGGCGTTGGAAAATTTTGAATCCGTGATGCCAAGGCCTGGAGAATCATTTCGTCTTTATTAATTTTTACTGTTTCATTTTGAATGATCTCGACAATTTTTTTGATACCTAACGCAGTGATGGCCGGAGATTGGAGCGCAATCGCAATAATCGCTGCTAGATCCTCATCATTTTCTGCACTATTATCCAGACGACGTATTTCTAAGGAGGTTTGAATAAAATTTAACCAGTTTGACTCATCAAATATTAAAATATTATTTTTTGGGTGTCTGGCTTGTGAAAAATACCATGCCAATTTTTTAAAATCGGATAAAGGAATTTTTTCTTTTTTATTTTTGTAGGAATCCTGCGCCAGGATTATTAGACTTTTCATATCATCGTTGATCTGTTTCCGAATGACTTGAAGAATCTGGTCTTGGTGATGCTCCAGTTTTAGACTGTAAAATGTTAAATAAAACCTAGCTAAATCTGATTTTAAACAGAATTCTTGATTGTCTTTTTTGGGAGTTGGAAAACAATCTAAATGCTCCAGGGTTAAAGTCATTGATGGACCAGGAGGGACTAGAGAACTTAACTGATGACCATTCCCAGAAAGTTGAGGCAGAACATCCAAAAGACTTGAAAACATATTTTGATTTTCTTCACTGATGGTACTGTTTTCTAAAATTTCTTCTGTTGCCTGACAATCGTTTAACGATTGATCATTAGTTAAATTTTCCAATCCCACTAAATGAGAAGTTGATTGAGCCGCAACACTCGATGCGACATACAGAAAGGTGTTAATGATAAATATTTTTAAAATAATATTCATAAATAAGCTGGAGTATTTCTCAACATTTATGTTTTTTAATTTTTTTATGGTCGATCTCTTTTCGGCTACTTCCCCATTTTTTTTCAGTTATTTTCCTCCTTTATATCGCTAAATATAGCTAGATTATTTATCTGCCACGGATATTTACCCTTTTAATTTTTATCCTCATTAAATGAGACATTTTGCTTCTTAAATATCGACCATTTACAGGAAAGTTTATTTACTTGATAAAATAGATCCAACCAAGGTGTTTTATGGGCCAAGCATTAAAAAAGAAATTCATCACAGTCAAAGAGAATGAAAGATCAGATTCTCCCGAAAGTGCTCTTGATCCAAGTATATTACAAAACTATATCCGTTTAAGAGCTCGTTTGATTGAAGCTTTTTATGGTGATCTTCCTTTTGATATTTTTTTAAAACGAGGTGAAAATTCTTATACTAAAATTTTTCATCAGGGAAATCCCATCGATAAAGTAATTTTGAATAAGTATCTCGATAAAGAAATTAAATGTTTTTATGTTCACAACAAACAAAAAAAATCATTTCAGTTTTATGTGGAAAAATTAATGGAGAGAACTTTAACTTCCATGACTCATTTTTCACTTAACACCGTCAGAACAATTACTGACGAAATGATTAATATTGCACTTCATGAAATTCATTTAAATGTGGACTTAGGTCCCAATACATTAAAGTGGGCGGAGTCCTCACTGAAAGGTTGTCATCGTATTTTGGAATCAGATTTTGAAGGCCTTTGTCGCATTATCAAAAACTTAGGGGCCAGACCATATCAAATGAAACATAGTTTTATGGTCAGTATTTTTTCTATCTTATTGGCCAAGGCAGCAGGACTTGAAAGTGAACGATCTATTCATCGTGTAGGTATCGGTGGATTACTTCATGATATTGGAATGTCGCGGATCGATCCCGAATTGATAGATAAAAAAGATTTAACTCCCAGAGAGTGGAAAGAAATCAAAGAGCATCCTTCCTTAGGCGCCAAAATGATCACTGACATTCGTGGCGTGGGACCAGAAGTAAGGATGATCATATTACAGCATCATGAACAGCCCAACGGTATGGGCTATCCAAATCACTTGAATGAAAAAGAAATTTATTACCTTGCAAAAATAGTCGGCATTGCCGATGTCTTTACTTCACTGATTACCACCGGACCTCATCGCCAAGAAAAATTTTCTCCCGCCGATGCACTTAGAATAATGAAAGAAGATATTGGTCGATTTGATCAAGACCTCTTAAAAAAGTTTATTAAAATGATGATTCCTCAAAAATCAATTCTCGAGACGATCGATCATTAATTTATATTTTTAATCTATCCAGTTATGAGGGTAATAATACTTCATCATTCTTTCATGGGCAGAATCAGGTTTAGGTTGGTAAAGATAAGTAAATTTGCAACGTCTAGGTAAACTAATTAAAATTGAATCGGTGCGGCCATTTGTCTTAAGACCAAAATGAGTGCCTCGATCGTGAAGTAAATTAAATTCAACATATCTTCCCCTTCGATGCTGTTGAAAATCTTCATCTTCCATGGTCCAGGGTTCTAAAATACGTTTTTTAACGATGGGAAAATAACTTTCAATAAAATGATTGGAGAGATCCGTGACCATCGCCAAGTCTTTTATTTCATCCCCCGAATTGTAATGATCAAAAAAAAGTCCACCAATTCCTCGCATTTCATTTTGTCGATGATGATTGACAAAATATTCATCACAATTTTTTTTGAAAACCTCATAACAACCATATTTTTCACTCGCACGTTTCCAGACATGGTGAAAGTAACGAAAATCTTCTTCATGTGGATAAAAAGGCGTCAGGTCGGCACCTCCGCCAAACCACCACTGATCCTCACTTTGCAGTAAACGGAAATTAGCATGCACGGTTGGAACACGAGGATTAAAGGGATGGATGATTAAACTAATTCCGGTGGCCCAGATATGGGCCATTTTTAACCCCAACTTTTGACTGAATTCGGGAGAGATCGCACCATAAACCAGCGAGGTATTGACTCCCGCATTTTCAAAAACTTGACCATTCAAAGCGATCGTTAACCCACCACCTCCCGGTGCACCTTGGGCATCAACTCTCGTCCAAGAGTCATCTGCGACGACTAAACTTGCATCAATTTTTTTCATTTCATCGACAATTTTTTTTTGCAATGAAAGAACCTGAAGATGGAATTGTTCTTTGATCGACTGCATTTTTTCATTACCCATTGGCCTATCCCTGTGATAATTTCTTAATTCTATTAACCACCATTACCACGCCTAAAATGTTTTTCAAAGTTACACATTATTGGATTTTTAGTTGGAGTTTGCTGACTTTTCTCAGTCTTGGAATGGCCGAAGACACTTCCCCAATTCAAACTGAGGGTTTATCGCTCAAACTTCCCAACCTCGATGAATCAAAAGATCTGTTACAAACTCATAAAAAAGATCAAAAATCTGGAGATAATTTAACTAAGTATGGTCGCCGCGAACCAATCTATCAGTTCACTTACCTCGACCGCGAACATACTTGGCAAGAAGATATCAATAACATTGGATTTATCTATGCCGCCAGTTGGGTCACCTACTTTCTCTCACAACCTGTAACTTTTCTCGAAGAGGGGTCCTTTGAAAAATACGCGGATAACTTTGGTGAGTTAGTATTTGATAATGACGAACCTTTTTGGAATTGGATTGTTCATCCCTATTCTGGCAGTCAGCTCTACTTGTTCTATCGTGCTGATGGTTATAGTCAAATTGACTCGATCAAAATGGCCTTTATCTCCAGTTCACTTTTTGAATTTTTTGTTGAAATTTATACTGAACCGGCCAGTTACCAAGATCTTTATCAAACTCCCGTTCTTGGTTCGATCTTAGGCATTACATTTGAAAAAGTTAGTCTCTACTTGCTCAATACTGGTCACCCCGCCGCCCAATTTTTTGGATACCTGTTAAACCCTTATCCATTGTTGTGGTTTTATGACGGTAAAATAAAAATCATACCTCAGACTAATTATGTGGATCAACACTCCCTTAATTTAGTATGGAGTTTTTGATGAAGATAAAAAGAGTTTTTACCTCGATTCTCTTGACCAACATAGTGAGTGGGTTACTCATCATCTCTAAACATTGTATTGCCTACGATCATATGGCGGCGGTCAAAGCGGGAATTTCCCTTGGCCGAAGCGAAATTGAAACTCAAGATCAAATTCTATCGGACTTGTTTGCCCTTGGTTTTAGCACTCATTTTGGTTATCGCTGGATACAATTAGAAATGAATGCGTCTTCATATATCAATTTTGGCAATGCCGATCAAAGCAAACATTCAATCAATCGATCGACCATTCTCGGTGATGGCACATTCCGCTCGGTGAGTTTTGTCGCTCCTGTTAAATGGATTTTTGACCATCAACTATCCATCAAAAAAAATTGGCGGCCGTTTGTTTCGTTTGGCCCGGCGGTTGGGTTACAAACTTTTAAGTTTGAAACCATCCAAACACTCTCCGGAGAATATGATTCTGCCCATAAAATAACTTATGAATCTTATGGTTACGTGGCCTCGATTGGATTTGAAGAAATTTTACCAAAAAAATTACGACCAATCTTTGTGGAGTTTAACTATAAATATAGCTGGACTGAAGAGGCCAGTTTAGTAGGAGGTTCGGCGCAAAAAGTTAAACTGATCACTCAAGAAACTCCACCCTATAAAAATCGCGAAAAAACTTTTTTAGTTTCCATCGGGATGACAATTTTCTAAACCTCATCTGTTTAATTGATCAATCTTAAAGATTAGAACATTCGGCTTGCACTATCCCCGACATTTTTAGTTTAGCATCCTCAAGGAAAGGGAACATTTTTCCGATGTCCTTAGCCTATTAGCTCTTCATACAGGGAAATAAAAGTAAGGGAATGACTGAGGTAAAAAAATGAAAACAATGATTCGAAGTTTTTTAATTCACATCCTCATTTTATTTACAATTTTTTACCAGGTCAGCGCAAACAACCAACTGGTGCTCGCTCAGAAAATAAATACCGAAGCTCCCGTTAAAATACGGACCACATCACATCAAACCGTTTTGGAGTTCACGCTTGCTGATTTCCATGCCAAAAAAAATTGGGAAACCACCATTTCACCTTCCTCACCGTCAGAGGTTAACCTCGCCCATGAATTAACCATTTTAGATTACCAAGTTCCTGGACTTGCTCAAACCAATGAAGTGAAAAGTCCCAACATCCCCTTTTATTCCTTGATTTTGGCCGGCGAAATTCATGAAAACGATATCGACGTGATTCAGAGTTCTTTAGAAAAAAATATTTTTTATGCTGACAGCTTACCCAGTGCTGGCATCCAAAAGCCTTGTCGTTGTGAAAAAGAGAGTCAACTGATAGACAAAGACTCTCAGACCATAAAATTTTTAGAATTAAAAGCTTATGATCTTTGGCAAAAAAATAAAAATCAAGACCCTTCGCCATTTTTTAAAATTGAGGCCCTGGGGAAATTTCGAGGTGTTCAGTTATCGCGATTACTCATCTATCCATTGCAAGTTGATCTAAAAACTAGATCGACCAAACTCTACCCCGAGTTAAAAATTCAAATTCATCATGAGCATGCGACAATCATCCATTCGCCAAAAGATTTATGGTCGCTGATTCGCCATAATAATAAAATGTTGATTCTCTCCACTAAAAATTATGAATGGGAATTAAGCGATTATATGACCTGGAAAAAATCCTTAGGTTTTGATGTCACCTATGTTGTGGATGAAAGCTTAAATGACAGTTTCAAAGTCAAAAATTTTCTGCATCAAAAATACCAAGAATTAGAAATGAGTTATACGATTTTAATCGGTAACTTAAATGAAATGCCCACCGAATTTGTTGCAACATCGATGAGCGTCCAGACCCCTTCTGATTTAAATTATTTTACCATGGATGGGGAAAATGATTTTTTGCCAGAAGTGTTTTATGCTCGTTTTGTGATCGATCAAGCGCATGACCTCTTGATTCAAACCAAAAAAATAATCGAGTATGAACAATTAGACCCAAGCATTTCTCACCATCTAATCGGCATCGCTTCTGATGAAGGATTTGCTCCCTCTGATGAAGAGTATCTGGCGCAAGCTCAAAAGCCTCTGTTGCAAAATTTTTCAATCACCACCAACAATTTTTTGCAGAAAAATCCGAATGCCAATGTGCTAGAAATCAATCGCGCCTTATCTCAAGGAGCGATCTGGATGAACTACATCGGTCATGGTAGCGGCCTTAGCTGGCCTAGTCTTTATGAATATGAAGAGTATCATGGAGACGATATTCAAGATTACCAACCATCCAAAATCAAACCCATCATTATCGATGTCGCCTGCCAAAACGGCCGATTTGATGGTCAAGAGAGTTTGGGAAAAATGTTTATCAACGCCGAGGTCAATGGTGTTCCAAGTGGTGCTGTTGCTTTCTATGGAGGCTCGGTCAATATATCCTGGGATCCTCCTGCCATTATGGCGGCGCAAATGACCGATCAAATGGTAAAAAACCAAGTAACCAGACTGGGCGATGCCCTATGGATGGGACAGCTGGAACTTTTACGGCTGCATCACCATCGACCAGATGTTATTGATAATTTTCGCTGGTATCATCTTTTCGGAGATCCAACGACTAGACTACCACTCCCTTAAAACCTTATTTTCATTTCGGCCATCGAGCAGAGAAATCCTTGTCGGACTCTCCTAGTACTTTTAGAATTGAAGACCGGTGCAGGTAGAGATCTTCATTGATCTAGTAGACAATAGAAACTAAACAGGGATGTTTAAATGTGTTTAAAAAAAACTTCTTTAAAATATTTTCTTGGTATCTTATTTTTATTATCACTCAATTTACAATCCAAACCAGTGGCCCAAATCCAATTGATCAAAGGTGAAGTACGTTCCAAATCGGTTACTGGGACCCTCACAACACTCAAAAAAGATGATTGGGTTGAAGAGGGATCCACGATTCAGACTTCTGCTAAAAGTTTTGCCAAACTGCTTTTTATCGATAAATCAGTCATGAGTTTAGGCCCTGATTCCCAAATGGTGATCGATCAATTTCCTGAAAATGATCCCGGTGTTATCACCTTAGTTAAAGGTCAATTACGATCTCAAGTTTCAAAAGAAAATGCTCCCGCAGGCGCCAATGCCAACAAATCAAAATTATTTATTAAAACCAAAACCGCGGCCATGGGTATCCGCGGGACTGATTTACAAACTAATTTTAATCCAGAAAACGGAAATACCGCGACTGTGACTTTTGAGGGGCAAGTAGCGGCGACAAAAATGAATGACAATCGCTTTTTTAGTCCACAAGCTCTAGAAAAGATGATCATTGCTAGTGGCATACTAACCGCACCTGGATCTGCCATAATGGCCAATCCGAATCAAGACCGAATGAGTGAACCAGTAAAAATAAATCCTGGGCAATTGTCGGCATTAAGAGATGCCACCGATAAACCTCTGGTGGAATCCGATAAGGCTTCACTCACAAAAGACATTGCCAATCAGGCCAAAGGAATTGGTAGTATCTCTCCTCCAGGAATTCCCCTCTCTGCGACAACTAATGACTCGCAGGCAATCGATGCAGCAATGACTTCAGAAATTGGCGCGAATGTAGTCGCCACCGCCACTGCCGAAGTATCGACAAATGCCTCTCAATTTGCACCTCCCGAAGGTTTTTATGATGCAAAGACTGGCAGTTTTGCTCCCCCCGCCGGAGGCTTTGTGGATCTCAATACTGGTCTTTATATTCCCCCTCCACCAGGTTCCGCCTTTGATGCCAATACGGGAGTTTTTATTCCTCCGGCCAACTTTGCCTTCGATCCAAAAACTGGCGAAATGGCGATAGCGATGGAAACCGCCGATGGAAAAATTGTCGCTTTAGAAGTGAGTCCCCAAGGGACATTAGTCGTCAATCAATCCGTCTCTGCCATGGCCAATTCTGAGGCCAATAGTCCAAGCGGAAATAGTAATGTCATCGCCAATACGGAGAATAATTTGCCAGCAAAAAATGAAATGGTTTTACCGGCCATCGCCATCACTGGAAAGGTTGAATCTTTTGGCCAAGGAATGGCGATGGCCTCTGGCAATTCTATGTTTGCTAATCTCGCCTCTGAAGCTGGGCCTGGAAATTCTTCTTTCACATCGGCCTTACCTCCTGCTTTGGCGCCACCTCCACCCAGTTTTATCGGACCTGACATTGGCAATCTTCTTAATAATCTCCAAGAAGAAATTAACAACCAAATCAATAACCAACAAAATCTAAATAATGCTCCACCTTCTGCAGGGACTGTGACGATAACAATTCAATAAGGGAGACAGACGGTGCTTAAATTATTTTTTTCATTAACTCGATCATTCTCATTCATGTTGGGAATCAGTTTATCATTGAGCTCTCTTTGTTCCATGAATAGCATCGCTTCCACCAAACCACCTCTAAAGATTTCGACCAAAAAAGAAAAAATTTTTACTGAGGCTTATACCTTTTTTAAATTAGGATCATACCAAGAAGTCATTGCCCACTTAGATCAAGCGGATCAGGCCATCGCGATGACAAAAATGGGACTCTATTTAAAAGGAATTACCTATAATAAAATGCAACAGTTTAATCTGGCGGTAAAAAGTTTTAAAAAAGCCGCTGGTCATCAGCAATTACCCAACGACTTATGGTATGAGTATGGTCAGGCGCTTTATGCCCTAAAAGACTATAAAAAAGCACGAGCTGCTTTTGTTAAGTCTGCCCAAAATAATTTTAAAAAGGATACCTCCTTATTTTATATTGGATATTGCTCATTAGAATTAAAAGATTATAAAAGGGCCTATCGATATTTTAAAAAATTAGAAGATGAATTTCCTGATGGCAATGAAGTTAAACAATCGGGATCTTATCAGATTGGTGAAATTTTATTTCTTCAAGCTAAAAATCGTCCTCATCTTAAAAAAATTGTGGCATCAGAAATTTTACCACAGTTTCAAAAATCATTATTGATCGCTGAGAATTCAACTCTCTCGGGAACTATTCGCCAAAGAGTTAACGATCTAACCCAACAGTTTGGGTTAGGGCCTAAAGTTATGGCCAACGGCCGTAGGCTACCCGCAAGTCCTTGGATACTCAGATTAGGCCAAGATCTTAACTACGACGACAATGTGACCAATGAAGCTGATGAGGCACAAATTCGCGCCAGCAACAAGGATTCTTATTTCACCAATTCTAATGTGCGCGCCAGTTACTTGTATCCATTCAATGATGTTTTTACCACTCGCCCGCAGATCAATGCCAATTTGATCCATTATTTTGAAAATGAAAATCCTGAAGTTTATGAAAATAATGCCCATGATTATACTCTCAATAATCAAATAACTCTCGATCATTTCTTGTTTGAAAAGACTGCCACTTTTAAAATCGATTATGATTTTACCAAACGATTCACTGACTTTGACGCCGATAAAGAAAAAGAAGAATTAGCGACCGATAAAAAATTATCTTTAACCGAAGACTTTAAACTTTTTCCCATCGGTAACACGTCTTTTAGTTTTAAAAGAAAAACCACTAAAAGCTATGACCCAGCTTCGAATTCTGAAACTGATACTTTTGCTATCAACCAAACATTCCTCCTTCCACATTCACAAATTCTTATCTTAACCACCAATTTTGATGATACCGACAATGCGACAATTAACAACAGCACCGGCAGTTCTCTTTATCGCCTTGATTATTTATTTCCAGATTTTTATCAAGGCCTGCGTGGACAAGTGAGTTTTGGAGTGACTTTTCTGGATACTAAAAGACAATCCGAATCGCGAGGAACAGAGGTCAGCTATAATCCCAGTCTTGAATTTGGAAAAACTTTTTTTAAGAAATTATCTGCCACGGTAAAATATGGATACACTAAAAAAATATCAAAAGACAAAACAACCTATGCTTATACCAAAAATGATTACGGTCTAAGCTTAGAATACTTATACTAAAGTACGGCTGATGATCTCATAAGTATTTTTCGATAACTGCGGGTGCAATAAAATATCTTGTAAAACTTTTCCCGCTTTTTCTTTTCTAATGGAATCCAATTTTTGATAATACTTAAAATTTCCAGATAATGACGAGGCCATACTAGGATTAAATCCATCGATGGTTTTAATCACTGAGCCCATAAACTTAAAACCTGAACCATCTTTAGCATGAAATTGAGAATGGTTTTGACCAAAAGCGCCAATTAAGGCACGGATACAATTTGGAATTTTCAAATCAAAAATATCAGAATGCATCAGTTCTTTTACTTTTTCTAACGTGTTGGGAAGTGACGACCAAGCTTGAGCACTTAACCACATCTGCATTACTAATTTATCATGATGCCATTGACGATAAAAAGCATCTAGCGCCCGCTGTTGCTCCGAACATTCGATTCGGCACAAGTTATTGAGGGCAGACATTTTATCGGTCATATTGTTGGCACGTTCAAATTGAGAATAACAAAGTTTCGCCATTTCTGGTTCGGCGAGTGAACACAAATAGGATAAACAAATATTTTTCAACTCACGTCGACCTGCATGATGGGCATCAAAATGATACTCGCAATCAATATCTAAGGATCGGTAGAGTTCTAAAAACTCTTGTCGGTAGGTTTGCGCTACTTTATTTTTTAAATAATCCCGACAATGATGGATTTGCTCAAAAGGAATAGGATTAAACTCTTGAAATAGTAAAACTTCCGACGGCAACCTCAAGGCCAAGGCTTTGAGTGCCAAATCGAGATTTTCATTTTTAAGTAAAACACCGATCGCCTGTAAGTAGTCAGTTGGAATGATCAATGCTTTTCCAGCATAATCGTCTTTGATCAGTTGTTTAAGAGTTTGCGTCACCAAAATTTGTCCACTTTCTCGGCGATTAAAATCATCGGTATCATAGGCGAATAAAAAGGCCAAATCCTTTGAACTCAATTTGGTATTGACCTTAATCGGAGCAGAAAAATTGCGATTGATTGAAGGAATTACATGTTCTGGAAAATCATTAAAGACAAATGAACTTTTCCAATCTTTAACTTCCAGTATTTTATTTCCACTTGGGATCTCTTGACCTTTTTGATCTAAAAATCCAACCGATAAAGGAAAATGAAAGGGCTTGGGAGTCTCTTGGCCTTTTTGCGATTTATTTTTTTGCTCCACCACCATGGTTAATTTTTTTGTCGCCGCTTGGTAATCAAAGCTGACATCAATTTCTGGAGTTCCGGCTTGATTGTACCAATTCATAAATTGATTAAAATCTTTACCTCCCGCAATCGACATCACCTTGATAAAATCTTCACAAGTCACGGCTTGGCCATCATAATTTTTAAAATAGAGATCCATGCCTTTTCTAAATTTCTCTTTGCCTATCATTGTATGAATCATACGAATAACTTCAGCGCCTTTTTCATAAATTGTTGGGGTATAAAAATTATTTATTTGAATAAAAGAAGGCGGTCTTATGGGATGAGACATGGGGCCTTCATCTTCGGGAAATTGATACTGACGTAATCGATCAACATCATTGATTCTTTGTACCGGACGAGATTGTAAATCGGCAGAAAACTCTTGATCACGAAAAACGGTGAGTCCTTCTTTTAAGGTTAACTGAAACCAATCTCGACAGGTTATTCTATTTCCTGTCCAGTTATGAAAATACTCATGGCCAATGACTCCTTCAATACTGGCATAATTTTGATCCGTGGCCGTTTCTGGATTGGCCAAGACTAATCGTGAATTAAAAATATTAAGACCTTTATTTTCCATCGCTCCTAAATTAAAGCTATCGGTCGCCACTATCATATAAATATCTAAATCGTATTCCAGTCCAAAGGTTTCTTCATCCCACTTCATCGCTTTTTTTAAACTCTCCATGGCGTGCAAACATTTTCCTTCATTGCCCACATCACAATAAATTTCCAGTGCAACTTTTCGACCACTGCGAGTCATAAAAAAATCATGAATATGACCTAAGTTTCCGGCCACTAAAGCAAAAAGATAAGTCGGTTTGGGAAAAGGATCATGCCATTCCACAAAATGTTTTCCTGCTGGAAGATCCCCTTTATTAATCGGATTTCCATTTGATAACAACACTGGACACTTCTTTTTATCGGCGATCACTTTAGTCGTATAAATACTCATAACGTCGCTGCGATCGATAAAATACGTCATTCTACGAAAACCTTCAGGTTCATTTTGAGTGCAAAAAACTGCACCAGTCATAAACAAACCCTCTAAGGCCAGATTTTCTTTAGGGTTAATCAAATTATTTATCTGTAACTCGAATTTCGCTGGCAATCCTGGTATCCGCAACTCTTCTGCCGAGAGAAGGTATTGATCGGCATTGAGTAATTGACCATCAACTCGCACCGACAGTAGCTCCATATGGGAGCCATTGAGAATTAAATCACCCTGTTGGTTTGGGCACAAAGGATTTCGGCGTAATTTTAAATGGGAAGAAACCTGAGTTTGAGTTTCCTGTAAATCAAAAGTTAAGTGGGTGGTATCGATTAAAAACTCCGAAACTTGGTAATCTTTGAGAAAAATTGCGTTAGGTGTGGATTGTTTCATTGATAACCTCGGTAGCTGATTCAGCTGATTTCATGAGAGAAAAATTCGTTTATATAGCGTCACTGGATGCTTAATCTACCACTGCCACCGGCAATGGTAACCCTCATGTTTTCTAATATTAAAAACCCCATGTTCAAAAATTAAATATTGGCCTTTGATGCCCCATAACTGCCCTTCAATAGTAGCAGCATTTTGATCAAAACTTAACGACTTTAAAGGTTGAGGAAACTGACTGACAGGATACTCAATCGTGGTGGATTTCTCCGTTTCCATAATTTTGATCGCCCTCATCCCAAATCGAGATTCTAAATCATCAAGTTCCGTCTGGGCACGAAAAAAAATGTCGTCTCTCATTTTTGCCAAATCCAAAAGCGGATTTTCGAAAGAAAGCATTTTACGCCAATTGGTTTTATCGGCGATATAGTCTTTCAGCGCGACTTCAAAAAAACCAGCAACTTTTCGCTCGCTGACTTCGGCAATGGGTAATCCTTGGATCGCCCCTTGATCAATCCAACGGTTGAGCAAATTATTTGGACGGGTAATACCAACCTTAGCGCCAGAACTATTGGCCAAATAAACCGTCGTCGGAGTTAGACAAAACGCTTTGCCCCACTCTGGTTCACGACAAGTTCCCTTTTGATAATGGCAGAGCTCAGGTTTTACATAACATAGGTCGGCGGCCGCTAATTTTTGCGAACAAGGATAACAATATCCTCCAAAGCTTTTCGCAATTTCGCGCCAGCAATTGGTACAAAATATTTTGTTTAAGAAAGTTAAACTGAGTTTTTTCCCCAACAAATGATTAACATTAATTTCTGGCCGATCGACTTCTTCCCCTAAAATTTTATGTGGTGAAGCTTTTAAGATATATTCCACTGGTGAGGAGTACTTCGTGATCATTTTGGTCAAGATGATGCTTAACATAATAGTTAGAAATCCACCGGGAAAAATTGAAATCAACCGATCAATATCATCTTAATGAAACTCAGGGAATTTAAAATAAAGACTTTTAATTTTCCTTAAAGGGATTCGCTTTCGAGATAATTTTTAAGTTTCTCCCCTACCGCCATGTCACCTTTGCGAAAAATACAGCGAGAAATCTCTCCATGGTAAAATGGAAAAATGGATAAACTGATCTCTGAGTTTGGCAGCTTGAGCTGTAAGACTTTTTCCATCGCCAAAAATGATTTGAATTGCTCATTTTCTGGACAAGTAAAAGAGCAACCAGTTTGGTTAATATCAAGAATATTAGCAGATAAGTTATCCCCTCGAGAATTAAGCACCATGGCCAAACTACTTTTCAATAGTTTGCGAGGTTCTAATCTCTTATTCGATTGGGAAAAAATCTGTGGATCTTCGACCGAAATACCATCAATAGATTCCAAGGGAAGATTCTGTAAAAAATGTCGATAAAGTTGAATGATGCTTTTACGGCGTTCAAGGGAGGCCAAATGATCTGAATTTTTTACGATCGCAAATTGTCGATGAGTAAAAGCGCAAGCCGCTTGAGCGTTTTCCCATGAGGTGGTGAAATTATCAAACTCTCCAGTGAAAACGAGACTCGGAGTATGTACATTTTTAGCAAAACATTGATGCGCCAAAAGTCGTTGGGTGTTATCTTTATATCGCTGTTTTTCATTCTCCGTTAAATTCATTAAGGATTGATGAAAAGACTTAACAATTTTGGGATGAATTCCGGTTTTATGGCGCATGGGAAAATTTATTAAATTAAGGATGACACCATCGGCAAAAGTTTGCATATCGCCTTGATCCATCACCTCGATGGTACTTTCTAACAAATGTCTTAGCGTTGGCCGCAAATGGGGAGTTGTGCCGCCAATAATTAATTTTTCAACATTTTGCGGAAATTGTTTGGCAAAATTAGTGGCGATTGCCGTGCCATAAGAAAGGGCGATCGGAATGATTTTCTCAATGGCAAAATGATTCAGAAATAAATGCAATAAATCGGCAAAATCAGAAAATGAAAGCTCGGGGCAAAGCTGTTGATTATTTCCTTGCGAAGGTAAATCTAACAAAATAACGGGATAATCTGAAAAAAGCTCTTTGACGTCGCTTTTAAAAGATAAAAAATTCTGAAACGCCCCACCTAAAAAAACTAGTGGAGTGTTTGCTGACAAATGGGGTTGGCAAAAGGCAAGATATTCAAATCGATAACCTTTAAGAGTTAAACGAAATGGTTCTTTGATCAAGGCTTCACGGGAAAAATTGGGTAAATAATTGAGACTCAAAAACGTCCTCCTCCATTGAGTGATTTTTTAAGTGTAGGGTCGGTGCTTGGAAAAACCATTTTTTATTTGGTTTTTTATCTCTAATCTTTCCTCTTTAGCGATCCAAAACCAGAGGCGATAAATTCACATCAACCCGTAGAAAGTCTACCTATTAAAATGTTAGGGTGCAATGATGTCGCTAAGCTAAGTATTTTTGTAAAAATATATTTTTTTTTATTTGGCGTTGTCATTTTTTTCCAGGGCCAAGCAATTTCCAATAGATAAGCATTTTTTAGAAGCAAATCAGAAAAGAAAAAGCTAGAGTAAAGCTCGAACATATTTTTTTATTTTCATTGTCCAATAAAAACGGGAACAGTTTGTTAAACAAGAGCACTTTCATGACCAAAAAAAATTCGCCATCTGAACTTTTTAAAGCAGATAAACTCCATCCTTTTGCTAGCGATATACTGCCTTCTCTTCGACAATCAAATAGAGAAGAAAAAAGTGCTGCGAAAAATCAACCAATTAATTCTCATCAAGACTACCATCCACCAGTGATGACTCAACACCCGTATTTGTTTGTCGTCAAAAAAATGAAAAATCATTTTTTTCAAAATTTAATCAAAAATGATTATGCCTCAAGATGGAAAAAGATATCGCAAATTCGCCAATATATAGTTGATCACCAGGAGGCTTTAATTTCGGCGATAAAAAATGACCATCAAAAACCCGACGCAGAAATTTATTTATCTGAAATAATGCCCGTGCTTTTAGAAATTAATTTGATTAAACGTCGCCTAAAAAAATGGATGAGGCCAAAAAATGTATCCACGCCAGCACTCTTGTTTGGTCATCAATCGCAAATTGTTTATCAACCCCAAGGAGTCATACTGATTTTATCTCCGTGGAACTATCCATTTTCCTTGTCGATGATTCCCTTAGTTTCCGCCTTGGCGGCAGGCAACCATGTGGTGATCAAACCGAGTGAATCAACTCCAACGGTTGCGCATTTTATCAAAACGATGACTGAAGTTTTATTTAACGAAGAAAAAGCAGAAGAAGTTAAAACGGTCTTAGGTGATGCGAATGAAGCCGCCCAATGGACTCAACAACCCTTTGACCACATTTTTTTCACGGGCAGTACAGCGGTTGGTCGACAGGTTTTAAAAGCGGCGAGTGATAATTTAGCGATCACAACTTTAGAACTGGGTGGAAAAAGTCCAGCCTATCTTCATCATGATGCCTTTGTTCAGCAAAGTTGTGAGCAATTAGTTTGGGGAAAATTTTTTAATGCCGGACAGACTTGTATTGCTCCCGACTATCTTCTCTGTCACGAAAAAATTTATGCTCAAGTTCTGGAGCAACTTAAAAAAGTTGTCTCAAATTTTTATGGCGAGACAGAAAATGAACGACTCCATACTAAAGACTTGGCCAGCATTATTAATCACCATCACTTTGATCGCTTAAAAAGTATATACCTTAAAGCGCAAGCCGATCCCCTTAATTTAGAAATTGGCGGAACGTTTGATCGAGGGGCACTAAGAATTACGCCCACGATTCTTTCGGGGCTTCGTTTTAGTTCCCCCCTCATGGAAGAAGAAATTTTTGGCCCCCTTTTTCCGGTGATCAAAGTCGCTTCTGAGCAAGAAGCAATCGATTGGATTCAATCCCAACCTAAACCTCTGGCATGTTATCTTTTCACTGAGAATTCAGATTTACAAACATCATTTAAACGACAGATTCAAGCTGGCGGAATGGCAGTTAACCAAACCCTCCTGCAAGAGGCCAATCACTCATTGCCCTTTGGTGGGTGCAACCATAGTGGATTGGGCGCGTATCATGGGGAATGGGGTTTTAAAACTTTTTCTCATAGCAAAGCCGTGATGACTAAAAATCGCTGGACACCCATTTATCTTATTCGTCCTCCCTATCGCCCATTTTTTAAAAATATGCTCGCCTTTATTGGAAAAAGACTTTTTCGATGGGTAAGATAAAAAATGATAAATCACAATGAAGTATCTTGTTCTAGCATGGAGGCCGTTGATGAAAAAACCACTCAGCTTTTTGACCTTTTTATGGCTTAATATTTTTTTAAGTTCCTTTTCTCCTTTGGCCGAAGCGCAAGTTTTAACCCTCAAAAATAAATCCCAAGACTTCGAAACCTTGGTGGCGCAAATTGAAGCTGGCTATGGACCACTTAACTACAAAATTTCAAAATTAAATATTAATTGGCCTGAGCATCTTGCCAGTTATCGCCAAAAAATTGCTCAAACTAAAAGCAATGCCGATTATTATTACCTAATGGTGCAATTTGTCGCTAGTATGCATGACTCCCATTTTGCTCTGCGAATTCCCACCGACCATAAAGCAGAATTAGGTTTTATGACTGAGTTAATCGAAGACAAAATACTTATCGATACCATCGATGAAGATCATTTAGATAACATCAGTTTCCCATTTTCCAAAGGAGACGAGATTGTTCTCATCAATGGTGTTGCGGCGATGGGAACCTTGCAATCGTTGATGCCCTATTTAGGAGAAGGGACTTTGGCCACCCAAAAACAATATGCTTCATGGTTTATGGCTTATCGTCCAGGAAACATTTTTCCGGTGCCGTCTGGAGATGTTCATTTAAAAATTAAATCCGCGAAGGGAACTTTTGAAATCTCTTTGCCGTGGATTTTAAGCGGCACGCCTTTAGATGAAAATCAAATCGTACTCCCTCCTATCAAAACTGAAAAAAGTTTTGCTGATTTATTCCTGCATAAACTGAGTTTAAAAAATAAATGGATCAATGGATTAGGAAAATATTTTGAAAAAAAATATGCTTGTTCAGGAGAATCCCGAATCACCATTCCTCAGAATGCTGAAATTATTATGGAAACCCCCTTTACCGCCTATTATTATCCACGCCTTAATAAGAAATCTGGTGATAAAAAAGTTATTGGTTACTTACGCCTTCCTCACTACTTGCCCGAGAGTGATGACCCTTTAGAAATAAATACTTTGTTTAAACAATATGAGTACGCCATTTCATTATTAGAAAAAATGACCGATGGTTTAGTTATTGATCAAGACCACAACTGTGGTGGCTCGGTAGATTTTATGCATGACTTGGCAAGCCTTTTGACCACCAAACCATTTACACCCATTCAATTTCATTTACTTGCCAACAAATCAGAATATTTATCTTTTAAAAAGTGGTTAGATGAACTTTCTCCTTTTACTCTAGAGCATCAACAAGCTAAATTTCTGACTGAAAAAATAAAAAAACACTGGATGCAAGGAGATGAATTAACCGATCTTTTGAGCATTAATGGGCAATCCGTTTATTTTCCTCATCACCAAACTCGCTATACCAAACCCATCGTTGTTTTGATTGATCAAATGGCCGGTTCGGGTGGCGATGCCTTCCCGGCCCTCTTACAAGGGATTGGTCGGGCCAAACTTTTTGGCACCACAACTATGGGGGCCGGTGGCCATGTAGAAGATCAACCAGCACTGCCATTTTCTGGATTAGCAACCTCGATGACCAAATCATTGTTTTACCGACCAGATGGAGTCCCAGTAGAAAATCAGGGAGCAGTTCCTGATCGAGTTTATCAAATAACCACCTATGATTTTGTGAATGGTTATCAAGCTTACCAAGAGGCCTATACTCAATACTTAGAGGAGTTTTTGCCTTAATTTTCTCCGCATTTTTTAATCCTCCAAGTCTTAAGATGTCATGCCGAAGAGCATGCATGATCAAAGCATTTTTTTTCTTTGGATTATGGAAATGGATTATCAAAAATCGCCCACCGAAAAATTTGGCGAATCTTTCTTTTGCCAATCTTTTGGCGATTTTAACTTCACCTTATGATCGTAAAGTTTTACGAGAAAAAAATCCGATTAAAATAAAAATTATGACTCACTCAAGCTCGCTTTTACTGGCCGAAAAAATGGCGTTAAGTAAAACCCATTTTTTTATGAACCAAAAAGAAATGGGAGTGATTAGTTTTTTACAAGCCGGCCGTCCGATTTTTTCTTCTCAGTGCTATGCTGGAAAAAAAAATCATTGGCAAACATTAGATCAAATTTGCCAATTGGTTCATCAACTCATTAAACAACATGATCTTTCTCAAAACTCTTTTGATGAGATTTCGATTCTTCATACCCATCCAACACCTGAATACAAAATAACGTCCTTAACTCATGAAATAACTCTCAAAAGGCCTCTTAGTTTGAAAGATCATCAAACCTTAGAAAATTTAAAATTTTTTTTTAATAAAAAAATCACTCTTAAAGCCTTGGTCTCCTCCGGTCAACTTTATCAAAAATCTATTTAATTTTATTGAGAGCTTAAATGTTTGTCTTAAAAAGTGAGACTATTTTTAATCTGTAAAATATTATTGGCGTTCCTATTCACAGCAAAATGCGTTCACATTTTTTGGGATCATATATTATCTGATAAAGTCTTGAATTTATGGCCATCACAATACTCTAAAAAGGACTCTCAAACACCGCTTCGGCAACGAGATACAATGGAGAAGTTATGTTTTTTTCATTGAGGAAGTTGAAAAATGTCGATGATTTATGTTCCCATTCAAAAATCTTTACCGTGGTTTTTATCAGCACTGTTATTAATGTTATTTTTTCAAAAACTGTCAGCACAAACTTTAACCGAAGCTCAACTTTATCAACGATGTTATTCACATCTAATCAATTCACCTCCGGCCGTAAACGATGCTCGTTTAGTCAAGATCGGCCAAGGCTTGTTAACCGGTGAAAAAGCTTGTTTTGAAATCCTCGATAAAACCGCTTTTGATCAAAACTCAGGTCTTTTAAAAAACCCCGATGATTTTGAATCGCGGCAATTGGTTAATAACATCCACTCTTTTCATCATCAATTTTTTGATGCACTCGATTTTTCACTTCACAGTAATGGCGAGCAAGATGATATTAGTGATGTGACATCGATGGCACTTTTTTTCACCAAATCTTTGTTTAATGAACAAAACTCATTTCCACTAAAATATATTTTACAATATCCTCGCTCACTTGAAGCAAAACGCAATTTTCCAACTTTACCCATAGTACCATTTGATTATTTTCTCAATCCCCAAGTCAGTCATAAAAGAATTAATCAAAACAACTTTATCTATGGAGTTAACGATCAGATTTGGAATCCAACACTGATTGAACGAGGCACTCTTTATGGGATCATCGATGCCCAACAAAATGATCTTTTGCCGGCCACGCTGATCAGTGATGTGAATCAAATCGCCTTAGTCGACTTTGATATTCATGCCAATCTTGGCGGTGGGATTCTTGGTACCCAAGAGCTTCGACTTTTACATAATGGTCAAAATCGCTGGAGTAAAAATGATGGTCTACTGAAAATGCCACGCAGACTGACAAAAACAATTTATCAATCTCTTCTTTGTCGCGACCTGCCGGTCGTTCGGCAAAATGATAACACACATATGGTGAATTTATCAGCTCAAGCGCCATTTAAAAACGGTGCTACTTGCATGTCTTGTCACGGCACCATGGAAGAACTTGCCAGTGTGTTTCGCAGTGACTTTGTTATTGAATCGGCGATTGATGAGGATTTTAATGTGGAGGCCAGTACTCGACATATTTTGACTTTACCAGTCACCTATGCAGAAGAAGAAATGCCCTATGAAGTTTGGAAAATAAATTCAGCTGATAATTTCTTTTCACATCGACCAGTAAAAGGTCGATTCCGATTTCGTACTTATGATGGCAAACTCGTCGATTTCAAAGTTCATTCATTAGAAGAACTCGGAATTCTGCTGACTGAGGGCGCACCTCATCCGGCCATTCCTGACGTTCAGCTGTTTACCGATGCTGGTCCTCAACCTGAAAATTATTCAGCCGAAGATCTTTATATCTGTGCGGCGAAAAGATATTTTTATTTTTTTACCGGCATCGACATCCCACTTTTTGATACCTTTGATCTTAATACCCCCACTTTGGGACAAGTCGACCAAGTTTATCAACAGCAAATTATTACTTGGGGAAAACAACTGAAAGCTGATCAAAATCTAAAAAATTTATTTAAAAATATTTTGAGTTCAAAGATTTATCGCGATCGAGGTTATAAACCGTGAGCAACATAAAAAAACGTAAACCATCAAAGCTCAATCGCCGTCATTTTTTACAAATGACCTCTGCCAGTGTTTTAGGATTTTCCAGTATTAAATTTATAGAAAACTTTGCTGATCACTTTATTGCCAAGGCCTATGCAGACTCGGCCAAGCCATCAAAGGCGATTATCTCATTTATCTTTGCTGGTGCCCCAAATAGTTATCAATTTTTAGGAACTATGAATCCAAATAACTCTCCACTTTTTAAGGCGAATCCTCTAGTTGTTTCCGCCCATGATAAAAATCATTCAGATCCCTTGGGATCAAATCCCAAATTGATTTATAAAACTTTTTCTCACCCTTCCCAAGGAGGACAAGTTCAGCTTCCTATTCTGTGGGATAAGTCAGTCGTCAGACCTGATGGTTCGATGGCCCCTTTAAAAAATTTATTACCTCAAACAGGTATCATCCAAGGAATGGATATGGGTGGTGTCGATAGTCACGAAGTGTGTTTAAGAAAACTAGTTAATCCCAATGAACAATACAGCCTTCATGGTTTGGCAAGCGATTCCCATACCTCACCCATTAGTACATTGCTTGTCGGTGCAGGGCCCTCACTTTCAGCTTATAAAGCACAAAAGACTTCGCCAATTGCCGTCAACAATTTATCAAATCCCATCAGCTCCATTATGCAGGCCTTTCAATCAAGCTCCTCTGATCAACATCGAAAAATTGCTTCGGTCAAAAGTGCCGTTGATTTAGCGATTGATAAAATCCGAGAGCATTCAGATCAACTCCAACAATTTTATGGTTCAAATTTTACCGACCGAGAAAATGCAGAAGATTTATTGATAAGTGAATTGGGTAACTTTCAACAAATTTTTGGACAGTTAAAAAGCAAATACGAAAATCTTTTGACCAAGGCCACCGAAGTCATGTTTAAAGCTCCATATTTATCTGACATCACCGATCAGTTAATTTCCCCTTCTGCCATGATAGGAACTTTTCCTAAAACATTTGATGGCAATGTCTCCAATATTTTTACTTTAATGAATTTAATGCCAGAAATTTTCCATCAACAATGGGATGGAGGAGGCGCTACCGAATTTCTCCTTTATCCAAGAAATCAAGATTACCGACAAATTTTTTACCAGCAAAACACAGTTAACGTAAAAATTGAAAGTATGGCGGCGCACTTTGCTTTATGTGAGTATATGATCACTCATCAATATGCCCAATCTCTGGTGCATGAATTTTCTAATATGTTGGTGATCGGACATAAAATTGAAAACTATTTAGCATTTAAAGATCTCAATATTTCCTACAATCCGGTAGATAATAAAACCGTCGTTTCAATTAAACCTGGCAGCCCATCAGATTTAGGACTCAATCACATTCCCAGTTTTGTGTGGGCCAGTGATTCACATTTAGAAGGGGTCTATCCTTCCTACTATAATGCTAGTTTTTTATGGTACTCATTTGCCACCTGCTTATATGAATTAGTGGAACAAATAAAAAGTCATAATCTTTTTGACGATGTGGTGATTCACGTCGGCAGCGAATTCACTCGTAGCGGACGTACTGAAGGTTCCGGTTCAGATCATGGAATTTGGGGAAATCAAAATCTTGTTTTAAATGGCGAGATCAAAAAATTATTTGTGATTGGTGATCTGTTTGATACACCTCCTAGCAATAAAGGACTCTCTGGATACCCAGGAACTTGGGGGTATGGTGCCCCGGTGACGAATCTAGGAGGGCCAGGAATTGATCGACAAGTTGATGCAGGAAACTTGGCGGCGACATTAGCTCGAATGATTGGCTGTGCTTCACCTTCACCTAATAGTGTTTCTTTAGTCACCTACCAGGCAACGACAGGCTGGAATGCCACGATTCCGCAATCGACCATCAAAAAGGCGAGCTAATGAAATCCAAACTGTTCAAATCTTATTTAATAAAATTTATGGTGCTGATAACATTCACTATTAGTTGTATGCCGGCCAATCAATCTTCTGGATTAAAATTCGAAGATTTACCCGTAAGTGACAATCAATACTCTGACAATATTCCAATTGCATTTCGCCAAGTTCTTAAAAACCATTGTTTATCTTGCCATGATGGTGCCGGAACAGGTGGCACCGATCTCGGTCAATATTTTTATTTTGAACAAGACGATAGTTACCAAATTAAAGGACTCATCACCGCCAACTCTTTAACCAATTCCAAAATATATCATCGCTTAAAAGGCGCTAATCTAAGCGTTGCCAAAGAAGATATGCCTTTAGGCAAAACGGTTTTAAGCAACGAAGAAAAAATTATTTTACAAACCTATATATCCCAATCTAAAACCCTGACGCCACTGGAAATTGTCAGTCATTCGCCCTCAGCGGTTGTCAGTTCAAGTAATAACCAACTCAGCGGTACTTGCCAGGCCAATTTTCCCATGAGTCTTGCTGGTGATCTGCAAAGTGAAAAAACTTTTTTCTGTAGTAACTTAGGAACCTTTACAATTCCGGTTATTTTAACTTTAGGAGACGGTAAAAAAGATCTTAAATTAAAACAAATTTTTGAATCGAACGTAGTTTTAGAAAAATCTTTTTCTCTCAATTTAGACACCACTCCCCCTACTCCAGAAATTTTAGCTCCTTTGGCCGGAAAAGTTTTTAATGCAAATATTTCTTTGATTATTAAATGTGAGGCCTTACTCAATATTACTCTCTCAGGCGATATCGAAAACGCTGGTCAAATAGTTCAGTGCCCGGTGGAAAATCAAAAATCTCTGACCATCAAGTTAAAATCACCCGATGGCCAAAAAATAGTGCAGATCGCTCAAACCGATCAAGCTGGGCTGACGGGAACAAATCAAAAAATTTATCAACTAGATACAGTGGTCAATCCGCCCAATGTGAAAATTTTTTCACCACTGGCCTTATCAACCTTCCAATCCCAAATTCCATTAGTGATTCAATGTGTATCGTTAAATAATGTTGTTCTGATGGGTGATATTCTCAATGCTGGTCAAGTCCATCCCTGTCCGACCAATGGTCTTTTGAATGTGACGGCCTCATTTAATGGAGCGATTGAACAAACATTAAAAACCATCTCTGCCTCGCAAACGGTCAATGGTGTCGAAGGCCTCGATACTAAAATTTATAACAAAGATAACCAACCACCATCGCTGGTTATTCAATCTCCAACACTCAATAGTAGCTTGATGTTTGGTGCTAAAATTCAAGGAACTTGTGAGAACAACCTGACGATCGAAATTTCAGGCGACACCTCGTCCACTTCAACGCCATGTCAGTTGGGTACTTTTTCGGTGTTACTAGCTTTTAGCGCTAATGCCGGTGTTAAAAATTTTCAATTTAAACAAACTGATTTATGGGGAAATGTTGGTGTTACTCCCTTTTCACTTTTGGCCTACGATAGCACCAATAAAACTCAGAATTATCAAGCCGCCAAAAAAATTCTTGAACAACATTGTTTCTCTTGTCACACCGGTCAACACTATAATCTTGCACTCATAACCAATGAAGCCGATTGGCAAAAACTAATGAATAATTCGCAAGGAGCTCCTATTAAATATGTTCTGGCCGGCAATCCGCTAAACTCTCCGCTATATTTTGAACTCACTGGCAGTCTTGGCACTAATGGGGGAAAACTCATGCCTAGTGAAAGCTCACCTCTTCATAGTTTTGAATTGCAAACCATCGCCCATTGGATTCAAAACACCAATCCAATCACGATTATAAATGATAAGTCTCTTTATCAAAGTCCAAGACGGATGAATCGCGAATTTCTGATCCGAAAACTCATGGCGATTTTTGATTTTACCAAGGCCTCAACAGGTATTTTAGAAGCGGTGGTGGGGCAAACATTTTTATTACAGAGTGCTTTTTCTGGACCATGCTACAATTACGCCGAAGCCTATATCGATGATGCTCAAAATAAAAAAACACTTTTACCTGAGGCCTTCAACACCATTTGCCCAACTGCTTATAGTCAACAAATTGGCAGCAATACACCAATCATTGCGCCATCGACTCCTTACAGTGCTGGCTGGTTATCAAAAACTTGTGAACTGATTGTCGATGACACTCCTCTTTTAACCACGGCAGTCACAAAAACTTTTACCAACGGCCAAATAGGGCTCACCGAGGCCAATGTCTCTAAGGCCTATCAATTATTTTATCCTCATCAAGCTCCTTCTGAACAAGTCATCCAAGCACTGATCGCTATTAAAGATACCGAAAGCAGTAATCTAGGCCAGAATTGGAAACGAGTTTTTTACTCACTTTGCGCCGCTGGAAACTGGATGATTCCTTAAAAACTGGTCCCTTTACCTGTGGGCAATTTGATTTTAATAACGTGTATTTTATTTTTATGTTTGTTTCTCTTCACCGTTAATTTAGTTATTTATCGTTCTCTCAGGTTTATTTCTTATGCACTTTTGGCCTTCATGAAACTAGCATGCCCCAAATGTTCTAACCCAAAGCCCCATTCACATGGTTTTTATCGTCGCAGTTCCGACTCCCAAACCATCAAACGATGGCGCTGTCAGCTTTGCCGATCTGTTTTTTCCAAT
>JBIKWR010000016.1:0-29802 GCA_044356225.1 Bacteriovoracaceae bacterium | reverse complement strand
TTCGTTACATCAAATCAATGTTGATATCAATTCACCAAAACATTTTACGATCTTCCCGGAAATGGATGAGAAAAAACCAGTGCCGGAAATTACTGAAAAATGTTTTAGTCTTTTAAAGCTTGATCCCCATTCTTTGATGTGTGCCAGCTCTCGCATGGTGGTTAAACGTAAAGGTGAAAGCACTATCAAAGTTCTCGCCTGCACACTGCTAGCTTACGATCCACAATTTGAGTTAGGCACCTCACTAAAAAATGCCAAACAAACTGTTTTTCTCAATCATCCCCATTGTGCCAAATTTTGTGTTCTTGGGGGAGCAACGTGCAGTCAATAAAAAAGGATCATGGTGCAGAAAAATCCTCTCTGGTCTGAATTTTCTTTTGCAGCTCCCGATGTGATTCGACTGCTCAGTCCTTTTGTCACTGAAGAGCGAAAAGAGAAAATTGAAAATATTTTAAAAAATCGCTCTACCCGTTTATCGCTAGTATTAGAAAATATTTACGATCAAGGAAATGTTAATGCGGTCATGAGAACGGCGGAAAATTTTGGCATCATGCCCTTTCATTTAATTGAATCAGAGCGGACTAAAGCGTGTAATCGAGTGAGTAAAGGTGCCGATCAATGGTTGCATTTGCACCATTGGAAAACCAGTGAAGAATGTTTAAGGAGTTTAAAAAATCAAGGTAAAAAAATTGTGGTGACTGCGCTTGATAAACGAGCAGTTCCATTTTCAAAAATTGATTGGCAACAACCGACCGCTTTAGTTATTGGCAATGAAAAAGAGGGGGCCTCATCCACCGCCCTGGAGTTAGCAGACGAAATTTGTATCATTCCTACCGTTGGATTTTCTCAAAGTTTTAATCTCTCTGTCGCCACGGCGATTATTCTCTCGGCGATTTTTCAACTTAAAAACCAAGGGGGAATGCCGATTGGGGATTTAACTCAAAATGAATTGGAGTTTTATCGCGCTCAATACTATTTTAATTCCTACGCTGGAGCTACAAAACTTTTGTCTGCCACTAGAAAGTCACACCCATAGACTGCAAAATCATTCTTTTTTCATACCCTAAACAATTGAAATTAAAGATAATCTCATTTTTTGCTAAAGTCATAGTCCGCATTTCCGATAATAAGTTATGAATGAAACACTTACCAAAACAGATCGATTTATCAACTTAATGTTAACCCTCCTTCGCAGCTCAAATGGCTCAATTGATGACCAGCAGTTGCGAGTGATCTTAGGCAACCCGTCTAAGTCTCAGTATCACAAGTACTTAATCGAGCTCACCGAAGCCAAAAACGGACGTGAAGCACTTTTGAACCGTGAAAAAGTTCCAGGAGGATTTAAGTACAGTTTCCGCACTTTAGCTGAAGAGGTTAAAGGCACAAGATCGCGACCAAATCTTGTTTTAGTAGATGGCCAAAATTTTGCCGAAATCAAAGTTTATGACCATGCTAGAGCGAAATTTGCCAGTGCTCATTTGCCATCGACCAAACTTGAGCAAGGAATGGATTGTGACACTTACAAATGTAGTTATGCCAGTGAAGATGATTTTGTCGAAACTATTTTTGCTTGGGCAGACGATATTGAAGTGCTAAGGCCTGAATCGGTGAAACAAAAATTTATCAAAAAGGCACAAAAAGCAGCTTTCAATAACGTTGGTCAAACGTTTGAGCGAAAAATAGCTTAAAACAGTTTTCTTTTTAAGAAAGACCAAAAAAAGTGTCATCACTTTTTTTGGTTTTTTTTATTTCTGATTTCAGAACTCGATAAATTTTCAAAAGGATGAGAGTCTAAGAGCTCTACTGGACAGTATTGTTTGACTTTATTCAGAATGGGATTGAGCAGATCAATTTTAATTCCCCTGGGCACCACATACAACATATGCAAAAGCTTTAGTAATTTCTCCCATTCAAACCATTTTTCGATGATCAACAGGTTGTCAGCACCAATTAATAGTTTGCGTTCAGAAAAATTGGCCTCTTTTAACCATAGATAGGTTTTGTTTCCTGCTTCCTTGCCATAAAAACCAGGAAAAACTGGATACGTGGTCTTTTGTAAAATGTTTTTAAAAGAAGTAAAAAAACATTTTTGGACTTGATACTCTTTTAATGGATTTTGATCCGGAACAATTAAGATATTGGCCTCAGGACAGAGTTTTAGGCACATTTCATGTCCCTCGTGCCAAGGATCAAAAGATCCACCAAACAAAGTGACATTTTTTAAAGAGAAAGCTTTAAATTGCCCAGGTAAATCTATTTTAATGTTATCAGTTTTAAAGCTAGGCCAAAAAAGTCCTAAGGCCTCACACAACATTGCTCCATGATCAAAGGCCAAAGAGGGAACGTCGATCAAGCGAAACCATTTAGCGTGTTCAGAGTTACTGAAGGTTTGAATCTCTATTTGAGGAGAATAAAAAGCAAATGGATAAGAGATGGTTTGGCGAACTGGATCTCTTTGCGGATGCTGGCGCAGGGAAAGTGGATAGGCCTTCTCCTGGATTAAATTCAGCCCTGTTGCTTGCTGTAACTCTCGTCTCGCCACCGTTTCATGACTTTCTTGGTGATCTACAAAACCACCCGGAAAACACCATTCACCGGTAAAAGGAGCGTGTTTACGCTTGATCAATAAAACCCTAAAAGTTTCCCCCAATCCCGAAAAGACGATAGCATCGGCGGTAATGTTTTTTTTATTTTCAATCTTCACTATGAGCAAATCCTCAAGGTATACTTAAACACATCCATTATGGCCCAGACTTTAACCCCTTTCCAAGAAAAGTTGCTGGAAACTCTCAGTTTTCTAGAATTCATGACCATTGAAAAAATTTTGTTAGACATTGAGTCCGAATGGTTGGAAGAGCACGCTCCAAGGATTTCCATGGAAGATCTTCACCGAGAACTGAATCACTTAACGCAAATGGATTACCTCAAATGTCTTCATTTTGTTAGAGTTAAAGGAAAAACTAAGTCCAAAAAAGATGATCAATGGATCAAACTCTATCCTCGGCAGCGAAATGTATGGTGGCGAAAATGGTTAAGAAAATTCAAAGGGATATCATAAGTCCCCCCTTTGCTCATCTTTATATTATATTAAACCGCTTTTTTCCCAATCATTTTTAAATGCTGGATCCCAATATTTTTTTTGATCCAGCTAAAAAGCCAATCTCGAAACCATGTCCGGCTTTGATAAAATATGATTTATAGCAGTGCTGGTTGAGATTTCCGCAACGGATTTTTTTTGTTTTCATACTCTCTTCTTGAGTCGATGGAATGGTTATAACTGTTGGCAGTGTCTGGATCATCGCCAACTTGATCCTCTCTCAACTTTGAATCTCAGATAGAGAGTGTGTTATGTTTTCATATTCCTAACTTTAAATTATGCTAACACTAATTTTTATTCAGAATTGGTGAGACTTTCATGCAAAAAATTGGCGCTTGTCGAGATCCTAAAGTACTTCATCAGCTCATTTTGGCCTATCAGCATCATCAAATAGCTCACGAAGTACAAAAGAATCAAATCTCCATTTCGCCAGGAGAATCATCAGAAAGTTCACTCCAATACGAAATCTTTATTAAAGAGCCATCACAGCTCAACGCGGGCATTGCGCTCTATTGTCAAATCATGCGTCTGCCCCTACCCGATTTTTTAGCTGAAAAACAAAGACAAACCTTAGGCATTGATCCTTCGTTTAAAGTAACGAAAAAAAGTCACATCAATAAATGGCTGATTATTTCTTGTTTAGTGGTTTTTCTTTCCATGTTTTTTAAATTGCCTTGGGTGAATAAACTCTATTTTTCCGACATAACTTCAGAATTATTTTATGAAATTTCTCGGGGCCAGTGGTGGCGATTATTCACTCCCATTTTTTTACATTTTGGTTTTGTTCATCTTATCTTCAATTTGTTATGGCTAAAAAGTTTAGGAGATTTAGTCGAAATGACTGAATCTAAAAGCTTTTACCTCGGCCTGATTATGATCATTGCTTTAAGTTCTAATATTGGTCAGTATTTAGTCACTGGCCCTCGTTTTGGCGGTATGTCGGGAGTGGTTTACGGGATGCTGGGTTATGTCTGGTTGAAAAAAACATTTAACCCCAAGGCCCCACTTTCTCTTCCAAAGTCAGACATTGCGATGATGATCATTTGGTTTTTTGCTTGTCTTTTTGGATTGATTGGTCAAATCGCCAATATGGCCCACGCCTTGGGTTTAGGACTGGGGATGATCATTGGCCAAATTAAGGGGACCTTGGAGATAAAGAGTGCTTTTTTAAATAAAAAATTCTTCGGCTATTTTATTTTCTCACTAGCTATTATTTACCTAACCTACTTCATAGAAATTGTAGTTAAAAGTTAATCTCTGATCTCTTGACGCAGTTTGTATACTCATCTGCAAAATGATTCCTTATGCTGCCTCAATTCATTCTCTTTGACTAAGTAAGGAGTTTTTTATGCAAAAATTATTTTTAGTTTTCATTCTGGGTTGGTTGGGTACACCGACCACTTGGTCTCAAGTCATTAATGGCATTGATCTTTCTAAAGTAGAATCTGAATTAAAAAATGGAACGGCGCTCTTTTATGTGCATGGAGCAGTTCATCCTTACGGACATTATGTCGCCACTTACCGTGATCCCTTAAATTTTTTTAATCATATCGAATTTTCTTTAGTACCCATAAATGAAGAATCAAAAGAAGTTTTTAAAACTCTCAATCGCCATGATTTTGTCAAAATCAAAGGTGAGTTTTCATCCAATCTTTCTCCTTTTAAACATATTTATGTGGAAAGATTAGAAATGGAAAAAAAATATCTTTCACCCATTGCCGTCCCTCCTTATAGTTATCAAACCACTCTTCCTACCGATTTAAATGGAAAAACCAAAATGCTCGGTAAAGTTCATGCCATTACCTACGATCAAAAAGTGATGGTGATTGAATTTCAAGATGTCGTCCTGCCCCTCTTTACAACGGATACGGAGTTAATCAAAAATCTTTATCGTCATGATGTGGTGGAGGTAGATTTTAGAGTCAGAAAAACTCCCAAAAATGTCCTTCATTTACAAATAGATCACAATGCTGAAAATCCAGTTAAAGTACTCGATGCGATCGTTATGGGACATGACCAACCAATTTCCTTAACAGGGCAACTGGTAATGTTTCCTCAATCACCTCAGATAAAATTTAATGTGTTTGCTTTACAAGTGAAACAATCCCAAGGGATCGAATTGACTTACACGATAGTCAATTTTTCAGATGTTAATTTATTTACTGAAATTCGAGAAATGTTACAAAAAAAATGGGATGAAAGTATCCTCACCGCCAAACCTGGTCGAAATATGTGGATTAATCCAGAAGTTACCTTAACAGTCAGTGGGATAAAAAATGTAGTTTCACCGGTTCAAGCCAATCCGCAAATTTTGGTCAACCAGTTAACCGACATCCAAATTCATTAGTTTCAATCATGAGAATGATGTAAAAAAATGAAAGGTACCCATTTTAATCGTCCTCTCGAATTTAAAATTGAAATCCAAGGTGAACAGTGGATTCAAGGTCAAGCTATTCGAGGGGAATTTGAAATCATCAATCATTCTCCAGAAAAACAAGATTTAAAAACATTTGAGCTGGGTCTGGCCTTCGGTCATTTAAAAAAAATAAAAAACAAAGACTCAAAAGCATTTGAAATCGATCAAAAAATACCTTTCCCAAAAGAAATTGCAGGAAAGGCCACGCTGCAATTTTCTTGGGATTTTTTGCTACCAAAAAATGCACCGATATCTGATAAAAGTTCTAGTTATTTTTTATTGTATGGTGATCTCAGTCAACCGATGTCTGCTGGGCAATTACAAACTCTCATTTTTCCCTTACCTATTTATCTTTCATTTGTAGAAATTTTTGAAAACTTTTTTCGTTTTAAGAAAAAAGAGATCAAATCCAAAAAAGGTCGAATCGAAGTTTTGTTTGCTCCTCCTATTACTAAAGATTTTATCGGCTTAGAAAGTTTACTTTGCTCCTTTTTAGTCAAGGACCAAGAAATTGAACTGATTTTTCATGCTGAACTAAAAAAAATGGCCTACGTTGACGGCGATATGAAGATAAAAATTGTCGGCGAAAAAGTTGAGTTATTGCTGACGAATAAACAGTATTTGCTGTATCAAAATAGTTTAAATCAAGAGGTTGTGATTAAGGCACTCGATGAAGTTTTACAGAAATTTAAGGGAAAAGTCCTAGGGGCCAGTTGAATTTGGCCCCCAGGAAGAGTTATTAACTATCGAGTATATTGAGAAATCATTTCAGCCGCTTTATGAAGATCGAGAACAGCTCCACTCACAGATTTTTTATCAAGGGATTTATGTTTTTTACCACTTGCTAGTAAAATCTCTTTTACTTTTAGTGCTGCTTCACCTGGGTTTTGTTCAGCAAAGTCTAAAAAGTCGTCAGAGGCCACGCTGTATAAGTAAGCGATCGCTCCAGTAATGTGAGGAGTAGACATCGAAGTCCCAGACATGACTCCATAACTACCAGGAACAGTTGATAAGACATTCGAACCAGGAGCGCCAATATCGATGGTTTTTAAACCATATCCGGCGCCACTAAAAAGTCCAGTTTGACCAACTCTGGTCACTGCAACAATATGGTCGGCGCTACAACCAGTAGGGACATCACCTACGGCATCGATATCCCAACCGGCGTTGGCAGTGGCAGCAGCATTAAGAATTCCGATGGCACCCATTTCTTTGTAAATATCATTCCATGCAGGAAATTCGCCATTGTTACAATTAGCTTTATCAACTCCAAAAGAGGAATTCGCAGAAACTATATTCGCACCTTGCTGACCTTTAGTAGAAATCCATAGATTTTTTTGTTTGAGCAAATATCCATAGGCCCGTAAAATTTCTGAGGTTTCCGCTGTTCCAATTTTAACCACTAAAATTTTAGTTTCCCAATTGATACCAGTAACTCCAATAGAGTTATTGCCCCTTGCACCGATAATTCCTGCCACATGCGATCCATGCGAACTACCACCAGAGATATTGCCGTTTTTGTTATAAGCGTTCCAACCATGAATATCGTCGATGAATCCATTTTGATCATCGTCAAGATTGTTTCCAGCAATCTCGTTAGTATTGACCCACATGTTATCTTTCAGATCTTCATGTTTTGGTTCAAAACCAAAATCCACCACGGCAGCAACTGGCCAAGAACCGTTCGAGCTCGCACCACCAGTACCAAACTGATCCCATGCCGCAACCGCATTTGAAGAAGTAAAACCATCTCGACTGGCCTTAAAATTCCAAAGATCAGAAAACTTAGGATCATTCGGTTCTGCTCTCTTTGTACTTTCTGTTCTTGGAGAAAGAACATGATCTTTTTGGGCGTAGACCACCGCGGGGTTGGCCCTAAGCTCAGTTAATAAATTCTCAATTGATTCTGGAGCAAAAAATTCTGGCACAGAAACCAATGCCAAATTTAAATCAGCCACCAAAACCTCTTGCTCGGAAAAGTCACTCGTTTCAATTAAGCCTTGTTGTAAACTTTCCGCATTTTTAAATTTTACAATCAGGTTTTCAGCAAAAGCTGAGAAAGTCAGACAGTGGCAACATAAAATCATCCATAATTTTTTCATTTTGAACTCCTGTCAAAAAAATATTGGTACGTTAATTGAAGCTTAGGGTTAAAACATTGTCATGAAAAAATTACCTGAAGTTAGATAATGTTTAGATTCTGACATTTGAGGTGTTTCCAAGATCTGTAAACACTAAATACCTGATGATCCAATAAACATCTTTCTATAATTTCAATTTTTGAATTGTTCATTTTTTTATACTTACGAAAAAAATTCAGGGTTAGCGGGTTAATTTACTTAGTGATTGAAATTTCTGATATGAAAAGCGCCATTAACATCAAACCCTTGAGGCTTTCATGAATAATATCTATAACTTAGTTTTACTTCTCATGGCCTTCAATTTGAGTACATCATTCGCCCAAGAACTAGCGCCATCGGTTCAAAACCAAATTGAAGAGCTCCGGAAATTTGTTAAAGAAGATAAAAATTTTAAAATTATTGCCGAAGATAAAAGTCTTTATAGTGAACACGAAACCTGCGAGTTTATAAAAAATCATTTAGCAAAAGAGATGGAATTAACCGTCTATTGCGGTCAAGAATACCTTCATTTTTGTCCTGTTCATGAAAGTCATTTAACCGCCAAAGTAAATGAAGATCCTTGTTTATCCTCTTCTAAAGTTTTAGCGCCCAAGAAAACTTCTCCTCTAAAAATTGGAGGCTTTAATGTTTTTCATATGGGAAAAAAACCAATGACCTCTGGTGGTTTTCCTCAGTTTGAAAATTTATTTTTTAAAGATTTAAAAACAGTCGCTGAAATAATTAACAAATTTGATGTTTTAGCAGCAGTCGAGCTTAAACATTTTAACGATGATTTTTTGGCACAAAATAAATTGATAGTCGAGGCCCTCAGCAGCTCACAAACTAGTTTTTCTTTTGCAGAAAAAACTTCGGATCCTTTAAATAAAGCCCAATTAGCTGAAAGGTTCTACGTTCCCGATTACATCAAAGTTTTAAGAAATTTGAAATCAATTAATTCACCGGCCAATTGGTCTTTAATTCTTTCTCCCAATCTTAAACAAGAGCTTACGGCAACCTACCAGTCTAAAAAAAGTAATCCGATTCTTGCGTTACTTGGATTAGAGGAAGGTCTTGTTTTAAAAAATGATATCACTAATTTTGAATTGGGTGGTATTTTTTACCAAGCACAGAAAGTTCGACCGACAAAACTTGCCTATTGTGGAGGAAAAAATGTTGCATGTACCGCCAATGCAAAAGATTTTGAAGCGAGAATTTCCCGTCATCCATTTTTGGCAAATTTAAAAAATGGTAATAAAGATTTTATCATTGGTGCTTACCATGCACCCTTTAGATCTCCCACTCTTTCTGAAAAGTTAGCCGGAAGAATTATAGAACAGGATTGGGTACTTTCAAATGGAGAATCACTACCTCCTTTATTAGACGGTGGAAGTCCCGTCTATATGCCAGATTTTATAAATTTAATGAATCAGTTTAATCCATCCAATTTAGTACTTGATGCTTTTGACAAAAAAACAAAGGAGAAATATTCGCGTTCATTTGGGATTATTCCTCCTGTCGAAAAAAATAAAAAAGAAGAAACAGAATATTGGATCAAACCAGAATTTAGTGCCCGATATGCCGATGTTAAAGTGGTGGTTGATTTTTTTGCTAAATTATCTTTGGTCAAATCAAATAAATCAAAAAAAAGTATTAATGTTATTGCCTTTGGTGATTATAACATGTCCGCATTCCCTGACTCACAATCGGCTCCCTTTTCTCATGGAGTTAATGACATCAACTACCAATTAGAACATCAAGCTTGGTATCATCCCGAGTTTGGAATTTTGTCTCAATGGAAGAACTTTGAAGTTCAAGTGAACACATTAACATCCGTTGGAAATAGAAATCTCTCTAGCTACTATGATCACTTTGTTCTCAATCTCAATCAAGATTTAGCCGTTTGTAAAGTTGATGAAAAAACTGGTGGAGCTTTTGATTTTACTGACAAAACTTTGAATTTAGATATTCAAGAATTAGTAATCTCTGCCAAAAGTGAAAAGTATCAAAAAGAATTAAAAGCAGAGCTTAAGAAAAATATTTTGATATCAAAATCTAAAAAGGGTGATTTTACTTTAAAAAATCGTTTTAATTTTAAAATCAAAGATGAAGATCCTACTCGCAATGGAGATGTTCTTTGGAATCTATTTGATCACCACATCACTAAAAATCCTAAATATGTTCAAGATCCTAAGTATCCCAATGATCCAGAAAGAACCATTTTAGAGGAAGACAAAGATCCAAACTCGATCTATCGGGCCTTAATTAGCGACCATTTACCAATTTATATAAACTGTTTTTAATAACTTTATTTATGGGAGTGTTGTTATGATAAAAAAAAATAAGTTGAGAAAATTTATTGTTTTTAAAACAATCTTTTCTCTATTGCCATTGACTGGCCTTAATCCAGTATGGGCGCAAGAAACAGATCAAGAGACTAAAAAAAAACCAAAAGAAGAATCAGCGTTTTGTAGTTTTAAACCAGATCAATACCAACCTGTTCGAGTAAATTTTAACTCAAATACATTAGTTGATTTTAATGGAGTGAAAGTAGCGGCCAAAACGATTATCGCTCAAGCGGTAAAAAAACTTAATCTGGTTGATAGCGATAGTTTATCTCCTTACAATGATGTGGCAACGGCTTTTGGAGTGCGAGATCCCAAAGAAGTCACTATTGGGAAATTAAAAGTACTAGGACCAACCTATCGAATATTAACTCAAATTTGCGGCGAATATCGCGATAACCCTGAGATGCTTGAAACACGATTTAAGTGGTTGGCGAATATGAATATTCTGGGAAATGAAGAACAACAGTATGACCATAATCAAGATTTATGGTCACAAATAACTGGCGAAGGTTATCAGACTTTGATGAAAGTCATAGAACTTCTCAACGAACATCGTGAAGATGATCTCAGTGCTATTCATAAAAATATGGTTATTGGAAAATCAAAAGCTGGAAAAGTTATTGTGCTGGGTTTGACTCATGTCCAAGAAATCGATCTCCATCAAGTTTCTCTTCCACCATTTAGTCTTTGTGAATTTCGATTTATTCTTTCAGAAAAAGCAAAAGGCAAAAAAGTTAAAGATATCGCGGGCGATCATGCCGAGTATTTATTGAACTATACCGGAAAGCCAGTACTGGCTTATGAAAAAATTGCTGAGAACGATGTGGTTGAGTCTGCCATCGCTGGTTTTCAAAAAGATTGTTCCAAACAAGACCTCACGACCTATCTTGATTTTCGAGGTGATGGTTACTTAAGAGAAAAATCTATCGAGTCGAATGGAAATAACTGGTACGCCAGGATGTATGCTTCCGCATGTACTTGGAGTAAGACTAAATTAAAGTATACCGCTAGTACCGAAACCGCCCTTACCGACCAAGATTGTAAAAATTATTTTGATCAACCGTATGCCACCAGAACTAACCATAACCTCAAAGGTTATTTAAGATTACTCTTTTATCCAGAGAGAATTAAGGCATCGATGGATGACTTTAAAGGAACGATTATTCTTTTCCTTGAAGATCTTAATCAAGATGGAATTGGCGAGTTAGCGGTTTTAAAATCGAACGGTGAAGATGCTGATCAAATTCGAGATTTAAGAACTGCGGTGGATAATGCCATGGCCGCCTTTTCTGAAGTCACTAGACCAGACAAAGGAGAACTGGATTTTTTAGGAGATGATACTAAAAAAGCTGAAAGTTTAATAAGTGAAGCAGGAAAAATCCGAAATACCGTCTGGAAACTTTATCAAAAGGGAATCCATTTGACCGTGTTAAAAGCGCTTTTTAAAAATGAAAAAGCACTCAGTAAAGTATCTGAGGAGAAAAAAAATTCCTTGGCCAAAGTTTTAGAAAAAGCCAATCAAGCGGCAGCTAAAGATTATCAAAAAATAAAAGATTTCGCTGCTGAGGAACAAAACGTGGTGCAAGATCTAAGTGCCTCGCAACCAGACTTTGATTACTCTGAATATGTAACTTCGACCATGCTTGATCATCTCGAAGAAAATGAAGAAATTTTTGAGCGTTTTTTAGGAAACAAGGTTGGCAGTGCTGGAATAGATTTTGTTTTAGATAATTATCTTGATCCGCGAACCGGAGAAGAAGTTAATTTCTCTACCGAAAAATCTTTAGCTGAACTTTCGAACGTTAATCTCGAAGAATTGTTTGGTTCAAAAGAAAATGTATGGCAAAGACTTAAAGTCATGCTCGATCGTCATACTGACTGGTATAAAATGGACATGGTGGAGTTGGGATCTGGACTCTTTAAAGCGACCTATTCACCTTTTGTTGCTTCGTCTTATTATATGAATAAGTCTCATCCCTTCACCATCCCTGGTTATGCGATGGGAACTGCAAAGGCAACAGATCCGATGCAATGGATGTTTGTGCAAACTTTTAAACATCAAGATTGGTACAACACTTATAAACTCAAACATCAAACTGTTAACAAAGTCGATATCTTTAACACTTGGTGGGATGAGTTGACCTTTTCTGTTTCCGGACTTGGGGCCGAAGAAACTGGGATGGATCGTTTTGCCGCTCCCAAACCAGAAGAAATGGGTGCCATTCTTTATTTAAAACGTATTCCACGATTTGATTTAAAACATTAATTACTAAGAGCGTCTTTTAATTTTTAAAAAAGGCGCTCATTGTTCTTTCCTATGATAATCTTCATTTATGCTTTCCAAATCTTGGTTTAACATCCTCTTATTAATTTTTGCGACGTCACTTTGGGGTTACGGCTTTGTCGGCACCAGATGGACTTTAGCAACCTACTCTCCACTGTGGTCAAATGCTATTCGCTTTACCATCACCGCCCTCATTGTCTCACCCTGGGTCATTCCAAAATTATTTAATAAAATTGATAGGTCGATCCTCAAATTAGGTTTGATTTGTTCATTGATGTTAACCGCTGGAATGATTCTACAAACTATCGGCGTGAATTATACGACTCTGGCCAAAAGTGGATTTTTCACGGTCTTTTATGCTTTTTTTACCCCTCTCATATCCACTTTCTATTTTAAAAAAAAATTACGTATCCAATTTTGGCTCAGCTTACTTTTGGCCCTAGTGGGAATCGCTTTTCTATGTGATTTACAAATCACCTCGTTTAATAAAGGAGACTTTCTCATTCTCATGGCCTCACTTACTTTAGCACTGCATATCTTTTTTATTGCACAGTTACCAAAAACCGCTAGTGCGACTTGGTTCAATTCTTTGCAATGTTTTTTTATGGGACTCATCGCACTTTTAATCGCTTTAATTTTTGAACCGATTCCAGACTTTTCTCCACTTTGGCAATGGAGCACAATCGGAACAGGATCGGCCATCGATGGATTTTTTATTCAGTGTATACTAAGTTCGATTGTCGCTTTTACCATTCAAGTGCATGCTCAAAAATCGATTGCTCCTCACTTGGCCAGCACGCTCTTTTTGTTAGAATCCGTATTTGCTGTGATTTTTGGTTATACTTTTTTTCAAGAGACGTTAACGATGATTGCCATCATCGGGTGTTTTTTAGTGATTATCAGTGCTGGATTAAGTGTCCGCTACCAGAATTAAAAACGACTATCCAAAAAAGCTTTCAAAATTGTTTCAATAATCAGCTTTGCACCTTTCGATTTTTGCGAATCCGCACGATAACATAAACAAATACTATCTTTAAATATTGGCCACTTTGGATCAAACAGCGTTAACTCATCCGCAAACATTGCTAAGGCCACTTTTGAAGGCAAGATTCCTATTCCTGCGTCTGCGGCAGTTAACCTGGCAATATTTTCTAAACTACTAGAATGAATTTCACGATTAAAAAAAACTTTATTTTTGGCCAATTTTTTTAAAAGTTTTTGAGTCTGAGTTAACTGAGGATCGCAAATCAAAGGCTTATTTTCAAAGGATTTAGATTTTTTGGCACGCCAAAATCCTACATCATCATTGACCAGCTCTTTAATCACTAGGTCGGGATGCCTAACCGGATTAACCACAATGCCAAAATCAATTTTATGACTGATCACCTGCTCAGTAATCGAGCGAGAAATATCATGCACTAAACGAATTTGCAGGAGAGGATATTTTTCATACAAAGTAGGCAAAAAACGATGAAGTGAATAGAGACCAACACTCACATGGCAGCCTAGGGAATAGGTACCTTGTACTTCGGTAAAATTTTTATTGACCTCGACTCGTAATTGTTGCCAGTCGAGCAATAATTTTTTTCCTCTGACTAAAAACTCTTGTCCGGCCTTGGTTAACTGAACTCCGTTTCGATGCCGGGACAATAATGGCAGACCCAAACTATCTTCAAGTCTCTTAATCGCTATACTCAGACTGGGTTGGCTAACTCCGATTCTTTCTGCCGAGCGAGAAATATTTTTATTTTCTGCAACTTCGATAAAATACTGAATATCGAGAAAATTTATGGCCATAAATTTAAACTATCATATTTATATTAAATTTAAACTTTAAACTATGCTAATCATCCACTAAATTATCTTTCGATACATAAAAATACCTGTTAACCAAGGATTAACTTATGACTTCATTATCAAGGCGTTTTCTTTTTAAAACTGGATTAGTTTCATCGTTGATCGGTCTAAGCTCTAAGACATTGGCCAATTGGTGTTTTCCTTCCACTGGAAAACAAAGCCTAGGACCTTTTTTTCCCAATGAAAATACCCCCATCGATCCCATCATCGAAGATCAGACTCCTGGCATTCCCCTCTTTTTGGCAAATGATAACGATTTAACTAAAATTAAAGGTCGAGAGCTTTCCGCCAATGGCCAAGTGGTTTTTATCGAAGGAAAAGTGTTGAATAAAAAATGTGAAGCAATCCCAGGTGCGACAGTCATTGCTTGGCAGGCCTCATCCTCCGGCCGGTATAATCACAAAGGGGATGATGCAAATCACGATTTCCCTCACCCTTTAACTGGCCAAATGATTAAGCGTGAACACGATCAATTTTTTCAGTATTGGGGAAAATCAACCACAGACGAGTCAGGGAATTACTCTTTTAAAACCATTGTCCCTGGCTTTTATCCTGCGGACCTCAATCAAGGATGGTATCGACCACCCCATATTCATTTTATGATAAATGCTCCTGGTCATCCGCAGCTGATCACCCAAATGTATTTTAAAGGAGATCAATTGGATCATAATGATTGGATTCAAAAATTAAACGCAAAAGATTTGTTGTTACAAGCTTCCAGTTTAACGATCGCCCAAAGACAAGAATTGATCGTGGAGTTTAAACCCCACAATCATAAACTTTTAGGTAAATTTGATATTAAAATGAATTAAAACTGAGGATGATCCGTTGGCTTTGTGGCCCGCGCTTTGAGCTCTGCAAAGGCGCGGACATAAGCTGCCACAATACCCTGATCTTCAATCAAGTAGTACTGCTCGTAATTTCCGTATTGAATTTTTGCATTGTCAGGTCGTCCACCAGCAACATTGAGTGCGGTACCGGTAAAGTTCCCTGCTCCTTGAAAAAGCAAACGATCATCGGCGATGACAAATTTATTATGAAACAAATGGGCCGATCCGTCTTTCGCCGCTTCATTCGTCTCCATCACTCTAACGTCAACTTGATTTTTAACTAAGGTCGTAAACGTGTTAGCGTCAGCTGAGGTCATATCAAAACCACCATGCCCTTTAGCAATCAAAAGTGAATCATCATCCAGCAAAACTTGGACATCTAAACCTTCATTTTTCCTTTGCACTAAAGGCTTAACCACCAGTCCTGTGGTCAAACGATGAACCGCCAATTTCAGCGAGCTTTTGGCCGTTAATAAAACTTTTTTCATTCCCGAGATATAGGGATTTTCTGAAACTAAAGAATTAGGAGCAACAAACATTCTGATTCCTAAATCATAATCAGCAAAAATATTTTGCACACATTGATTAAAAGCATTGGAAAAAACTTCGCGATCATTTCCGGCAGCAAACGCTTTAAATACACAGAGATTTTTTTGACCAGTATGCTGCTTTAAATTACTGGTAAAAAAGAGCCAATTCTCAAAATGAAGATTGGTGCCATAGGAACTCATATTGGCGGATGAAGAAGTGAAACGTAGCTGAGCATCTTGCAGGTCCTCTCTCTCTTTGGCCGAAAGTTCACTCCAAAGAGGAAGCTCTTCAGTGGGCGAGGCCAAAAAGATTTTCATATGCTGAAGATGTGCGCCTTCAGCTCCGTAAGGTCCTTTGCCTCGTAATTCAACTTTAAATTTTTTACCACAAGATGAATTTTTATCGAGAATTCGTTCAGTCGCCGTATCGACATAAATTTGCACTTTGATATTTCTGGTTTTTGAAACATCACAGAGAGCATTGAGAATGGTGTAATTGGAAAAAGATAAATAAGAAACGTAGAGCCCTTTAACATTTTCATCGTACATCCAACTGATCAATTGCGACTCAATTCCCGATTTTTCAACTGCTGCTTTTTTATCTTCATCTAAACACCAAGCACCTTTTTTTTGACCCTGATGCTCACAATCAGGCATGTTAAAACGCGCCTGCCACTTGATGCCATTTTCCATAACTCCTTGGGCGAAATGAGGATCGGCCCAAGTCTTGGTTAATAAAAATAATGGCAATACAAGAAAGGTAATTTTCATTTTGACTCCCACTGGTTATGACTCAAATGGGTTATACGAATGATTTTTAACTTTGAAAAGAGATGATTGCCAGCTATATAGCGGCACTGGATGAGATTTCCAGTGCTGCTATATAATTTCTAGTTTCATACAGAAAACTGAACCACCCGCCTTAATAAACTCGCTCGTTTCCACTTCGATAGGAACAAAACCATGAGATTTTAACTGCTGACAAAACTGCGATGCGCCGGATTGTAAAACCACATGCTTTTGATCGGGACAAAAAGCATTGCCCGCAAAATGATGGATACCTTCTTCGCGCGTAATGACAATTCGTTTTTTAAATTCTGATTCAATCACGGCGACTGATTCTTGGGAAAATGCTTCTGGAACATAGGCCACGGTGTGCTGATCGAGGATACAAAAACAAGTATCTAAATGATAAAAATACTCGCTGACCAGCTGTAAAGGTATAACCTTGATGTGACATTTTTCTTGAAGAATGTCGTAAACCTTAAGATCCGTTCTAAAACCATAACCTCCAAAAAGTTTAGATTTCTCGGCATTCCAGATTGCATCTCCCGTTCCTTCAAATTTTAACTCTTCGGGAATAATATTGAGACAATCAATTCCAATTTCATTGAGAAAAACTTTCATAAAAGAAACTTCTTCTCGTCTTTGAATGGTCGCCATTTGCGAGGTGATTATTTGATGATCAAAAATCAGACCATGATTGGCAGAAAAAACCATATCGGGCAATCCCTTGATCGCGGGACATGTATAAACATAAATTCCTAAGTCGGTGAAAACTTTTTGCAGATTTTGCCATTGAGTTTGCGCCAAAGTTAAATTCACTTTTTTTAAATGTCCTTTGGCATCCTGCATGTGAGGATTGATAGCATAGTCTATTGAAAAATAATCGGGTCGCACCATAACCAGCTTCACGTAAATTTCCTTTTTTTAAAAAAGTCTTTCAATTTTATAACGTCTTTTTTCTTGCATCACAAGAACTTCGATAATGTCACCTTTTTTATGGCCCAAGACTTGTGAACCTAAAGGGCTAAAAACTGATAAAATAAGTACTGTTTGATCGTCGATCTTGATGACATTTCCACCTTTGATTGAAGTAATAAAATACCAATTTAAACAATTATTAACTGATAGTTCGACCAGAGAGCCTATGTCGACTTTGAGCATTTTGTTTTTTTTATTGGTGGGAATTGATTCTCGAATCATCTCCAGTAACTGCAAATCTTCTTTTACAGCCTGGAGATGTTCTGAGTCAACATTGCGAGGACCTTGTGCCTGTTGATTTTTTAACAAAATCTCTAACTGGGATAGTATCTTTATTTTATCAATCATCCGAAGAGATTAAACGTTCAAAACTTTTTTGAATAGTTAATTTTTTTCCAATAATTTTTTTAAATACGGATCACGTTTTAATTTGGATAATTTGACTAATTCAACAAAATGCTGGGCCTCAAATTCATTAAATTGAAAATAATGGATCAATTTTCTCATGATACTAGGACCGATTTCTCTTTGACCGTGCAATATCATAGTAATTGAACTGGTCGCCTTTAAACCTAAAGCTCGTGCCCACATACCAAAACTCCAACTGGGGTTTTCCGACTTTTTTAATTGCACATGATCCCACATGTATTGCCTAACATCTTGGTATTCGATCAGTTTTTTAGTCTTATTCATAGGTAAAATTTGTGGAACCATTTTCGTCTCCCGTTTTAAAAAAACCTTTACAAAAGCTGCTTACAGACTCAATTAAAACAGCAATCCGCCGATAAAATTGAGAGATTTTTGGCGAGATTAAGTGAGTAAGTTAATATTTTAAAACGCTGATTTTATTGGAAGGAAACAGGTCATATGGCCCGAACAATTGATGATCATATCGAAGAAGCTCAAAAAGCCCTATTGGCTTCCCAAACTCCAAGAGCTAAAAAGGCGATCGTTAATTTATATAAAAAAAATAAAATTCCACGTTTTTATTTAGCAAAAGTAGCAGAGCTGGCCAGAAGATCTGGACTCCCTCGTCTGACCATTAATCTTCTCCATGACGTTATCTATCCACCATCAGGCTTAGTCAGCGATGCCAACGAATCAGAAATCCTTACTTATGCCTCTGGACTTATTCGGTTAGGTGCCGTTTCAGAAGGAAAAAAACTTTTACAGACTTTAAAAAATTCTCAACATCCTCAAGTCAGCCTCTATTTATCTTTTGCCTCTGTCTATGATTGGAATTACCTTGCGGCTGCTCAACAATTAGAAACTTATCTTCAATTTCCGGGGCTCAGCCCACACCAAAGAATCGTTGGATTACTCAATTTGGCGACCGCTTATTTGGCGTTTGATAACGTCCAAAAGTCCGAGCCGATTATTGAAGAAATAGAAAAAATTTCAAGACAAAATAAATTTGAGAGAATTTTAGGAATTCTTCATATTATCAAAGCGGAACAAGGCTTAAACCTAGGGGAAATTCACTTCGCTAGAGAAGAATTACAAAAAGCAAAAAAATATTTTTTAGAAAAAAATTCGCAAGAAGCCATAACCATCCAACGTTGGGAATTAGTTGCCAATCTTAAAGAATTTGGATCAAAAAAAATCTACCTTCAAGAATTAGATGATCTTGAAACAAAGGCAGAGCTGATCAATTCCTTTGAGGTTAAAAGGGCGGTTGATTATTTAAAGGCTTTTTATTTTGCTGATCACGAAAAACTCGCTAAGAATTTTTTTGCCTCTAGTTCGATTTATTACCGCAAAAAATTGCAGATCGATTTTAAAAACAAAATGGCCATTCCTGAAAAGTATCAGCTCAAAGGAATTCGTCCCAGCGACTATTATTTAGACCTCAATAATGGACAAGCCAATCAGCCTGAGTACAGTTTGAAAACTGGTCAAATCATGCACCGGGCATTGCATGGATTAACTCTAGATTTGTATCGCCCGATGACGATTCCCCAACTCCATGAACATCTATTCCCAGAGGAGTTTTTTAATCCTTCATCGTCGATTTCAAAAATCCATAGTGTTTTTAAACGAATTAGAGAATGGAGTGAAACTCATCACTTCAACCTTTCAATTCAAGCCAAAAATGGATTCTATAAATTGATTAACAATGGGTCTTTAACTTTTCTCTTCTCAGAGAGTTTAAAGAGTGAAAATAAAAACATGAACTTTTTTAAACAATTTCAAAAACAATGGAATCAGGCCGATATTTTTAGCACTAAAATCTTTGCCGAAAAATTGCATTTGAGTCATCGGTCTTCTTCACGCATTTTAAAAAGTTTAGTTGAAGAAAATTTAATCGCAGTAGAAGGTCATGGACGAACAACTAGGTACCGATTGCTTACAGACAAATTTAAATTAGCAGCTTAAAGTCTCATTTTTTAGGACTTGGCTTCGGATCTTGTTAAAAGTTGGCAGTTAATTTCGATAGTTTATGTATATACCCTTTGCAAAAGCTGAAATTTCTTGGCCGACATAAACTAATATAGAATGAAAGAAAGCAGCAAGCACAAATCAATAAACGGGGTTAGCCCATTGAACACTTATTTAAGTTTATTAATAGGCTTCATATTTATCTCTTGCCAAGGATCCTTTTTACCAACAGGGGAAAAAGATAGTCTCTCTCCGCTCATCAACCTTGAAGCAACTCCTAACCAGTTTGGAGAATCAATAGATGGAGGAGGAGGAGGAGAGCCTTGGGACCCGACCAAATTATCAGAGAATGTCTATTTAACAACGATTGAAAAAGATGAACTAACCGTTCAGACATATGGACAAGCAACTAATCAAGTTCTTTTTAATTATTTCTTTAAACTTTTTAATATTGTTCAAAATGAAAATGATCTAAATGCTGTTAAAGTGCAAGCCAATGCGGCTTCATCTGATTCTTATGAAAAACTTGGAGACAAGGCATTTTTAGATATCAATGCCCTAGAAGTTTTTAATCTGGAACTTCAAATGCTAGATAGTAACTTTTATTTTCTGACTGTCATAAACTCAAAAAAAGACAAAAATAATAAAAATGCACATATTGGAATAGGAACAATCCTTACTGCCACCGATACTCATGAAATAGTCATGGGATTTAAAAAATCTTTTGAAACTCTCTTGTATTGCCAAGATCAAGTGACACCTTCAAACAATCTAATCGCTATCCGATATGAAAACAATGAAAAACTTCATTTTGGTAGTTTAGGAAACCAAGAGTTTTATCAATTGTTTGAAAGTAGTCTTGTCATAAATCCAAATGGCACATTAACTTTCAATGGGGAAACTTATCAACTTAAAATCATTGCAGGTGCCTTGAATTTGGGTAGGGCCATCATAGGCTTAGAAAACTTTATATGCTCACTCGATCTGAAGCCAAACGTAATCTCTGATAGTCATGCTAATGTAAATTTGAACAAGCTAAAATGATAAGGTCGATAAAACTCTCATGGTCTCTTGGTGATACTTAAAAATTCTTAGAGTCGAATACGCCGCAGCTGACACCACAAAGGGTTTTAATTCCACTTTAGTTGCACTAGTTAAAACATCCACCATTTCATGGGGGGTTTTTATTTTTTCTAACTCCGCAGGAGATTTAATCAAGAGAGCTTCAAGTTGCCAATAATCTTCTGGCGAAAAAGGTTCATGATTTTTTTTAGTTAATCCTTCTTTGGATAAAATTTTGAGAAATTTAAATTCTTGGTTGTAAAAAAGGGTAAAAATCACTGGTAAGCATGCCGATTGGCAACCGGTCGAAGTTTTTATGTCGCGAATAAATCCAATGTTTTTTTTCAACTTATCTTTGACTAGTAAAATTTGGGTATTAACAGAGTCTGCACCGTCGATGGAATCCAGTATAATGATCGGAGTTACCGCATGAAAAGAGGGAAAGACTTGGCGATAAAAATGATCATCGACGTTGGCTGACGCCAACAAAATTGGCGAGGATAAAAAAAGGGCCAATAAAAGATTTTTTACAATAAACCTGATTCGGGAGATAATTCCACTCATGATCAAAGTTTACCAACGAATATCATCCAGGTCTTTACCTCCCTATAAGTTTTTACCAGGACTGGCCCCCCATCCAGAAAAAAAAGGAGGCCATTTGCATGGACACAAGGAAAGCTGTGAGGCCTTAAGCCTTACGAATTATCGATCCCATCAGTTATTTCATTACGGGATTGATCTACTCAACCTTGGCTACTTTTGGGAATCTCATGTCTATTTGGAGATTATCTGGAATGCCGTTGGCCGATATGGGACCATCGCCGACCTCTTAAAAGGAATCATTAAGATTGATGCTGCAGGTGTTAAACTTTTATTAGGTGCTGAAGAGGCCGGCTTAGGTCATTGGAAACGAGCGCAAGAGCTGTTAGCACCTTTACCTTCTCCCTTTTTAGGCTTGGATCTGCAAAAATATCTTGCTCAGACTGATCCACTATCGGTGATGCAAAATGGTCAATTCAACTCCTTCCTCTCTTTTGCTTCTCCTTAAATAGCAGTACAATTTTGCTACCCAATTTACATCCAATTCAAATCGAGGAGTTTTTAGATGAAAATGTTTATCTTCACTATTTTGTTTTGCTCACAATTAAACTTCGTATTCGCCGAAAATGCTGAGGGCGACAAATGGCAGGCACGACGTGATGAAATGGTTAAAAATCTAACCGAACGTAAAACTTCACTAGAACGCATTATTGCCTGCCTAACTGCAGCCACAACTAAAGAGCAGTTTCGGGCCTGTAAAGAGGAAAAAGAAAACCATCGCGAGCTGATGCAAGATCAGAAAGCTGAATGGAAACAAGGTCGATCAAAACGTGAAGAAAAAAAACAGTAGTCAAAGATTTATATTCATAAAATGAAATCTACTTTGAAAGAACTTATTGCCGAATTTAATCAGTTTAATTTTTATACTGAAATTAATCGCGGCATAGAAAGAGAATGTTTGAGAGTTTTGGATCATCATGGGATTGCCAAACTCTCACACTCTCCTCACCCTGAAAGTTTAGGTTCGGCCCTTACACATCCCTATGTGACTACCGACTTCTGCGAATCCCAGTTAGAATTTATCACGCCGGTTTTTCAGGATCCGCAAGAGCTCATTCAATTTCTCTATGCCATTCATAGTTTTACCGCCCAAAAAATTGCTCCAGAAATTTTTTGGAATAATAGTATGCCTTGTCCTATCAAGGGCCAAGAGTCCATCCCTATTGCTCAGTATGGAAAAAGTAATTTAGGAAAGATGAAAACCGTTTATCGAAAAGGCCTGCATCAGCGCTACGGTTCGATGATGCAAACTATTTCTGGAATTCATTATAATTTTTCTTTTTCAAAACGTTTTTTTGAAAACATGAGATGCTTAGAAAGTTGTAAAAACACCTTACAAGATTTCCAATCTGATGTTTATATGAATATGGTGAGAAATATTCACCGTTTCAATTGGGTTATCCCCTATTTGTTTGGTGCATCTCCTTTCATATGCCCATCCTTTCTGAATGGAAAAAAACCTCTCGCCGACATGATCACCCTAAACTCCTCATCTTGCTTAACTTTTGATGGTGCCACTTCCATCCGCCTAAGTAATTTGGGATATACCAACTCTTCTCAAAAAGGTTTAAATGTTTGTTATAACAAACTTGGATCCTATATCAATGTTTTAAGACAGGCGATAACCACATCAGAACCTGCTTATGAAAAAATCGGTGTTCTGGAAAATGGTGAATATAAACAACTTAACACTAATACTTTGCAAATTGAGAATGAGTACTATGGTTCGGTACGACCTAAACGACGAACTGATCGAGGCGAATCGCCATCAAACGCCCTCTTGCGTCGAGGAATAGAATATATCGAGTTACGGACTTTAGATATCAATCCTTTTTCGCCAGTTGGGATTGAGGTTGATCAGGTGTATTTCCTCGATATCTTCTTAACCTATTGTGCTTTTCTACCAGCACCAAATTATTCTATCGAACAGATTAAACGTTTTAGAAATAATCAAGAATTGATTGCCCGTCACGGTCGTCAAAAAAAAGTAGTTTTATTTGATGGCGATAAAGAGATTACGCATTTTGAATGGATCCAAGAATTGTTTGGACAGTTAGCGCCCATTGCCGAAATGCTCGACTCACCAAATCCTGAAAAACTTTTTACCACTCAGCTCAATCAACTGAAAAATAAAGTGATTATTGAAGGTCAAACATTCTCCACTCAAATGATGCAAGAAATTGTCGATCAGCAATTAGATTTTTGTCATTACACCCTGGCAAAATCCCAGAATTTCACCACTCAGTTACGTCAACTGGAATTAAACTCGCAACAAGAAAAATATTTTAAATCTTTCCAGTCATTGGTAAAAAAATCGATCAATGATCAAAAGACGATTGAAAAAAGTGATCTGGTAAATTTTGATCAATATTTAAAAGAGTATTTTTCTCAGAATTTAAACTGAAGATTTTTTAAGGCGTTTTCGATGGGACAAGAATTCATTTGATCTTTCTCGTGATCTTTGAAGCCAATGCTCACTAAAGATAAACTTCTTTCTAACTTTCGCAGTAAAAAACTCTCTGTTTTTATTTCTCTAATCGCCAACATCGGGGAGATGGTTTCAATCCCTCCGAGTGACTGGAGCCATTGCCAGGTTTTTTCCAATTGCTCGATGTTGAAACCGATATATTGAAAGGAATTTGGTCGAATACAGGTTTTATACTTAATTTTTCTAATCTTCACGGTATACTATCCTAAATCTTAGTTTTTGGTTCATGTTGAAACAAATATGGTCAATCAATGATAAGTTTAGCCGCAAAGAAGATCAAACGATGAAATGTCTATCAATCATTCAAAATCCCGAAGACAACGGAATACTAAAAAATCTTTTTAAAAAATTTTACCCCCAAATTGACTATGTAGGCATCGATAAACCGGAGGATGCTTTTGACATTTTATCGATCAAAGGCCCTTTTCACTTTGTCATCATCGATGCTTCGTTTAAAAATCATCCTCCCAGCGCCATTGCGGTCATTGTTTTAGAGGCGGTTGGTGAATTGCCGGCCCTTTTTCTTGGGACCAAACAACTTTTAGCAGATCGAGTGGACTCTGAACTATATAATTCTCACCCTCAAAATAGCTTACTTCTGCTGCCAATTCTGCCGGAAAATTTAAAATCGGTAATGAACCCATTGTTGGAATGGCTTAGCCGAGCGGAGCAAGAAAGTTCTATTATTGAAGTGAATGACGAGGATTTTTTACCGATAAAAATTCGAAACTTCTTTCTCTTTAACCAACTACCCTACGATGTTTTTGTTCGAGTCACTTCAGCTAAGTACAGTAAGGCGATTGCCAAAGACGAAATGATAAATGAAGGCATCATTTTAAAATTTGTTCAACGAAACATCAAAGAATTTTGGCTAAAAAAAGATGATAAAATAAAATTCCTAGAAGAGTCTCTTCGCCGATTGTCAGTTTCGCTAAAAGGTACACTTAAACTTTCTGAGTCTTTAAAAATCCAAACGATTGCGATTAGTGTTATCCATGAGTATATCAAAGCCCTTGGGATTAACGAAAAAATTGCTAAATTTATAACTCTCGTCATGGAAAATATTCAACTAACATATGAACTTTCAGGAGGTATAAAAAAAATCTTAGCAGGATTTCCTTTGCTGAAAAAAGATATCTCGGAAAAATCAATTCTCATGAGCTATTGCTGTGAAGCTTTTACCTTTGAGATGGGTTGGAAATCCGATATGTCTCGGCAAAAACTGATCCTTAGCTCTTTTTTTCATGATCTCTCTTTAGAGCAAGAAGAATTGTGTTTTGTTACTGAACATAATGATCCACTCATTTTAAGTTTGAAACCAGAAGATCAAAAAAAGTATTTTGATCATGTCGCTCGAGGTGCTCAAATGATTGAGCTTATGCCCAATTTTAGCGATGTAAGTATTATTATTGAACAACATCATGAATGGCCCACTGGTGATGGATTTCCCCGTGGCATCAACAGTTTCAAAATCAGCTCTTTGGCCGCTCCCTTTATTATGGTTAACATCTTGGTTAGTCATCTAATGAAAACGCAATTCAATCGACAGGGAATCGAAAGTGCCAGAGTGCTTTATACTGAAGAATTTTCTAAAGGAATTTTTAAAGATAGTTATAAAGGTTTCGTCAGAATGTTAGATCGTATTTAAATTCGAACCTGTTCCAAACAATCGACAATTTTTTGATAACTTGGTCTGGTAAATTTTTCTCGTAGGCTTGTTATGACTTCTTTTTTATTAAAATTTGTTTTCCATAAACTTGGCTCAAGTTTTAAAAGTTCACTGGTAAAATCCTCTGCTATAATCATGACTTTGGCGAGTGGAGATATATTATCTTTAAAACTCGAAGCAAATCCAACTCCCTTAGTATCTCCATGATGTTGGGTAACAAGCGTATTGGCACCAATCGGACTGTGCTTAAATGTTTGGATTAATTCTCCCGCCATTTTGGCGTGATTTAAGACTAAGTCTTTTTCCGTTTCATTTAACCGATCACTATAAAGAATTTCTTCTTCTTGGGTAAACTCGGGATACTTGTCGTATAAAGGGACTAAAAAAAGATCATGAAAAAAAAGACAAAAGGCAATTTTATCAGCTTGCCCCTCTCCTCCCCAACTAATATTTTCGATAATTTCTTTGGCGATGTAAGAAGCAATAATGCCATGAAGGAAAATATATTTTGATTTATTTTTTAACAGCAGTTCAAGTAAGCCTCGAACATCCGGAAACTGGCGGGCCACTTCATTCATCGCCACCAAACAGGCCTTAGACGTATTCATAATCTCTTCTGGCACTTGCTCATTTTCCGAAATCTGAAAGGCGACAAACTCCATGCCTTCAATAATTAAATCAACTCTTTTTTCTTTTGATATCTTGGGATCCAATAATTGATTGACGATATGTCCTGAGGCCTGATTAATAAATCTTAGTCTATCGATCGATGGGACATATAAACACTTAATTCCTTTTTTTTGGTATTCATTCATATTAAAAGCAAAAGGTTTTGCTTTTTCTCCAATCTTTACATAGTTCACATTTTCAAACTCTTTATTTCTAATAAAAATATCTGATTCACAAATTTTAATATGAGCGAATAGGTTTAGTGGAATAGGAAAAAAATCTGGGACTTGAAGTTCTGCCATATCTTTGGCAGAAATTTCTAAGATTTTTGCCACCACTTTTAAAAGATTTTGAATATTATATTTTGCCGGAATTTGTGGAATATTTGCTGGTAATCCTTGACCACTACCCACCACAATAATAGGAACTTCATATTTTTTTGACTGACAATATTGAATGACTTTTAAGGCAGTATCTTCACCATTGATATGAAAAAAACAAATCACCACATCAAAATTTGGATTCAACTCCAGTAGTTTAATCGCCTCATCCGCATTTTCTTTAATGGTTATATTGGTAGCGACATAAGCATTAAGATTAACAGCATAAATATCATTCAGAATTAAATCATTGGAAACGACTAAGGCTTGACTCATAGTTAAAGAGGATATCATCATTAAACCATTGAATCGATTTCTATCGTCTAAAATAGTGTTTAAAATTGCGACTTTTTAATGAGTTATGATTGATAAAAACCTTCAAGTAAAAAATGCTTCTTGCCGATAATCCCAAACGATTTATTTTTTTATTTTCATAAAAAGGAGCAGACTATGGCAAAAAAGGCCAAGTTCGTCATCGACAACCAAGAGTACGAATGCCCTGTCTACGTGGGGACAGAAGGTGAAGTTGGAGTCGATATTATCAATTTACGGGCAAAAACCGGTGTCATAACGATGGATAATGGTTATGGCAACACTTGTACGGGTGTCAGTAAGATTACATTTCTCGATGGAGAAAATGGAATTTTACGATACCGGGGAATTCCGATAGAGCAGTTAGCAGAACACTCAAACTTTTTAGAAGTCTCCTACCTTTTGATCTATGGCCATTTGCCAACCCCAGAAGAATTTCATGTTTGGGAGAATAGTATCAAGCGCCATACTTTGGTTAAAGAAGACTTGGTCAGATTGTTTGATGCCTTTCCTCGAGAGGCCCATCCGATGGGAGTTTTAAGTGCTGCGGTCAGTGGAATGTCGACTTTTTATCAAGAGCATCTTGATCCAAAAAAACCACGAGACGTTAATGAATTAATCATTAAACTGATGGGGAAATTACCAACTCTTGCTGCCTATGCTTATAAAACATCTATCAACCAGCCCAGAGTTTATCCTCAAAATCATTTAGATTATTGTGGCAATTTTCTCAATATGATGTTTTCTGTTCCTTCAGAAAAATATGAATTGCATCCTGAGATTGTTGAAGCTCTTAACTTACTTTTCATCTTGCATGCTGATCACGAGCAAAACTGCTCCACATCAACCGTAAGATTGATCGGCTCTGCAGAGGCCAACTTGTTTGCCTCTATTTCTGGTGGTATTTCTGCACTTTGGGGACCTCTCCATGGAGGTGCCAATCAAGCCGTGATGGAAATGTTGCAAGAAATCCATGATGATGGTGGTAACGTGAAAAAATTCGTTGAACTAGCAAAAGATAAAAACTCTAGTTTTCGTTTAATGGGCTTTGGTCACCGAGTTTATAAAAACTTTGATCCTCGAGCAAAAATTATTAAAAAAGCTTGTGATAAAGTGCTCAGTAAAATGGGTATCAACTCTCCTTTACTCGCCATCGCCAAAGAATTGGAAGAAGCGGCTTTAAAAGATCAATATTTTGTCGATCGCAAACTTTATCCCAATGTGGATTTTTACAGTGGGATCATTTATTCAGCGCTAAATATTCCGGTCAATATGTTTACGGCGATGTTCGCCCTTGGTCGACTTCCCGGCTGGATTGCTCATTGGAAAGAGATGAATGAAACTCCCGGAAACCGAATTGGCAGACCTCGACAAATTTATGATGGCAATAAACTCACAAATTATTTGCCCATGGCACAAAGAAAAACATTTAAAAAATCTGCTTAAAAATTTTCAAAAAGTGGGAATGATATTTCATTCCCACTTCCTAAACACCTGAATTTCTGACCATCTTCTTATATGTAATTTTTACATACTCCCTATAGCCTCCGAAGCTCATCGGCATATGCTCCCTCCACAACAATATCTTCTTTGATAAATGATCTTTCATTCATCTTATCAAAACGAAGATTGATCACAGATCAACTAGCGTAGACAGAAAAATTAAACTATGGGGAGAGGAGAGCTATGAAAAACGTTTCAAAGTTTTGTTTTCTATTAGGGATGCAGTTCTTTTCACTAAATCTACTAGCAATAGATGGAAAAAAACCAGTTGAAGTGGAACAAGCCTGTGTCAACTTACACAAGTATCACCAACCAGTAGCAATGGTCGTTTCAAATAAATTTCCTAAAATTGGTTATTTCACACCATGTTTTGATGAGAATGGAACTCTTAAAAGTTTTGAAAATAAAGGTTTATTAAAACCAAATATCAAACCTTCAGAAGAAGTTAAAAATACTATCTATGAGCACTTAGCGGAGGACTTAGTTAAAGATGATGGTGTTTGGGTGGCGAAAGATAAAAAAGATCGAAAAATTCTTTTTATGAAAGGTAAAAACTTTTCATTAGAAAAAGGTGGTTTTATCGAATTAAATGCCCTCAAAAATGGCCTTACTGACTCCCGTCGATATCGCGATATTCTTGTTCGAAAAAACGAAAATCAGGAATGGGAAATGGTTGATCCCTCTGACAATACCGTCGTTAATCATTTATACATTAAGGCCGGAACATTTGGGGTCGAAGAAATCATTCCATTATTTATGGATCACGATGAAAATATGTCGGATGAAAAACTTGAAGAATTAGTGAGTAAACGTAAAGAACAGATAAAAGTGGCCAATAAAGAACGCAAAGAGCGACTTGAAGCCGAAAAAAAATTGGAAAAATTAACGAAATAGATTTTTCACGATACAATTTAAGTCATGACTCAAAATAAAAAAAATAATCGCCGGCGAACTCTCATCGTCGGCGATATTCATGGTTGCTTTCTAGAATTACAAAATTTATTACACCAAGCTGATTTTAATCCTTTTACTGATCGACTTATTTCTGTCGGCGATGTCGTGGGAAAAGGTCCCAAGCAAAAAGAGTGTTTAGATTTTTTTCTCGAACATCAATTCGAGATGATTTTGGGTAATCATGAAAAGTATATTATCTCACAAATCTACCAAAAAAATAATCATCGATTCTCTGACTATCTCCATTATCTTGAAACCTTACCTCTGTTTATTGAAGAAAAAGATTTCCTCATCGTCCACGCTGGACTTCTTCCAGGCAAAAAGCCTCAAGAAATGAATTCTCAATTAATAACCACGCTAAGAGTTTGGAAAGGCAAACCTTGGTATGATCAATACCATGGTAAAAAACTAACTATTTTTGGACACTGGTCGGCCAAAGGGTTAGTGATAAAAAATAACTGTATTGGGCTTGATACCGGATGTGTTTACGGAGGTCAGTTAACTGCTTTAAGTTTACCGGATAAAAAAATATTTCAAGTCCCA
>JBIKWR010000135.1:0-8829 GCA_044356225.1 Bacteriovoracaceae bacterium | reverse complement strand
CCAGCAGGCGAAAAAATTTTCGTGGGAGAGTACTTGTTTGCAGTATTTGACGTTATATCGCCAACTATCGCCAAGCACTTAATATTTAGAATTTAGGGATAAACCTTTTTCATATATTTTGTTTATTGTTTTATCGGAAAATTTAAACCAATAGGCCCATTTAAGAATTTGATTCAGCAGACTCTGTCTGATCAATCCGTTTTGCTGAAAACGTATTGCCGAGGTGGTGACAAGATAAGGAAGACGAAGAGGCCAGGATTTTTTTCGCAGTTTTTCTGAAAGTGCCGTGTCCTCAAAAATATCTTTGAGAGGAACAAAATTTTGAATAGGAAATTTTTGGAAAAAATCTCGGGATAAAAAAACGCAATGATCAAAATAAACTAAAGCGCGGTGATCAAAACGCTGGGTATTGGAATACCAAGAAGTGAAATCTAATAAAGGGTGGGCAAAATCAAATCGATGAGTGAATCCTCCCCAGCCGGAAAATTTTTTTGTTTTGCCCAAGGCCTCCAAGGCTTCTAAGGCCTCCATCGACAACAGCGTTCGCGGGTGATGAATCAACATGATGTCGCCAGTACATTTTTGTAGTCCAAGGTTAATTCGCTGCGCGCGATTGGAAGCCGAAATATTTTCGACCATAAAACCTATTTGTTTTAAAAAATTTAAGACCTCAGGGGTAGAATTTTCATCGACACAAATTAGTTCGAGGTTTTTAAAATAGAGTAGGGCACGAGAAAAAAAATCACCAATTTTTTTGATATAATCAGATGTCGGTTTAGGAAAATCTTCGTGAAAGATGGGTAGAATAATAGATATTTTCATGAAAATTTATTACAGCGTTTTTAAATATTCAATCAGGGCGAGTTTATCTTCTTCGGTCCAATCCTCGAGGAATTTAAAATAGTGACCTTGATTGCTATGGCCAATTCTTTTGGTATCAAAAATCGAACGATCCTGCTCCTTAACTCTTTTTTGTAACTCTTTATCGGCTTTTGAGTTGAGCAGTGGAATGGTTAAACCCATCGTTTTTTGATCATAACGATCAAGACTTCCGCTGGCCAATAAATCAAAATATTTTGGTCTTTTGTCAGGAGCTGTTAACAACGCGTAGATTGAAGGAACAGCGCCATTATGTAAATAAGGGAAACGCGCCCAGACTCCTTCGAGCCTGGGAGCAAAATATCCGGCGGGAAGATGATTTCGTTTGATAAACTCGCCCAGCGGATTGATATCGACTAGATGATTAAACTCGTTATTATTAGCGAGCAAACGATCGCGATCGGTTTGAATCATCTCCCATTTAAAATGCAGTGGCCTTTCAAAAATGGGAAACCCATCGGCATCACGTTGGTAAACTCCATGGCAGCTGGTGCAAGATTCGGCAAATAATTTCTTTCCTGCTGCCGCCATATCGGAATTGATGGCAAAGGGATAGGGTGGTGGTAAAAAATTTTCTAATTCTTCTTCGGCATGACTGACTTTAGGCATATAGTCTCTGGCGATGTCGGTTTTTTGGCCACCTACCAACTCTACAGCAATGCCCCACCCAGGTTCGACGCCATTGCCATAACCATCACAAAATTGGCCGGCTTCGCGTTTGGGGCCATAACCCCACAAATGCGGAACTTTCACTGCGCCTCTTAAGGAAGTATCGGGAATTTTTTGTCCTTGAACGGTATAAAACCAATCGCGAATAAGGCTGGTGGCCACATGGCCTTGGGTTAAATTATTTATTTTATCGTTGCCAATTTTTTTAGCAAAAGTAAGTGCTGCTTGTTCCACGTCTTTATAGTCTTTTGATTTTGGAGTGAGCACTGATAAAACTTTCCAAACATTTTGAATGGTCACTAAGTCACTGCCAACTTTTCCAGGATCAATATTTTTGTTACCCAGGCCCACAATAAATTCACCAGCAGCGTAGCCGCTATGACAGGCGACACAACCTAAAACACCAATATCCATATTTTTATAGGGAACATTGTAAAAACCGATCACTTGTTCATTGACGGTGTTAAAACCCCAACGAGAAGTCATGGTGCTGGCATAATCGGCATTTCTTAAATCTGCAGTAAGCTCGGGAATTTTGCCTTTCACTTTTTCATAAACATTAACAAAATCAGGAATGAGGTGCATGCCTCGGCCTGCCGTAAAAAAATGCAGTTTTAAAAACTCATCTTCGGTTTGTTGGTGGGCGATCCATTTGGGGTGTAGGGGAACCGCCAAAGCAAGTTGTAAAAAAGTAGTGGAAAACAAAATTGCTAAATAAAAATTTTTCATAATTTATTCAATAAAGAAAACATTCACGTGTCAAATTTTGTTGACGAAATCACTGCAAATTAAAGTCTGAGTAAAATTATCCGATATGTAAGGTGATGAAATTTTTTAGTTTTCTATTTGCGATGGGTATGACCGGTCTCATTTTTGGGGCCTTGATGACCCCATTTGCTCCGCAGGAAGTTGATCCTCAACTGCTGCTTGAAAAGAGTGGTCAAGATGATGAAAAAAAAATCCAGTTGAATGATTTGGGAATTCAGCAAAAGTCGCCATTCGATTCAGTGAAACGCTCAGAAGATAAAAATCGTCAACCCAGCAGTCTAGGGCCTGCTTATCTACCTTACGCTGGAGAAAACAATCCCTGGAAAGTTTGGATGTATGGTGCCTGCTTAACTCAAAGTGGAAGATGGATCGAGGCCAACCACCCTGAATACATTAACTGCATTAATGAAGAAAAAATTGGATCAGCAGGAAGGTATCGCCATGCACGTAAACAAATAGGAATAATCGTTGCCCCTTAAAGACATTACGCTGCCGGTTTTAAAAAACGTAAATAATTGTCTTCATTCACATCGAGTTCCAGGGTTTTTTGACAGGAAAAACAAGTCGGTCTTGGCAAATGAAATTTAAAGAGATCATTGGTTTTCACACAGACATGCCGTTCATGATCACACTGCTCGCAATAATAGGGCACAAAAAATGATTGGATCTCAGTGTTGGAAGTTATAAAACCCGAGACGGTATTGATTTGATTTATAAACTGCACCGGGCAGTTAACATAAATGAGTCGTGCTGGACTCAACTGGGAAATATACTCAATCCAATCGCGAATCCCGCAAGAGTTTAACTGCACTTCATAAAACTCAAATAAATATGCCGGAAAGTCCTCCGCTAAAAGTTTGGGAGCATAATCAAATCGGAAATCTTCGTCGATAAAACCACGAAAAGAAAAACAACAGATGTCGTCTTTGATGAATTTTTTAATTCTCAACTTTTCTTTTTTATTCATAATTTTTGATGCTTTGTAATAAGCTATCGGATACCCGACTAAAAAACATGAGATGTTTTTAAAACAAATATTGAGCACTTTATTGGTTTAAGTCTTAATAAAAAAGACCGGGGATTAAAAATCATTAAATTTAGTTATTTTCCCGATAAATGTCGATCATTAGTTGGTGAAGGAATTTTATTAATGGCCAAGTTTTTTTTAAAAATATTTTTTATTTTTGGGTTTTGTTTTTTATCGACTTTTCTTTGGGCGAATGATTCGAAGCGGAAGGCGGTTGTTGAAGTTGAAAAGAAAGACGTGACAATTGAGCCGATAAAGACCGATCGTGTGGTCGTTAACTTTAACGTATACAAATATGACAGAGATAAAGATTTTAACAAAAACTTATGTCTCGCTACCGGTGGGTTATTGAGTGAAGAAAATATCATAAAATTTCAGCCTCAATATACCGATGATCAATTCAACATTGCTGAATATCAAATAGAAATGTTAAAAACGATTAACAGCGCTATTTTAAAAATTAAAAATTCTAATAATCCCGAACTAATTATTTTTTATCCTTCAAATTGGGATAGTTTTTGGGGGAATATAATTTTAGATATTCTTAATAAGCTAAATGAAGATTTTCAAAAGAAACTAAAAGTTTCCATTTTTGTCGCTGCTTCTTCCGATTCCAATGTGTCTTCTCAATGGGTTTTTGAGGAATCTCTCCCTTCCTTCGATAAAGTAGCAAAATTTATTGATCTTCGTGTTTATGCTCGTTTTCAAAATACAAAAAAAAGTTTTAATAATAGCAACTCGATTGATTGGCACGCATTTTTTAAAGATTTTAATGACTATAATGAAATATTAAAAAATGCGGGAGGTCCACTTTCATCTTGTACTGATCAGACCGCTGCTCCCTATGTTTGTCTTGGTTCAGATAACTTGGCCAAGTTTGAAATTTGGAGTAATAAAAAAAATATTTTGGCAAAAAAATTATCTTTAGACGAACTAATGGCAATTTTACAAAGTGGTCCAGTTAAGTGGATTTTTTCTGCTGCCACTCAAATACTTGAAAAAGAAATGAGTGTGCCAGATCTCTTGGCGATGGCAAGAGTAAAGCTGAACTCTGAAGATACCCAAGAAAAACGCCGAGGACTTATGATTCTTAGCGCCCTTGGATTTTTAAAAGAAGCTGTTCCTTTAAGTTTAAGAGTTGAAATGGCCGATTTGGTCATTTCTGTTCTTGAAAAAGAACCACTAGAACTACTAATGGAGGAAGCACTTTCTTCCTTAGTCAACATCAAAAGCCTGGGGAGTAATCCAACAGCGGGACTAAAGAAAATTATTAGAATTTATAATCAATATGGTGGAGAAAATCGCACATTCTATGGTGAAAACTTCAGCGTTGGTGATGTCGAATTAAAGGACATTCTTCTGGCATTCATTTTCCATGAAGAGAATAATCTTAATTCAAACGTAAAGTTGATTTTAAAGGCTTTGAGTGAAACAAATAATCAGATAATCAAATATGAGTTATTAAATTCCATCCTCGCGAGTCGTAAAAAATTTGATAGAGAGGCATCAATTGAAATTGCCTCGGCATTGTCCCAACTAATCGTCTCTAATTGGTCTGATAGCTGGATTTTTCGTTTTTTAACAGTGACAGATTTTACTGATGTATTTTCAGAAGGGGTTTGGGAATCTGAACTCGATCAGTTGATCCCCTGGATTCTTAACAAAAAATTTACCATTCCAATAGAGCAAGGTTCCGCCATTCGCAGGTATGTTGAAGCAGCAACTGAATTAGGATATCAGTTACCAAACGTTAAAAGATGGTATGAAAATGCCATCCTCAATCCTGATCCAGAATTTATCCTAGAAATACTTAGAACTGATTATTATTCAGGAGTAGATAAAGTTCCCACCTTTGCCTTGGATGAAGGTTTTTTGAAGATAAATGAAAAACGAAAAACCGAAAAAGATTATACCACATACTCAGTAATTTTAGAAAAAATGGCCAACAATACAGATGTTTATGATGAAAAATTTAAGGTAGATATAAATTTGCTCGAGGAGTATTTTAAAAACGATTTAAAATACTTAGAAACAGAAGCTAGAAATGGTCATACTTATGATCAAAACCTTTTACGCTCAGCTCAAAGTGTAGTATCGGCATTTGCCAGATTAAGAGAAAGAGAAAAAATATTTATGGATTCTCGAAAAAGTGGATATTACTAACTTTAGCGGCACTGGATGAGTTTTTCAGTGGATCTTCACCTCATGCACGCAATCTTGATTTCCTAAAGTCTTCGATTTGCCGCTAGTAAACATTGCTCGGCAGAAAATAGGTATTACGAACTCAATAAAGTGTTATCGTTTTCCGCTTCGAACCAAGGTGTTTCAAGTTGCATTGTTGGTCCTGCAAATCTAGCGATAAAAAATTCTCCGCATGCCTCTTTTTGTGATTTATCAAAAAATTTATCTAATATTTGCATTGAGGTATTTACGATTAATTGGGCGAGACGTTCGGGATCTACAAAGTCTTGACGACTGGGTACTGCGGCTTTTAGTTTGGGAGCAAAATTGCCCAGAGTTATCCTCTCTTTCTTGTTGGGTGAACTAAAGTAGCTAAGCGTCTCTAAATTGTAAAAATCATCGACAAAATAATATGGGATATCTCCGGCGATAAGTTGTTGCCACTCACTAGGTAAAAGTGGTTGGTCAGTTAATAGAGGATGGTGGATGATATTTTCAAAATCAATATTTTTCTGATTTTTTATTGCTAATAGCAATTGGCGGTAGTCTCTAGTATTTCTTAAAATAATCCGATTAGGTGTTTGTTTAAGCTGGGATTCTAAATGGGTAAATATTTTTTTAAAGTCACCGATCACCACATTGCAAGTAGACAGAAAACTATCTAATAGTTTTTCGGGATAATTGGTACGGTAGGGTTTTAATGTTTGCCCGGCCAACCCAGAGCGATCGAGTTTTAAGAATTTGGAATCAATCAAGTAACTTTCTGCTCCAGAACTCATGGCAAAAAAAAAGCATTCTAGATCGATAGGCAGAGGAATAAGCTCGCCTTGGTAATCTATAATTTTTATATTATCAGCGTGCAGGTCGTAGAGTCCAAACAAAGAAGCAATAGCAAGCAATTGGCCACTTCTTACTGCATAGGAAAATGAACACTGTAAATCTTGTTCATTCCCAGTAAAAAAATAAGGCGCTAGGGAAGTTATAGAATTATCCCAAAGACCTCGTTCAATCGACCTGGCCAATGCTGGAACACCCAATTGTTTAAATAAAGGCAGTTGGGTATCAATGCCGAAAAAAAGCATTTCAAATGTTATGGGACGTGGTTTGTCCACCCATTCTACACCTAAGTGTACACGAGATCGTACCGCTTGACCGAATCGATGGGAGTCCCCTAGATTTGTTAGCAAGGAAGTTTAGTTCGAGCTATTTCCTAAGGCCAAAGTGTTGGCCTCCACAGCTGAAATATTTGTTTTAATTTTTTTTTGCTTAAAGATGTTATTCATAATAGCCTCCGACACAACTCATACTATGTAGAATTAAGGCCGTAAAGCGAGGTCTCTGCGACAACATAAAAAGGTAAGGCTTTCTGCGTCTATTTCTATTTCTGTCATTTATGAATTCAGTAGGCATAATGGCGATGTGGCTGATGATGGCCCCTTTCTATGTTGCGCTCGCTGGTGGAATAGTGGCCTTTGGTTTTGTGGGCATGCTTCGTCAGTTTTCGGGAATACTAGGAACAGTGGTTGGTGCACCATTGGTAGAACAAGGTGACATGCTAAAACGTCATCTGTTGACCGAAACTGCTAGTGTGCTGCTCGCTTTGGGACTAGTGGTTTTATTACAATCACCTTCGGAGCATTATCTCAAGATTATTCCATTCTGGGTTTTAGTTCGCTTTTTTTTCTCAAACCTTGGCTTTGTATTTTTTTATAAGTTTCTCATTCAAAGCAAATACTCTGGACTAGGAAACTCGGCGATTGTGCAACTCTTTGTCACCCAGGGAGCAACTATTTTAGCACCTTTAATCGGTGCTACTCTTCCGTTTTATTTTGATAATAGTTTTCTGGCGGCACTATGGATAGATATTATCACCAGCACGCTTTATTTATTGTATGGATTTTATCTTCATCAGAAGCTCCCCGTTTTACAACATGAAATTTTAAGTATTGAACAAACTTGGAGAGAAAAAGTTTTAAAAAGTTTTACTGAATTTTGGCGTCCACATTTAGCTCCTTGGAATTGGATTCAATTTTTATGTTTAATTATCTTGAGTGGTTTGACAGTACAGAACTTAAAAATCGCCATGAAACAGCCTTTTTGGCAGGCCGAAATTTTTTATCCACTCATCTCATTTATTTATGGTGTAAGTTTGTGGATCGTCGGTGAACTATTAAAAAGAGTAAATAATAAAAGAAAAACTTTAATGTGGGGACTCTTTCTGACAATACTCTCGAGTGGACTATTACTTTTTAGTTCAGATCTTTACCAAGTCATTTCTATCTTTATCTTTCAATTCGCTTTTTGGTTAATCTTACATTCTACAAATTTTTTACTCTTAGAAAGTTCTGTCCATCAGCATGCTGGCGTGGTTCGTGCCAGTATGGTTTTTTATTTAGCAATACTCTTTGGATCTGGAGAATATTTATGGGGATTTGTTCTAGATTTTGATGTGGACTTTTGGCCATTAGCGATAGTTCGTGGAAGTTTATCATTGATAATCCTTTCTTGGTTGATTAGGCATGAGGGAAAACGTCATGCCTGAAGTTGAGTTTGAAAAAAAATTCTTAGGAGAGGGTCTTGAAGTCAAACTTGCTCGCATCAGCAGTCGTTATTTTCAGGCTTTTGTATTTTTTACTTACATTTTTTTTGTCATTCTAGCGTTCTATCGGCAACATTTAGATAAGGCCACACTTAGAGATCTCATCTTTCGTACAGTACAGAGCACCGTTAATCAACTTGAAGTGGAACAAAAAATGGTCTTCATTAATGCGAAGTTGACTTCTTTATTTCAAGATCTAGGCAATTCTCATGGACTTGATTTTGGCCTTCAACTTCAGCGAGAGCAGAATGAAACCATTGCTCAGTACAACTTTTCAAAACCGGAAAATACGACTCTGCTCGACCTTGATTTTTATTCTGATTCTGGGCATAGTTATCAACTTATTGTTAAACTGAGTGCGTTTTCCCTATACCGTTGGTTGTTAATCAACATTCTTCTCGCAACCACTATTTTGACCTTCTTGTTTTTGCTCGCTCGACGCGGGTTGATGAACACCAACTCATTTCTCCTTGGTCCAATGGCAAAGATGATTGATCAAATACAGAATTACTCTCAACAGATCGATATCTATGCAGACAATCCAATTGAGTTTGCACCAGGAGAATCAAAAGAGATCAATCAGCTTGGAATTGCAATCAATAAATTTCAAGAGAAATTAAAAGAAATTGAAGATCAAAAAATAATGGCAAAGTTGAAGGAAGATCGTTTCCAGCTAGCTCGTTCAGTCGCTCATGATTTGCAATCA
>JBIKWR010000134.1:0-8836 GCA_044356225.1 Bacteriovoracaceae bacterium | reverse complement strand
TGAGGGATGTTCCATTTTTCACTATTGCGCATTAATGTGTGAGATGTGCTCCAGGCAAGCATCCCACCCCAATAGATCGGCCAACCATAATAATCATAATAGGCCCTTTCAAATTGTTGAGAAATCGGACGATCAGTCGTAAGAGGTGGCCCATTTTCAATCTGTTTTTTAGTTAGATTTACTCCAATTTTACCAGTTTTATTATCGATACTTTGAAGTGCATACGGTGACAATAAAACTTGATTTCCCGCAGGCCAACCGCCTGTATCAGCCACTAGATAACGAACAACCCAGTGATTATCATCAAAATAAAATTGTTTTACTTTTCCAATATCTCCATCAATCGCTTGTAATTTGTTTCCGATCAGTTTTTTTGCTTTGGTTAACATTTTTACTTTCCTTGGTTAAATGATTTTGGGCAAGAAGGAAGAATGAGATGAAACTACAAAATTTAAGTTAGATTTTAAATGAGGTTTTAACCCTATAAGTTCGTGATACCTTTTTTACCCACAGAGTAAACTTCGTATCACTTACTCTGATCTGAAAAAATCTGCAGCTAACAATTGATAATGACTAGGTAAATTCCTTAGGAAAAATCTATCTTTAATATCTCTGGGAATTTAGTCGGATAATAGTCTGGAAGTATAATATCTGGGTATTTAAGTGAACAATAAAAGTTTCACCATTCGAAAAGTTATCAAAAAATTGCTTCATTATCAATTGATCTTGGTCTTAGTTACCAATCAATTATCTTTACTGAATCCTGCCAAAATTTTTGCTTCAGAGAAACCTACTGAGAATTTGGCGTCTATTCTTAAACGGATTAACAATAGCACTTTACTAGGTTTACCAACTGATGATTTTGCCAGTTTTGTGATCGATCTTAAAAAGTTTAAGGATTTAGTCCCAATTGAAGAAAGAGTTAAGTTCGGTCTTTTAATGTCGACTCTTGAGCAATACCAGGTAGCGATCAAGCAGTTTGATGACTGTGGGAAAACTGGTTCATTAAAAGAAATTACTCATCAATCAGCATTCAGTTCTTTGAGCGAGTTGAGTTCTTGTGAGAATCAAAGTACCGAGTTGCAATTAGAAAAAATAATTAATCTTTCTGACCAGATGTTGGCAGCAACAAAACATCTCGAAATAAATAATATATCAGAACAAAAGCTGCGTGAGATTGCCGATCAGATTTATGCCCATCAAAGAGAAACACTGCTGGGACCAACTCTGGTATTAACAAAACGATATTTTGATCCAAATCTAAAATCATTAGAAGATTTTTTTAACTCCAATTCACTCTTTGATCCAGGGAGGATTTATTTTCGTCCTGACATTGATGGAAAGTGGGCCAAAACATACCAAGACTTGTTGACAGAAATTCCCCATGAAAAACAAGGTGTAGAGAATCTTGCAGAGCTTATGGCCAATCGTTTAAAAAAACATCATCAATTAGGTACAGATTCATTTATTCTTCAACAAAATCTTCGTTTGACTAAAAAAAACCATGAAGATCTGTTAATGTTAAAAAATCATTCAAAAGAAGATATGAAAGAGGCTTTAGAGACAGCTTCTTTTCAACCATTATCTTTAAATCAGTTTCCTCAACTTAAAAAAATAGGTTTTCAAAATAAGACTTTATTAACAGATCCAAAACTAAAAATCTCTGTTGGGCCGGTTAATTATGAGCAAAAATGGGCATTAGAAAATCGTAACAATATTTTTAAACGATTAATTCTAAGAACATTCTTAAGGCATCCTAAAGAGCTCCATCGTCGATTGGCAATCCCGGATTCAAAAATAAATGTTTTGGATTCCTCAGGTAAAATTGTTTTTATTTTTAAAATTCAAGATCTATTCAAAGAAATGGAGCGAGTAGCTGATCGTTCTATTATAGTTGAAAAATTTCAAGATGCTTTCATTTCTTCTGATCAAGATGAAGGTGGTGGCAGAAGTGTTGTTCTCGAAGCGGCGCGAGTCTACGATGAGAAGTCAATTCCCATAATGTTGAATATCTTGAGAGGTGATATTGATATTACAATCGCTCAATTGACCAAAATACATTCACAATCCTACAACGAAGCCTATGATCAATATTTATTTGATGCCCGTATAGATTTGAGTAAAAAATATGTCGAAGTAAGAACCGAACAAGATTTAGCCGAGGAAGCGATTAAGGAAGGTGATGTTGGTCGGGCCGTCTTAGGTTCAATTAATGAAAATAATCGACTCGGACTTTTGGCGTTGTCCCCAAATGAAATTTTGTCCAATCACAAAAAAATTGAAGAAGGTTTAAAAAGTCATGTGGAATCGACCTTTGACCTTTTAAGTGAATTTGAACAAGACTATCAAAAAACACCGAAAGAATTTATCAAATCGGCCATTGGCAAAAATCCCATGCTGGTGGCGGGAATATTGCAGAAAAATCCAGAGCTCGCAGGATATATTTGTTCCTTATCAAAAGATGTAATCATCGATGAAGAGCAGTCTATGCGTTGGCGAAAAGCCGCGCTAATTGCTATGACAGCAGCGGCAGTGATCTTGACTGCCACGGCGATTGGTGCTCCCGCTGGCTCAGTGCTCGCGGCTTTTGCAGCAGGTGGTGGTTTGGCCTTAGGTGCAACCGGTGCCATTGCAGGATTTAGAGAGCATAGCAAACTTGGCCATCAGTCAGAAGTATTAATAGATCATTTTAGGGCCCTTGGTGAACAGTCTGGATTAAGCGCATCGCAGGCGATGTTTCAAGCCAAAGAGTTAATGGGTGAGGCGCGAAGTGCATTACGATGGGCGGTTGTGGATACGGTCTTAGTTCCTTTTGATGTGGTTGGTGTCACTCAGGCCCTTTTAAAATTTAAAAATGTCGATGAGCTGAAAAACATAATGAGAGACCCTCTTAAGATGCGAAAATTTGTTGTAAGTCAAACTTCAGCTGATCAGAAATCAATTGCTTTTCGATTATCCGAAAATAAATTGACCAACCCGGTGAGAGGTTCTGAAATAGTGCGAGGTCCGCCACTTACGGGTAAAGTCCTGCCAAGTGCTGTTGCTAAGACTCCTCTTGAAATTAAAGAAATAAATTCTGCTAGAAAACTTGTTTCAAGCCCGATGGAAAGTACTGGCCCTTATCAATCGCAAATTGTCGTGGGTGATATTCATGGAGATCCTTTAGTATTTCATCGCGCCTTACGCAGATGGGGTGTGATGGATGTAAATGGTCATTGGGTAGGGGGCAAACAAAAAGTTATAGTGTTAGGAGATATCCCTGATCGTGGTCCAAATTCACTGGATGCTCTTGATGAAATTATCCGATTAAAAAATGAAGCGCAAAGTGCCGGAGGAGATGTCGTGGTGATTGCCGGTAATCATGATGCCATGATGCTTGGAGCAGCGGCGGACCCAGATCCAAATTCAATCTCATTCAGTAACTGGATAAAAAATGGTGGTGATAAAGTGCTGGTTGAAGTGGCCGCTAGAATGTTGGAAAAGGGAAAGTCTTTTAAACTAAATGGAAAAAAAGTAAAGTCAAAAAAAGAACTAGATGGTGTTACTGGATCTGATTTGATTGAAAGTTCGCCAGAAGTTTTTATTGAATTTAGAAAGACCATCGGACCGAGAAGTCATTACTGGAATTTTTATGCAGAAAATAGTGCATTAGTCTTTCAATATGGGAATGTTGGATACGTTCATGGCTCTTATAATTCTTCGACGATTGCTAAAGGAAATGATGTTATCAACAGAGAATGGCAGGATGTTCTGCGGCAAGCATCCGAAGGTAATGTGGAGCCGCTCCACAATTTAGCTGGTCAAGCCGGATCCGCGCGCGGTGGAGCAAACGATGCTGCGATTTTTTGGCAAGATGCGAATACGGCAGTTGATCAAAATGGGTCTTTAAAAACCGCTCAAACCTTGCGAGAGCGCGATGGTATTACTTTGGTGATGGGCGGGCACTCAAAACATGCAGCAGAAATGGTTGATGAGCAGTCTCGATTAAGGAGACCGGGAGTTTTTACTTTTGGTGAGTCAAACAAAATGATGAGCGTTCCTCATATTATGACTGATACTGGAGCAAGTGTTGGATACAAAGGAACTGGAGATGCCAGTGTCTTTGTGGATGGTAGCTCCGGTCATATTTATTGGTATAATCCCAAGGATGACAAAGTAGAAGTTTTGTCGCATGTTACGCCAACTCTATTTCAATAGATTATCCCTTAGAAAAATCAATTTATCGTGCAATTTTTATCTCGCAAATAATTCTCTCATTTATTTTACAATGAATCCATATGAGGCGTTCAAATGGATAAAGTGTTTATAATATTCATTCACATATTTCTGTGCCTAGGACTTCCTTTAGCAGAAAGTAGAACTGAGAAAAATGCTGCTGATAAAGATATAAGAGAACTTTATTCAAGCGTCAAAATAGTCGATTTTACAAATCAAACTTTACAACAACAAATGTCTTCACCTCAGGAGACCGGTTGCATAGAGGTCGCAAGAAATAATAATGTTTGTTCTAGCGATATTGACCCATTATTAAATGGGCAAGCGACAAAGACAATTTTAGAGGGTCTAGATTTCAAAAAACCAAAAACATATCAATTGAAAGAAAAATTGAAGGACATTCATCGCCAAGCAACGGAGCTTTTAAAGACTCAACCTCGATCAGTGGTTAGTGGATTTTATAAAAAAGCAGTTGTTTCGGCCATGAGAGATGTTTTTGTGGGTAACCAGCTAAACTTTGCTGACTTTGTAGGGCCTGAGGCTTTATTGGACTATGCGGAAAATAAAACCATCTCCTCTATTCAATCTTCTGTACAGCAAAAGTTAATTGATAAGTTTTTTAAAGACAATCCTGATGAATTAGATCCAAAAAAAATAAAAACACAAATTAGCAATTTAAGAAAACCAAAATGGATTTTAAAACATGGCCTTAGTATGATTGTGCTGAAAAAAGTGGTCGAACTTTCTCAACAGTTGGTTGAGCGGCCTGAAGATGCAGAAGAGATACTCTCTCAACTATTGGACGAAGAGTATTATGCAAAACTGGGAGTTAAAGTTGGTTCTGTTTATCTTACCAAACAATTCAGCAATGCCTCGATTAAAGAAATCGCTAAATTTTTAAAAAACATAGAGAGACTCAGACGAATGACCCAGGCTTGTAAGATATCTGGAGGGCCATTGTTATGGTTAGAAGCTGTCATAGAAGAAACGGCCGTCATGATTGGATCTTCAGTCCTAGAATCATTAGTCATGCCTATTATAGATAAAAGACTCGTTCGCCAAGAAATGGCCAAACAATTGAATGATCTGTCTTATGATCTTTTTGATATGCGAGGTGATCGGCCGAATGATCCTGGCAAAATTGAATATGGAGTTACAGAAATACATGCTGCTTTTGTACAATCGCGAGAGCTCCTGAATAGGTCTTCTATTGACGATCTACAAGAATTTATCAAAAAACGCGATACTAAAGTTAAGGAGTGGGAGGAACTCGTACCAGTATATAAAATTGGACTTCCGATCGAGAAAAACCCTGATGTGACTCAAAATAATAAAATAAATGACTTATTTCAAAAATTTAATTTGCCGTTTGAAGAACGAAGGCCACTTAAATTAGAAGGTGAACTGAGACAAAAAATAAGTACAATTGAAACCCTTCTAAATCAAATGACAACAGATGAGTGGTCTATCTTAGAGAATTCGTCCTTTAGTGGATCAAGTCCAAATGAAGTAGAAGAAGGAGTTAATGTTCTTCGATCAAGATTCAATATTAATAGTTACCAAGCAATATTTATTCTTAAAAATTGTCGTGATTTAGGTAAGGCAGAAATGTTAAAAAAAGCATTAGTTTGGTTAGAGTTTGAAGGGATTAATTTTTTTAAAAACTATCCAGCTCCACCTCCTGCAAAAAATACATTTAGAAGAGATAGTGGAGCATTTCCCAACGATGCTCCAGATATCGAAAGTTTTGATTATCAACATTACCTCTTCATCTCAATGATACGTGATCTTGCAGAAAATGATCTAGCTGTTATGGATCAAAAATATCAAGAAGATGCTAAAAAAAGATTTCAAAGTGATGTTGTAGTAAAAAACTATGAACAACTCTTAACCGACGAGAAAACAATTAAAACTCCAGAAAAAATCATGGAAATGCTTATTCAACCAGCGGCCAATTTGCATGATAGTTTTGCCCGTGAAAAGACCCTGATGAGTTTGTTGGCAAACATTGGCAAGTTAAATGGTCGAGAAGCATCTGAAGAGTATCAGGCATTAACCAAAGCAGCGCTTAAAATACGAGATGAAAATATTCCCCTCGAACTTGAAGTTATCAAAAGTAGATTCGAGTAAAACAACTATATAGCGGCACTGGATGAGTTTTCCAGTGGATCTTCGCCTCATGCACGCAATCTTGATTTCCAAAAATCTTCGATTTGCCTCTAGGCAAACCTCTTATTTTTGAAAATCAATCTTGCGCACCTGAGGCAAAGCTTTCACTGGAAATCTCAACCAGCACCGCTATATAGCGGCACTGGAAATCTCAATCAGCACCGCTATATTCCTAGTAATATCTCTTAGTAGACATGACAATTTTTGCCAGTGTTAACCGCGAACAATAAATTGAGTTTATCCCTCTTACTTTTTTACAAAATCTATTGAATGGCATGATCTTAAGGGCGAATATTTCCGAAAATAATCGACCAAATGAACACTCCCAAAGAGCATTAATCATTTGGCAAAGTTGTGTTCGAAAAATTTCGGTTCGGTTTTTTCCAATGAGTTTCAATGAATAATGAATAATGAATAATGAATAATAATGACGAATAAAGATTTAAGGTAAAATTATGAATAACAAATTTTCAACTCTACTTCTCGTAATCCTAGGGATGCAACTTCAGCATGGCCTTGCCAATAACTTAGACTTAAATAAGGTGAGTTCTATTCGCGAGAGAAGTTGGATGGTTGAAGGTAAACAAATTGAAACTTCACCAGTGTCAATCATGTGGATAGGAAAAGAAGACCGACCATTAATCATCTCAGGGGGATTTAGCAAAATCCAACTGCAGGGAAACGAAAGGGCCCTATTAGAAAGAGGGGTGAGAGCTTTTCTCAGGGACAATGAAAGGGTCCTTAAAATAGATGAGTCTTCCCTTACATTAAAAGAAATTATCGAGGTAAAAAATAATTTTAGTAACCAACGTCAACCAGAAGATTCTTCGCTTGCAACTATTCCCAAATTTACTTTTAACTTAGTTTTTTCTCAAAAAATTGAAGATATTTACGTCGGTGGATCTGGATTAAGAATATTTGTAACTGATTCCGGGCAAATACTTGCTTTTGTTTCCCAAGTTCTTCCGGAATTAGTGGTAAAAAAATTGCTAAATTTAAAACGCGATCGATCAATTATTTCTTCAAGAGAAATAGCAAGTCGACTACAAAAAAGATTGAGAAAATCAATCAATGTCGATAATAAAAACATTTTTGTTTTTAACGATGGTAGGACAGATCCAGAAATTGCTTATTCAATTGAGGCGATGAATAGGCAAATCATTGTATCTGCAAATCCTGGTGCTTCGGATGAGTTAAAAATTCTCTTTGAACAAAGTTTAACCAATCATCTTTATACTGGAAATGTTTTGGCGAGAGGGGATTTTGGCAACCATGCTATTGGGACTATGCCCCCCATGAATGTGCCGATTGGTGATATTACTCTGTTTGATCAAGGTGATAGAAATGTAATTACAACTACAAATAACTTAGGTGCTTTTAGTTTTGCTCATCCCCGTCCCACTAGAGACATTAGGTTTTCCCTAGACTCAAACAAAACAATAATGACTCATCAATTAATCAATCAACAAAAAATTTCCATTCCGACAGGTGTTTCGTCGCAAATGGCGGATTCGGTCCCTCAGCAATTTACTCTTAATCCCCAAAATAACAATGCTATTTTAGAACAAGCATTGTCTTTGAAAATTAATGATCAAAAAGTTCGCCAATGGATTTCTGATCATAATACCACTTCCCAAGCCGATACTATCTTCACCGGCGTAAAATTAAATTATATAATTTCAGAAAGTTTTCTCGGATGTAATGCGGAAGCAACACCTAGTCCGGATGGATCAAATCCCGTAATATTTTCTACTCCCAAAGATTTTATCTGTCCTGGAGGAAATGTACTCTATCAATGCCCATCAACCGCCTATGGAACAATTGCGGCACATGAATTGGGTCACTATATAAATCGATTCTACAACTCTTTTGGCGAGACCATCAATCCTACTGTTGGTGGAATGAAGGAAGCGGTCTCAGATATTATCGCGATGTTAATTTATGGCGACCCCCATGTAGGTACTGACACCCCTGTCGTGGGAGGAAGAATTCGCAGTGGATTAACCACGCGTAGAAAATGTGAATCTTATACTGATCCTATCACCGGCATAACCATCATTGAGCCTCAAGACTGTTTTTTAGAAAATCATGATGCTGGTGAAGTGCTCATGGGTGCGGTTTGGAAGATGCGGCAAAGAGCGATGAATTTTGGTCAAAGTCCTACTTTGACCAATCGATTAATTATGGGTTGGTTGCAAAATTTTGACGATACGCAAATTTTAAACATACTTCGTGATATATTTGTTTTAGTCAATACGATGGTCAATGGAGGAACAGGGGAATCATTTATTCATTCAGGATTTCATGCTCACGCTTTTCAAGTTCCAGGCCCTCCGGCGCCAACTACATTTATCAATGGCGCCAATACCTCGTTACTCAAAGGATTTGGAACTGATGTCGCGGTCCTCGATGATATAAATGGTGATGGAGCTGAGGAAATTGTTATTCTCCA
>JBIKWR010000133.1:0-8855 GCA_044356225.1 Bacteriovoracaceae bacterium | reverse complement strand
TTTCTATTTATTTATTTATTTTTAGAAAACCTGGCCATTTTCAAGGCCGAACGGTTTATTGTTTTATTGTATCGGAAATAGTTATTATTGCCAGCGATTGTGTCCAGCGAATGTGTAAAGATGAAGTCGAGAGAAAAAAACCAATAAAACAGTTTTTATCAAGTATTGTAGAGATTTATTTAATCAATGAAGGTCTTAATTTTTCTGCGTTTGACCGATAAATAATCGATCAAACTTTTAGGATGTGTTATGAAATTTGAAGTCTTTGATAAATTATTAGATGCCGTATTGGTGGTGGATCAAGACAAGTCGATTGTTTACTCGAATGAGGCCTTCGCCACTATGATTGGGGTTTCTCTTAAAAGATTAAAAGTTGGAAAAAAAGGTCATGAGTTTATTGAATTCCAAGATAAAGATATTTTCCTAATGCCAAATGGTTCTTGGGGAAAAGATGTTGCAACTTTATATAAAGAATTTAAATTTGAAACAAAAAAAGGCAATAAAGGGGAAGCTTCAGTAGCGGTCATTCCGGTAACCGGTGATCAAGAAACACCAGTATGGGTGCATTTTATGCGCGATATGACCCTAGAAATCCAATTGCAAAAAAAGTATCGAGCAGAGTTAGAACAAAAAGAAGATGTCATTGAAGATTTAAAAAAGGCGCAAGCAGAATTACAAAAATATTCCAAAAATTTAGAGCATATGGTTGAAGAGCGGACAGAAGAATTACGCAAGGCCAACACCTTTGTTGAAACTATGATTAATAGTTTGGGACAAGGACTTTTGGTTTTTAATAAAAATAATGAATGCCTACCTCGATTCACTAAGGCCTGCATAGATTTATTTCCAATAAAGCCTGCTTTGAAAACTAAAGTTTGGGACATTCTCAATTTAGATGAAAAAAAGACCAAGTCATTTATTAAATGGTCTGAAAGTATTTTTTCGGAAATTTTGCCTTTTGAAGATATGGCCGGACTGGGTCCTAGTTTTGTGGAAGGGCCTGAGCAGAAATATGTCAGTTTAGAATACTATCCATTTCGAGAGGATGATGGATCGCTAGCGGGAATAGTGACCGTGGCAACTGACAAAACAAAAGAACAACAGGCGACGCGAGAGGCCCAACGCCAACAAGAATACGCTAATATGATCGTTAAATTAGTAAAAAATAAAAACCAATTTCTAACATTTGTTAGTGATGGTCGACGCATGATCGATTTTTTATTAGAGATTACTAGCACCCATACCACCGATCAAAAGGCCAACGAAGAAAGAGTCCATTTAAGTGAAATACTTTTACTGCTTCACTCGATAAAAGGAGGAGCAGGGGTTTATTCTATTACAAAAATTTTTGAGCTGGCACATGAAATTGAAAGCTCTCTTGAACCATTTAAAAAATTGGATAAAAGTGAATTTTTAAAATACTTACCTAAGTTTCATGAAGATATAGTCAAACTGCACACCATTTTAGAAAACTATTTTAAAGAATACCGAGCATTTTTAGGAGATGCGATCGTCGATGGTGAAAGCAGAATCGAGTTAAAGCTCAAAGACTTAGAGTCGTTTGCGGGAAAAATGCTTGAACATCACGATCCATTTGAGTTAACTCAAACATTTGAAGAAAATTTTATCAAGCAACCGGCCTTCGAGCTTTTAAGTAATTATAGTGACCGAGTTATTGAATTAGCTCAGCAAAATGGAAAAAAAATGCACCCGATACAATTTGAAGGAAAAGAGGTGAAAGTCAAAGGTGATTATTTCGGAGAACTTTTTACCAATTTAGTTCACGCATTTTCTAATGTTGTGATCCATGGCTTAGAAAGTCCAGAAGAAAGAATGCAAAATGGAAAAGATGAGTTTGGTCAAATTAAAGTTATTTTTTTTCCTTATCTAAATCAGGATAAAAAATGGATGAAAATTATTATTGAAGATGATGGTCGAGGAATTGATCCTCAAATCATTGTTAAAAAATTGAAAAAAAATGGCATGACAGATGAACAACTACTAAATAAGACATCCTTAGATATTGTCCAACACATCTTTGATGACTCATTTTCTACTGCTGAGACGGTGACGAATTTGGCGGGAAGAGGGGTTGGAATGAGTGCGATCAAGGCGAGTGTAGAGCATCTGAATGGAAATTTGGTGATGGAGACTTTACCTGGGTTGGGTTGTAAATTAATCATTGATGTTCCAGATTTTAATTGAGATTCATTCTTTAAAACGCTAGACCGATTCCTGCTTGTAACTGATTGCTGGCAATTTCAATAGATTGTGTACCGACCTCATAGATGAATTGTTTTGCTCTTAATCCTAAAGTGTAGAAAATTTTACTCTGATTCATCGGATGGTAATTGAGAGAGTAAGAAAATTCTCGAAAAGAAACATCACCAAATCCTAATTGTGCAAAAAAGACATGGACTAACGAAGAGTTGTAAATAAAATCAACGCCTAATTTAATATAGGGAACAAGATAAGTGTTGCTGTTATTATTGATAGTTAAAGAATCAGACAAACTAAATTCACTAACCGTTGTTTGTTGCACCCCAAGTCCTGTCAGTGGTCCGATTAAATTGAGATTATTAATGTGAAAACGGTAAACGAAATCGAGTTTTATATTTTGCAATGAAAATTTTTCGTTTTGATTTAAGGCATTACCTTGAATTTGATTGTAAATGATTTCATTTTTAAAAGTGTCATTCCAAGACCATTGGCCTAAGATTTCAAACGAAGTTAAAACTTTTTCATTGGTTTTACCATCAATCGCATCAGGATTGGAATCGACATTGTAATACAAAGTTGAAGGTAGATAGGAAAACTGTAATAAATGAGTGGTGGATTTTCGTAAAAAATTTTCTTTCGGGTTAATTTTTTCAACTTGCTTACGCGTTTTGTTTTCTTCTTGAGTAAAAGATTCCAGAAGTTCATCTTCAAGTAACTGATCATTGAGAATTGTTAATTGACGTATAGGGCTCATCACTTCGCGATCCCCTGGTAGTCGAGCTTGCACACGCCAATAGTATTGTCCATCGAGAGGATTAGATTTTAAATCGAGCAAAAGATTTTTATTATCTGTATTTTGATTAAAAATAATTGAGTTAAAACTTTTTGATTTACTGAGAATTAATCGATATTCAAGTGCGGAAGAAGGAAATTCCCAATTGAAATTAAGCATTTGATTGTTGAGATTTTTGACATCGATTATTTCTGCAGTCAAAGGATAGATTAAACGTGGTCGATCCTTGACTAAGCTTTTGCTCACCAGTCCGACCACTGTTAACTCTGAGGGTAAGCTAAAATCACCTTGTTGGTCCCAAAAATCAATCGCCGCAATTCGGTAAAAATAAGCTCCTGGTTTTGGGTTGTTCCATCTAAAAGGTGGTTGTTCAATGCTTTGATCAATCGCCAAAAGGGAAAGTTGAGCATCATAAAAAATTTGAATCCTATAATTTTTGATTCGATCAGATTTTGGCCAAACTATTTCAACAAAAGTTTGTTCTTGAGGGTTTGATATTTGTGCTGGTGAACGCGAAGCTTGATGGATTGACTTTTTTAGTAAAGGTGATTGAAAAAAAGTTTGTGGACCACGAAGTAATTTAAGTTGAATTTTGGGTAGCAGTTGTGGCGGTTTGGGAGGCATTGATTTCTCTAAAGTAAAACGAAAGGTCGAAGACCAATTTCCGATTGAATTTTGAGGATTGGCCTTGGTTCGCCAGTAGACCGATCCAAACTTTGGTTCACTCCATTCAAAAAAACTAGTAAGAGTTTTTTCTTTAAAAAAGAAAGATTCAAATTTATCTGAATCAGAGGCCTCGATAGTGTAAAATGAATTAGAAGTACTTTCATTTAACTCTTCAAAAAAAACATCTTCCCAATCAAACTCCACTGAACCAGGGGCATAAAGAACGACTGTTTCTTCGGTGGGAGGATAGGTTAATTCAGGGCCAGCGGCAATCAACTGAAAACGATGAGTTTTAGACCACGAGGTTTTTGTGATATCAGTACTAGACAAACCCACTCGCCAATAGAATTCTCCAAAAACACGAGTATTCCATTCAAAGGCATTTCCTTTGTCTGATTTGGTAAAGACAATTTGTTCAAAACTTGAATCAAGGGCCACTTGTAACACATGATTACTTTCGGTGTCTCCCACCCAACTAAATTCAATGGGTCTAATTAAATTTTTTCCAATTTGGATGACATCGCCATCTTCTGGAAACAACTCAGCAGGAGCTAATTGATTTTTTAACAAGTTGATTTTAAAAATTGACGTTATAGACCATGGACTATCTGGACGCTTAGGATCGATGGCGCGCACTCGCCATTGATACTCACCTGATTTAATATTTTTAATTTTTATATTGGCAATATTTTTTTCAGTCTGTTTACTCGCCAATGATTTTTCATCTTTAACTAGTTCATATTCATATTGTTTAGACCAAATTTCTTCCCACTCTAAGTTAAAGTCACCCTGTCCATCGATGGTAGAAACGTTTAAAACTTGATTGGGCAGCGGCGAGACAAGTTTGGGAGCACGATCATAAAATGAAGTAAAATTTAAAATTTGGCTTTCAATAAATTGATCATTATCGCTGGTTTGAGCGGTCACTTTCCAATAATGATTTCCGTCATTGATTTTTGGTAAGGTGAAGGTTTTTTCTGCGGACGAAAAACTTTTTTTATTTATTTTAAAGAGGGGATCATCGGCGATGGTTAACTCAAATTTGTCAACTTGGCGGCCAGTTTTCCAGTTAAAAACGAGAAGATTATCGGCCCTACCAATGTATTCAGATTTCATTTCTGGGGAAAGTAACTGAATTTCTAAATTTTTAATTTGCGAGTTACCATCTTTACTGATCTGTAAATATTGATTTTCGCCCACTTGAATTTTTTGACCATTAACTAAGATATCTGCTTGACCACTTAAAATGGTAACTTTATTTTCTCCATTTTCATCCGCTTGAAGTTGTAAATTAGCATTTGATGAGTCTAGTTCAAGAGACGTATTTCCAGCTTTTAATCTTAATTTCTGATCAGACTTGGTCTTATCACTCATTTTTGCCAGCATAAATCCGGAGATCAGATTGATTTGGGTGTCTCCAATATTTCCATCCAGTTTAAGTAATGTTTTTGGCGCCATTTCCAAAATCGTGCCGTCATTAAATTTTATTGCTCCAGTAGAATCTTCTTGTGTAAAAATAGTGTCATTGAGGTAAAGCTGATCATTTAGATCAAGATTGATCCAGGCCTCACTGCCTTCTTTTTTCTGTCGAACAGTATTTTTTTTGTCATTGAGAATCGCCAATGACTGACGGTTTCCATCGTTATTCTTGTCAAAAATAAGAAAGTCGGAGAATAAGTAGACTAAACAAAACAAGGCGACAATAAAGGCCAGACTGATGAGGAGAATATTTTTAAAACGATTTTTATTTTCGACGGGCGAATCAATTTCGGATTCATCACTCATACTAGTGAAACTCCAGTGAATTTTGGTTGACCACATCTCTTAATACTAATAAGTGCAAAACATGACCTCTCTAAGTTTATTGAAATTATGATAAACTAGCAATGAAGCTTGCATGATTAAGGTTTTTATTTAAAGAAAGATTTTGTTTTTTTTTTCTGGGAAAAATTGTTTTTTTAATTAACCTGGAAAAAAAGCGAAATGGCCAAGAAGAGCATGATTTTTGAGAGGCTTGGGTGAAAGTAAGAAAAATTAAAACCTCCATAAAAACGAAACTCTTGATGGTTTTGATCGGATTAGTTTTTGTTTCCTTGGGTAGTTATTGTTATTACGCTCTGAAAGAATTTAAAAAAGATAAAGCCGCCTATATATTTGATGTCGTCAGTAATAATTCTAAAAGAATGATCGAAGAGTTTAGAGATGTTTTTAACTCAATTTTAAAAGATGCATATTTGGTAGGTGGTCTCTATAACAAAAATGCTGATAATAAAGTTTTATGTTTAGATTTATTTAAAAAAGATCCCAATGCCATCGAGTTAAAAATTCTTAAAGAACCAACTAGAGATGATATGCAAGCATCAGACCCATCTCTTGCCAATCAACCAGACAAGATCGATGGCGAAAAAAAAATCAGTGCTAAGATTATTGGAGGCATGGAGGAAACACTCCATCTCATCAATGATAACTGGTTCATTCAAAATCAATTAGAACAGAGTTTTTTGGAAACGCTATCCACAGAAGATAGCAAGCTAGATTTTGAATTAATAAAAAAGTCATTAGTGCAAATCATCAATGTCAGTACTGGTGAGCAAATGATTTTGACTTTTGCCATTTATAATCCCAATGAAAATGAATATTATCTATATCGCTATTCATTTAATGAATTTGTCAGTCAGTTTAATAAAAGTGTGGAAGTTAAAAATACATTATTAGATTATCGAGGGTCAGTGTTGGCCCACTTTGATAAAACCGCTGTGTTACAGAAGAAGAGTTTTTCTCAAGATAGTTTTTATCGTCAAGTGCTCGATCATCAAGCAACACTTCTGACTACCGAAATGCCCAATGTTGAGGGGAAAAAGGCACTGGTTAGTTTTTATAAAGATAAGGCGGTTGAAGTGATGGCGATTTCCGAAATTCCCATCAGTGTCGCCTATGCTGCTTTGGATGATTTAATCAAAAAGTCAGTGGTCTTTGCCATTTTACTTTCGGTCATAGCATTTACTCTCGCGGTTTTTTTGGCACAGTCATTTTCTCGGCCGATTCATGAATTAATGCAGGCAACGGTGAAAATTGCGGGGGGTGATTTTAAAAGTAAAATTCATGTGAAATCTAAAGATGAACTGGGCGTTTTGGCGGATGGTTTTAATTTTATGTCTGGTGAAATCATGCGCTATATGAGTGAAGTGCAAGAAAAAGCAAGAATGCAAAATGAGTTAGCGGTGGCGCAGTTAGTTCAGTCGGCATTTTTTCCCGAAAGAAATGCTACCATCAATCAGTTAAAAGTGGCGGGTTATTATACTCCGGCCAGTGAGTGTGGCGGGGATTGGTGGGGATATGTCGCTTTAGAAAATAAACTTTTAGTTTTTATTGGAGATGCTACTGGACATGGAGTTCCGGCCGCCTTAATCACCGCCACCGCCAATTGCTGCATTAATTTGTTAGAAAATATGGCCGAGACTGATTCCCGAGTTTTAGAAGGGCCAGAATATATTTTAAAACTTTTAAACAAAGTGGTTTGTTCAGTAGGTGGACAAATTCTGATGACTTTTTTTGTGGCGATCATCGACCAAAAAACTTTAGAGATTAAATACGCCAATGCTTCTCATAATCCGCCTTTTCATTATCGTAAGGCCCAGCATAGTCCTACGAAAGATGATGTGGATATTTTGTTAAGCGAGTCAGGTCCGCGACTGGGCCATAAAAAAGATGCGGTCTACCAAGCTGGGAAATCGCAATTATCACCTGGAGACGCGATCCTCTTTTGCTCCGACGGAATAATTGAAGGACAAAATCCTGAAAAGAAAATGTATGGCGAAAGACGAATGCTTAAAACCTTTATTGCCAATGTGACAAAGTCTCCGCAAGAGGTGATTGATTCATTATTAATTGATGCGAATGACTTTTATGAAGGTGTTCCAGTAGATGACGATCTTACATTGGTGACCGTTAGAGTGGATGAAGAGCATACGTAAAAAAATATCAATAAGTCAGAAGGAGTTTTTCTATGTCAGGGATGAAATTGGAAGTAGGTCGTCAAATTAAAGATGGGATTTGTTATTTAAGTTTTAAAGGTTGTATTGATGAAGACTTTAACTTCGAGCAATTAACTCAAGAGAAATTGGCCAAGTATTTAATTGATTTTAATCAAGTTGAGATGATTAATTCTTGTGGCATTAGGGAGTGGATTTTATTTTTAGAAAAACTGGGGAAAGAGTCGCAAATTATTTATGTCAATTGCCCGCAAGTCATTGTTCAACAAATTAATATGGTGGAAGGATTTTTAAATAAAAATTCAGCCGTTCATACATTTTTTGGTCCATACTACTGTGAAGAGTGTGATAACGAAAAAAAAGTTTTGATTAAGACTGCCGAGATGATTAAACAAAACGAACTAAAAGCACCAGCGATAAAGTGTGATTCTTGTGAAAACAATATGGAATTTGATGCCCATGAAAAACAATACTTTTCTTTTTTGCAAAAGCAAAAAAAAGCAAGTTAGTAAATCGCTAGTGCAAAAGAAAAAATCCATGCACTAAGTGCCGTGAAAAGGGGAATCGTTAGATTGTCATCAATTCTGATTGGTAATAATTCAAAGAGTGAACTGCTTAAAGCAACCATCAAGCTATAGATAATAATTTGAGTCCAGGCCGCTCCAGAATAGGATAGTGCTACAATAAAAGCGGCCATGAACGTACAAGAGAAAAAGGCCAAGCTACCTTCGAGCGATTTATTTTTAGTAACTTTTATCCGACCGTATTGAATGCCAATGATCGCCGAGAGAGGGTCACTATAGGATAATGTTAGGATCGCGGTTAAGGTCACGGCTTTAGGAAAACTTAAAATAGTTAGTAGTAGACCCATGGCAAAAGGGATGCCGGCGGACTCTTTTAAATGCTCTTCTGCTCGTAAAAAATAATGCGCCAATTTTTTATAGTGTTCAGTTAATTCGGGATAGCTAATGCGAATTTGTTCGGCCAAATAAAATAAACACAGGCAAGTCCCTAATAAATAAACCGCTTGTTGGTGAGAAAAAAAAGCATGATATAAAATGGCGGCCAGAGTACCCATCCCCATATGGAATAATCGTCTGGGCAGTTGCAAACTTTTTCGAGTAGCGGTGGGGCGAGGTTGCAAAGGATCATGAATTTCTTGATGGCCTTGGTTCATTGAGGTG
>JBIKWR010000015.1:0-29999 GCA_044356225.1 Bacteriovoracaceae bacterium | reverse complement strand
TGAGTGGATTCATTCCAGAATGAATCCACTCAATCGCAAAAAATTATTCTCAATCAACTGTATTGGGTGGCCTATTATTCACAAATAATTTCTGCCGAAATTGCCACCATTCTTTATAATCAAACATCCGCGGCAGGTCTTTATTCCTTGAAAGATTTTAGACAAGTCTGCGACATGCTCGATTTAGAAACGTCTCAAGAACGGGCGCATATCAATGCCTTTTATCAAGTCTCTAGTAAAGTTGAGCAAGAACTTTTTGGTGAAAGAATTTTTAGTTATGAAATGAGACCCTATTATGTGGAAACCATGATTTTTAATCACAGTCATGCCATCTCAAAATTTTGGAAAAAAATTCAGCTGCAATTTTATACGATGCTCTCTTCGAGCAATGCTTTTATCGCTTGCCAATATTTCACGGTTCGAGGCCTAAGAACTTTGAAAGGAAAAATCATTCAACAACAATTAAGTCAATATTATCTTGATCATCCCCAGAAAGAAAAAGCACCTATCCCCAGTCAAATTAGTTATTTTCATTATATGGATGAATCATATCATTTTAGCAGCTCACATTTAATTGGAAGTGAAATCATCGAACTCTTACCCAAACCAAGTACTTTTGAAAAAAATGTGGCGAATATGGGAATCCGAGGCACTTTAAAGGATCACTCCTATTTCAATGTCACTCTCAATGGAATTTTTTGGTACGAACCGGCGATTTTTTCTTCAATTTTTAAAGTCTTAACCAGTCGCCATTTTGGTTTATCAAAATCAGACGCCATTGAAATGATGAAACGTTCATACTGCCAAGATAACGATGGAGTGCAAGCAGCTTATAAAACTCATCACGAAGCACAAGAGTCTTACAAGAATTATTTGGCCAATCTTGAATACGTCGATCAAAGCAATAAAGAAATAAAGCTGATGAAAAGATTTTCTCCTCAGCAATATTTAACATTAAATCAACGAAAGATGAAAAACTTTGAAGGTCACTATGCCCTTTAATTTAACAATTGAAAATCATCAACCAGTTTTAAGGATAAATGAAGACTGTGAGTTATCGAAGACGGTCAACGCCAGCAATAGTCCTATCCTCTTTGGTTGTCGTACTGGGATATGTGGTACTTGTATGGTTGAAATTATCAGCTCAGACCAACCATTGCCCAAACCCTCCGATGACGAAATCGAAGTTTTAAAAATATTTGAAAGAGATCCAAGTCGATATCGATTGGCCTGCCAAATGAAAATGAAATGTAATCTGCAGTTAAGATATGTCGGCAAGTGAAGAGTCCATTAGATTTTAAAAATTTTTGGTATGTCGCCTGTCAATCTAATGAACTTAAAGGGCAACCTCTTGCCCGGCGTATTCTGCATGAATGGATTGTTTTGTTTCGAGATGATCACCAAACCGCCATTGCCTTGCAAGACCGCTGCCTTCATCGCCAAGCTCAACTCAGCCAGGGACAATGTAGGAAAGGTCAAATTCAGTGTCCTTATCACGGATGGATTTACAATGGTGAAGGCAAAGTTATAACTATCCCATCTGAAGGAGATCATCTCGAAAAACTTCCTCCTACCAAGGCGAAAAAATACCTAACTCGTGAACAAGATGGTCTCATTTTTGTTCAACTATTAGAAAATCCTGATTATCCAACAACTCCCTTTAAAATGCCGCATTTTAATGAAGCTGGTTATGAAACTGTTTCGCTTTTCAATATCTTTGAAAATAATGTGCTTAATTGTGCGGAAAATTTTATCGATGTTCCTCATACTGTTTTTGTCCATAACAAAATATTTAGAAAAAGCTTAAATCAAAAAGTGACTGCTGTTGTGGAAAGAAAAAATAGCTCGGTGGTGGTCAACTATCTTGGGGAAACAAGTAATTTAGGTTGGTTTTCATGGTTTCTTAACCCACGATCAGAACCGATCGAGCATATTGATACTTACTATGCTCCCAATGTAACTTCCGTAAAATATGGTTTTGGAAAAAAAGAATTTTGGATTTCTTCTCAATGTGTTCCAGTTGATGATCATCAAACGTTTGTTTATACTTATCTAACTTTCAAATTTGGATTTTTTAATAAGTTGGCCAAACCCTTTGTTAAATATCAAGGGCAGTCAGTTATCAATCAAGATATCAATGCCCTTAATAATCAAATGCAAGTTATAAAAAAATACGGCGCCCTATTTTTAAATTCGACTGCTGACATAATCCATCAGTATATAGAAAGTTTATATCATGAAATTTCGGCCGGACGAAATCCACAAAATATCAGTCCCCAAAAAACAGAAATTCAATTTTGGATTTAACATGAATATTGTGAATAAAGTTTTTTCATTTTTTGCTTTTTTTCAACTTGCTTTGATCTTGCTGTTTTTTATTTTTTTTATTCAAACAACCAACTATGTCTTTTTTATTTTAATAATCATCATGCTTTATCTTTTACCTGCCATGCTACTAAGAATTTTCAATCTTATTCGGCCAATCGAGCAAAACAATTCAATCTTTAGTCTTAAAACCTACTCCCCTTGGTGGATTTCCCACCAGCTCCAATCGCTTTATACCCATGTACCGTGGATTGAAAACCTCTTAAAACTATTTCCTGGTTTATATAGTTTTTGGCTCAGACTGTGGGGAAGTACTATTGGTAAAAATGTTTATTGGACCCCTGGATGTATCGTTTATGATCGCAACCTTATTGAAGTTGGAGACAATGTGGTTTTTGGTGAAAAATCTATATTAGTATCCCATGTGATTGGACCTCGAAAAAATGAGTTATCTATCTTTGTAAAAAAAATTGTTATCAAGAAAAATTCATTTATTGGTGCTAAATGCCATATTGCTGCCGGCAATATCTTGCCTGAAGGTAGTTTTTTAAAAGTAAAAACCGATCTACATCCACATTTTGAGATCTCAAATGATTGAGACCACTGTTTTTGTTATTCTCATTTTAGCTCATGTGGCAAATAAAAATCTTCGTAGTGAGTTTATTAATAAAAATATTCATGAGTGGATGATGGATCTTCCTAACTTGGCGATCCAAGGACTCTTGATTCCCTTGTTACAAACCAGCTTACTTTTTTATGGTTTTCAATGGATGATGCCACGTTGGGAGAACTCTCTTGAATTCCCCGCCATCATGAGTTTTTTACTTAATTTTATTTTTATTGATTATTTATATTATTGGAATCATCGTTTTTTTCATCTTCACCATTTTTGGCCATTGCATAAAGTTCATCATTCTGCCAAGCAAATGGATATTTTCAATTCCGCACGGAATACACTCTGGACAAATTTTTTCTTTATCTATTTATGGTTTAATGCTTTTTTTATTTTTATCTTAAAAGACAATGAACCTTTTATTCTTTCAATGGCCATAACTGCGGCACTAGACCTTTGGCGACATTCAAAAATATTTCCCTCGAACCCAAAGTGGCAAAACTTTTTCTCCCATTATCTCTTTATCATTACTCCCATTGACCATGCTTGGCACCATTCAAACCAACCCCAAGTGAATTTTGGTGCCAACCTAAATTTGTTTGATAAGCTCCATGGAACTTTTCAACCCTCTCTTCAATTTCCTAAACACATTGGGATTAATGTGCCCATGCCTCTATGGAAAAAGCTTTTGTACCCCATCTTATGAAAAAACTATTGTTTCTCCTGATTAAATCTTACTGCTGGATAACCTATAAAAAATTTTTAGTATCTCTTTCTCATCCTCAAAAATCTCAACGCCAGGTACTAAAAAAAATCTTGCGGCTGCACGGATATCAATTTAGTGACTTACCTAGTTTCTATCGAGATTTTCCACCACAAACTTGGGATATGTTTTTAAAAAAGAATAACTTTACTCCAAAAAATAAAATTATTTTTTTTGAAAAAACAACGGGCTCATCTGGCATTCAAAAAAATATCCCTTATTCCAAAGACCTGCTTCATTCATTTTCCCAAACCTTTAAAATCTGGCTTTATGATCTATTACAATATGGTCCGAAGTTTAAAACTGGTAAGTTTTATTTTTCATTGTCGCCACAGTTAAATGACAATGAAAAAACCAACCAGCAAGACAGGCAGATCAATAATGATAGTGATTATGTCCAAGGTCCCGTCAAATGGATTTTTACTTTTTTCAGTGTTGTTCCCAATAAAGTCAAATCCTTAAAAAATCTTGATCATTTTAAAATGATCTTGTCCCTCTCCTTGCTTGCAGAAAGAAAATTAGAAATCATTTCTATTTGGAGTCCCAGTTTTTTTATCTCGCTAGTTCGTTTTATCGAGGCAAACAAAGTAAAGATTTATGAATATTTACTCAAAGGAGAAATCGAACTAGAAAAAATAAATTTTACTTTCAAACCCATTAAATTGAATGAACTTAAAAAGAATGAGTTAACAATAACAAAATTATTTCCTTCACTGAAATTGATATCATGTTGGGGCTCGTCCACTTCGAGCTATTTTTTCCAAGAATTAAAAAAACTATTCCCTGATGTCTTCATCCAGGCCAAAGGATTACTGGCGACGGAAGCTCCCTTAACCATTCCCTTGATAAAGGCCCAAAACTTTTTACCCATGATTAGTGAAGTTTATTTTGAGTTTTTAGATAACCAAGGAAATTTTTGGCAACTTCATGAGATAAAACTAGGTCATCAGTATGAAATCTTAATCACTCAAAAATCTGGGCTTATCCGGTATAAAATTAACGATCATGTGAAAGTTAGCGGATTTTACCGCAACTGCCCTTGTTTAGAATTTATTGGCAGAGGAGAATCTTATTGCGATTTGGTAGGAGAAAAACTGCACGAAAATCAAATTATAGATTTTCTTTCAAACAAGGACTCTTTTTTAATTCTTATTCCCGTGATCACATCCAGTTCGGCGCCACATTACATAGTTATCGCCGATGGTCCAATTGACCTCGTTTGCCTTGAAAATCATTTTAGTAAAAATATACATTATCAATATGCTCGCAAAATGAACCAACTAGGACCTCTCCAGTTTTATCTGCAACCACATTTAAAACAAAAGCTTTATCAGTATTACTACCAGCATAAAAATATCTTATTAGGTAATTATAAACCAAATTTAATTTATAAAAATGAATTGAATGGTCAACTTATCAATTTTTTGACAGACTATGCCCATGATTTCCAGTTACTACCATCAGTGGAAAAATCAAACAACAGTCCAGGCCCATCTCATCCCTCATAGTGCCGATGCCAAGATGGCGACTATTTTTTTTCTTTGCAAGCATCAAGCAAAATATCCTCAGAAAAAATTGGCAGATTTCCTGGCCGACGATGTAAACCCTTATGATTTGTTTGACCAGCTGGTTTTTAAAAAAGTTAAAAAAAAGGCACTGATTGCCCTGCAACATTGGATCAACCTTGAATGGCCATTTATTTTAACTGATCGCATACTTTCACCTTATGAAATTTTAGCTTATCAAGCTCAAGGCATTCGCCCTGTCAGCATGATCTTACAAACAGAGCAAACACCCATCCTGCATAAGGATGATGCTTTAGAATTTTTTTTACATGATTTAGAGCATGGCTTTCAATTTTTTTATGATTTAGAATTACAAGAGATGCAAAAACTTTTTTTTAAAAATGTTTTTACATCTCTTAAGACTGATCTTTGGAAACCTTATCTAGCATCGCCAAAGTTCAAAAAAGATTTTTATTATCTGATTAGCGATATGAATACTCACCTAGAACATTACCGCTATTTTCTTAAGGCGATTATTCCGCCTCAAGATTTTTCTCATTTTGAACAATTATTTAAGCCGAGTTTCCAATAGGTCTTTTGTGGCGTTGAGAGCATCAACCCAAGTAAAAATTCCCACTAAATGTTTATTATCTTCCACGATCACACAGCCATATTTATGCTCGGCCATTTCACCTAAAACTTCATCTAATTTCACATCTGGATGGACGATGTAAGGATTGGGTGTAAAACAATCATAAACCTTTAATTTTTCAACATCGACTCCCTTTAAAGTACGAATCATCGTTATATCGGTACTAGAAAGAATGCCCTCGATTTTCCCTTGGTACATCACCGGCAAATGGCGTAAATGATTTTTTTGCATTAACGTGGCCGCCTCTAGTAAAGGACGATCTTTTTCCACTGAAAGTGGATTGGTAGTCATAAATTTTCTAATTTGCGGTACTGGTTTTGTCATAATGTCTCCTTTTGTGAAAGATACCCGAAAAATATCAAGAATAATTTGGAGTGTATCATGGCAAAAGCTGATAATGATCATGACATATCTGAGTAAGATAGTACTTATAGCGGTGCTGGTTGAGATTTCCAGTGCCGGTATACTTAAAATTCAGATTGATAACATCTGGCAAGCGATTAATCCAAGAACAACAGCTCCCATCAAACTCATCACTGAACCAAATTTTTGAGACAACTTTTTCGCCAATTGCAGACCAAACAAAGTAGCAATAAACGCCCAAGCGCCAATTGAAATGATGTATGGAATCAGTGGTTTTTCGGAAATCCCTAAGGCCACTCCGACTCCAAAGGCATCAAGACTGGTGGCCAATGAGGCGATCAAGACTTTAGTAAAACTATGAAAGACTAATTTTTTATCATTATTCAAAACAACTTTTTTACTCTTTAATTCTCTTATCCCTTCAACCGCCATATGGATTGCCACCATCATCAACAACCCAAAGGCCATCCAATGATCGATCGCCTCGAATTGACTGAGCATTTGGCCAAAGCCAAAGACTCCAATCAAGGTCACTAAAGCCTCGGCACTCCCTGATGTGAAAGCAAAAAGAAGGGCGTCTTTTTTGGAATGAGGACGGGATCCCATTGCTAAGGCAACAGTGAAAGAATCAAAACTTAAAATAAATCCAATGACGAGAACTTCAATCAATCATTTCTTCCAATCTTAAACAAACAACTCCAGTAGGTTAGCCGAAGTGATTAAAGCCTCCTAAAATTTTAAATTACAAAATCTCGCCTCGCAGAACTTCGACTAAAGCATTCAGCGCATCGATCGAAGTAAAAATTCCCACCAGCTCCTTATTGTCATTCACCACAACCGCAGAGCCAATTTTCATCTTACTCATTTGAAAGACAACATTTTCTAACGTATCAGAAGGAGAAACCATAAATGGATCCTCGACCATGACATCGCTAGCACTAAATTTTTCAGCAAAATGGGGATTAGCAAAAACTTTAGTATCGCGATCCGCGATAATGCCTACCACTTTTTTATTTTTTACCACTGGAATGTGGCGCACTTGATGCTCTTTCATCAACTCCATCACTTCCGTAATATTACATATCTCATCAACACTGATCGGGCAGGGAGAGGTAAATTCTTCGATCGTAATATCGCGGTAATCACTAAGAGTTAGTTTATCGCCTTTCATCTCTGGCTCCTTAAAATGTGCTGCGACTGTTTCTGGCTTACAGTTTACAAGCTATGAAGGTATGAAACCATGAGAAATATTAGGAAACTCTTCCAAAAAAGAACTTAAGCAGTTTTTTTGTCAGTTATTAAGCTCGAAATCAGACCAGCGATGTCGGCTTCATCATAGGGCTTGGATAAAACCTTATCAAATTTGTATTCTGTTTTAAGATCTAACTCGCCGGTGATGAGATATTTGGGAAGCTTCGGATCCAAAACTTTTGCCACTTCATCACCTGACATGCCTGGCATGCGATAATCAACAAAAAATATATCGGGTGGATTTTTTTTTATCGTTTCTATGGCAACCAAAGGATCGGTAAAGGTCGATACCACCACTTCGGGTGAGGTAAAATAATCGACAAAATTTTCGCATAAAGCTTCTTCGTCGTCTAAATAATAAACTTTAAGCAGCATTTTTTATCTCCATCTTCTTCGGAAACTTGATTTCAAAACAAGTGTTAGGAGAATCCTTTAAGACGGCAATGCTCGCCTGATGCTCATCGAGTATTCCCTTCGTAATCGAGAGTCCAAGTCCGGTACCTTCACCCACTTTTTTCGTGGTAAAAAAAGGATCAAATAATTTATTGCGAACATTTTCTGGTATCCCAGGACCTGAGTCCATCAATCTGATGACGACTGATGAAACTTCTTCAAAGATTGATATCTTAACCCATTTTTCCGAAAGATCTTTAATGGCATCGATGGCATTATTAATAAGATTCACAAAGACTTGCTCAATCTCCACCTCATCACATTCAATTTTGAGCTGAACTGAAGACTCGATAGTCACCACTGTGTTGAAACTTTTGGCCTTCGATGCTGTCAAAATCAAAACCTCATTTAGGATGTTGGAAATGTCATGAAATTTAAAAATGTTCTTATCACCAGTTCGGGAAAACTTTTTAAGACCACCGACAATTCTGGCAATCCGGTTACAGGATTTTTGAATAGTTTCAATTTTCGCCGCCATTTTTTCTGGATCGTTTTTAAATTTAGATAAGAGTCCTACTGTTCCAGAAATAATCGTCAAGGGATTATTAATCTCGTGAGCAATACCCGCCGACATTTCTCCCAAAGAAGCTAACTTTGCAGAACGGGCCAATTGCTGATTGATTATCTTAAGTTCTTCTTCGGCATGAACTCGCTTACTCACATCCCAATTAAGCCCAATCATCTTGATTGGTTCTTGATTTTCATTACGAATCACAAATCCACGACCAGCAATATACCTTGATTCTCCATTTCTTAATTTTATTTCAAATTCGGTATTAAAGTCTTTTTCCCCACTGAGGGCCTGGCCTAATTCTTCAACTGCTCTTTCCTTAGCTGCCGGTGTCAGGGCACTTTCCCATGCTTCATAGGCACCAGAAAATTGATTGGAGGCGAAACCATAAAGGGCATACATCTGTTGATCCCATTCAAGAGTTCCCGTCTTAGGATAAAACTTCCAAACCCCAAACCCCATGCTTTCGCCAATAAACTTATTTTCTAATTCTAATTGCTTTCGTTCCGTAATATCTTGAAAGGTCCCTTGCAGGCCAATCACTTTATTTCCCTTGATGACAGGAAATCCTTGAATGCGAACCCAAATATTTTTTCCCTTGGCAGTAATAAAAGGCGATTCCAGGTCATATGAAATACCCTCTTCAATCGCTTTTTTGACCGCCGATTGAATGATCGGCCATGCCTCTGGTGGATACCATTCAGCACCAGTGGCATACTTAAGCGGAACATAGTCTTGATCAATCTCATGAAGTCGTTGAGTTTCTAATGACAGCAGAACTTTTCCGGTACTCAGATCAAGTTCCCATCCACCAATTTTTGCCATATCCCCAACTCTTTCTAGCAAAAGAGAGGTTGTGGCGTAGCTGGCCAGAGTTGACTTTAATTCTATCTCGGCTTCTTTTTCTTGAGTTATATCTTGGATTGATCCAGACATCCTGATCGGCTTGCCCTCTTTATTGAGTTCCAAGACTCCTCTTTCTTTAATCCATCGGATTGATTTATTTTCCCCAATCTCAATTCGAAATTGAATGTCAAATTCAGCGTTTTTCTCGCTTAAAATTTGATTAAACTTTGTTTGCACCATCAGACGATCTTCAGGATGAACAAAACCCATAAACTTTTCAAAAGTCGGAGCTTCAGAAGTCAATGATAGTCCAAAGATCAGAAGGTGACCTTTGGACCACTTCCCTTGAAAGGTTTCTAAATTCAATTCCCAAAAACCAATTTTAGCGATGATTTCCGCTTCTTCGATCTGTTTTGATAATTTAATATTTTCAATTTCACCATTCTTTAGATTCGTGACATCAAAACGAATCGCCATATATCTCGTAATGTGACCTGCGGAATCAAAGATCGGTGAAATCACACTTTCTACAAAGTAGTTTTCGCCATTTTTATTATGATTTTGAATCGTGGACTGCCAAATCTTGCCGCTCGATATCGTCTGCCACATATCTGTAAAAAACTCTTTTGGATGTGCTCCGGAATTTAAAATTCGATGATTTTGACCGATGAGTTCTTCTCTGGAATAACCACTAATCTCGCAAAATCGATCATTTACTTTCGTAATTTTTCCGTTTGTGTCTGTGAAGGCAACAATGGAAACATTGTCCAGTGCTTTAAAGGTTTGCACTAGATTTTCTTGGGTTTCATTTTTCTCCGTAACATCCCTGGCAATACAATAAAGAAATCCGGTAACCGGGTCAGGAGTTGCCGACCAATCAAGGATAAGGTAGTTCCCAGCTTTGGTGCGATAACGATTTTCAAAGTTAATCGTTTGAATACCGGCCGCAAGTTTTTCAATTTCTTTTAATGTCGCCGGAACATCCTCCGGGTGAATAAAATCTAAAAAAGGACATGATAATAACTCCTCTTCAGAGTATCCAAGTTCCTTTATAAAAGCCGGATTAACTTTTTTAAATTTACCATCTGTACTCGCAATGCACATTAAGTCGATTGATTGTTTGAAAAATTTTTCCATAGGATTTGCATCGGCGAACACGCTGGCCAGTTTTTTCGCCGTTTGATTTAACTTTTCTGATATTTTAGTTAAGTTTGGATCTAAAGAATTTTCCAGTGTTTGAGAAAAATCTCCTTGCTCTAAACGAGAGATCATTTCCAAGATATCATCGATGGTTTTTTCAGATTTTTTCATAGGCTTTGTCCTCAATCACCTTTTTTTTCTGTTTTGTTTCAATGTTTAAGATCTAACATGCGTAAAAATTTGTCCCCTCTTTATCGGTTAAGTGCTCAAAACGCTTGACTTTTCCTCATCGTAAAAATCGTGAAAAATGAGAATTTTCTCTCTCAATTTGAGATTTCATTTTTCTTTGTCTTAAATTACGAGACAAAACAAAATTACTCAATTTATCTTCGCCTGTTCCCATGAACTTTTTTTAGGATGAGTAAATAATCAATATCTAAAATCTATAAGGGAGGTTTAGTATGAAAAAAATTGTTTTAATTTCATCATTACTCATCATGAATTTTTCATGGTCATTAGAAGTTGTGGGCAATCAACAATCACCAGATAAATTTCCTGAAGGATCATCAACACAAAGTTATCAGTGTTATGGGTTATTAAGACAAGCAAATGGAAATATCGTCGATGAATTGATTGGCACAGGCATAGGTTCCTTAACTGCAGCTTGTAATAATGCGATGAAAAAGTGCATCGATAAACTTTATGATTATTTAGAACAGGGGAAACTAAATGCCCCTCGTAAATGTTATAGTAATCTCCATGGTGTAGGTCATTCCTTAAAAGTTATCAAACAAGTGGCCAAAGAGTTATCACCACTCTCAAAAACTAAAGGCTTCTCGGCTTCAGGTTCTGAAGAAGTTATTGCCCACATTCAAGGTTTTGGAAAAAATGCTGAAGAAGCAAAAGCCGATGCTTTTGGACGTTGTTACGCGAAAATTCAAAGTTTAGTTCAATTTCATGAATACAATTATTATGACTTGGCTTGCAAAAAATAGAATAAGATCATCATAGATCACACTTCCTTAATAAGAGGTGTGATCTTCAAAATTTCAAAGTTTTTTTAAAAAAATCTTGTTTGTAGTCTTGATACCGCCAAAGCTAATTTTGAATGCTTGATCTACTCGATGGCCATCAACAGAAAGCATCGTTACTAGAACTGTGCCCAATGTAAATACAGGAAAGAGAAATAACAATAAGGCAATTTTAGCAGGTTTAATGTCACTTGGATTATTACTCAATAAATTTAGTTACCTTACTGAATCAATTCTTAAACATGAAATCATCTTACACAAAGTTACCGGCAATCTTAACCTAAATCTCTTTGATCCAAATAAATCCTCGAAATTCATTTAACTTAAAATTGGTCGCCTGATCCTTAGGATAGAGTTCCGATATTTTTTTTTGAACATCTGGGTTTATTTGTTGTCCATGACATTGTAAACATGCCGCTTGAAGATACAATGGTTCTAAGAATATTTGTTTGCCCACGTTATCTTTAATTACCACATACTCTTTTTTAAGGTCGCCCTTAAAGGTTCCTGCAAATTCTTTTAAGTAAGGTTCCATTAATGGTATTGCTCGATTGTTTTCATTTCTTAACTTATGCGAGGTGCGACCAAACTCAATTTGCTGAGTTCTTGATCCTGCAGCATTTTTAGCAATAGGCTTAACATTAGTATGACAAAAGGAGATGGCCTTAATTGTTCCGTTTTTTGCAATTTGTTCATTCAAATTTTTCATCAATGAAGTTTTTAAATCAGTCGCCAATTTTTTAGCTTCAACCACAAAATCCTCGGCATTAACTATTTTCACTAAAAAGGTAAAAAGCAAAATTAAGTAAATAAAATTTTTCATATCCATTTCCTATGTTTAAACCTTATACTAATTGTTTTTAAGCTAAATTGTAAATGTTACGATCCTCTACCAACCCTAAACTTAAATAAAGAAATGGCCATGAGCGAATCAAAGAAAAAACATCGTTACAAGCACTCCGAAGGGAAGCGCTTAATTGAAGTGCGGATAAAAAATGCCCAGCAGTTATTTGATGCCAGAGATCCTGCTCCGTTTCGAGAGCGTGATTTGGATGATGATTTTGTTGAGTATATTTTATCCGCCGTCAGAGAGTTCTCGCTTTCAAGCTTGCTTAAGATCGTTATCTATGTGGAGGAAAATGAATCCAAGGATTTACCCAAAGATTCAATCCGCGAGGCGATTCGTAGCTATTTTAGTTATCGGATTGATCTTCAACGAGGTGACCTCAAGACTTTTATAAAAAGAGCGCAATTATTTCTGCTCATAGGTCTAGTGATCTTGGTCAGTTGTATTAGCGTGGCACAGAACTTAAACCTGCCAATTCCTCCCGGTTCTCCTGGTTTTTTAGGTATTTTACGCGAGGGAATAGTCATTTTTGGTTGGGTCTCAATATGGAAACCCATTGAACTGATACTTTTTGATTGGTACCCGTTGTTTGAAAAGCTGCGCTTCTACCAGAGATTGCTCACAACTGAAATTGAGATCCGATTTACCTCTTCTTAGAGTTCTGAAAAGTCATTGATGATTTTTACGCAAAAGAAAAAAAACCGAGAAATATCATCTAATTTTTTTTCTAAACAAAGGTATTTGATTGCTATTATAGTTTTCAAACTATTAAGATTAATGAATGAAATTTAAAAATGAACACGCCCTGGCGGATGCTATCATCGCCAAGGTTGGAAAAAAAATTAGCCTAGCGATTCCCCTGGGAGCGGGAAAACCCAATCATATTGTTAATGCGCTTTTTCTCAAGGCCCAGGCCGACTCCTCAATCCAACTTGAAATTTATACTGCACTCACACTCAACAAACCAACCGCCGCCAGTCTGCTAGAAAAAAAATTTTTACAACCCTTCGTTGATCGCGTTTTTGGCGATTATCCCAATTTACTTTATGAAGAAGCGCGGCTGGGTCGAGGTCTGCCTGCGAATGTTACAATTTTTGAATTTTATTTTCGTGCGGGAAAACATTTGCACAATCGGAAATCTCAAGAAAACTATATCTCCTGCAACTACACTCATGTGGCGCGCGATTTAATCGATCGTGGAGTCAATGTGGTGGCGCAACTAGTATCGCCGTCAAAAGACGAAACCACCTTCAGCCTCAGCTGTAATCCCGATGTGACTCTTGATATCATGGAGCATTTTGAAAAACATGCCAAGGATCAGCTCGTCGTGTGCGCGCAGGTCAATCGCCATTTACCCTTTATGTATGGTGATGCTGTAGTGCCTATCTCTCGTTTTGATTTCGTTCTCGATGACTCCCGCTTGGATTTTAAAATCTTTGCTCCACCAAAGATGTCCGTTTCATACAAGGATTATGTGATTGGCCTCTATGCTTCGACGTTAATTAAAGATGGTGGCGAACTTCAAGTAGGTATTGGTTCCTTGGGTGATGCCATTGCCTATAGTTTAGTTTTGCGCCACCAAAAAAACGCTGCCTATCTTAATGCTTTAAATGAATTTAAGATCATTAACCGTTATGACAAACTCATCACAAAATTCGGTGGATCAGCTCCCTTTACTCAGGGCCTATTTGCTGCCAGTGAAATGTTCGTTGACTCTTTTATGCATCTGATAAATGCCGATATTTTAAAACGTCGGGTTTACGATAATGTCATCTTACAAAGATTAATTAATCAAGGTGTGATCAGTGAAATTGTCACGCCCGAAACTCTTTACCAGTTGATCAAGTGGAATGCGGTTCAAGCCAAACTTTCCAATGTTGATTTTAGTTTGCTTCGGCATTTTGGAATTTTGCGACGAGACCTAAATTTTAAAAATGGTTTTATTATTTTTCCCGATGGCAAGCGTATTGATGGTGATCTCAATATCGACGTCAATTTAAAAGCCCTGGTGGCAAGTGGTCTAGGCGATCAGCTGCGCCAAGGTGCTGTGGCCCACGGTGGATTCTTTTTAGGTTGCCAAGAATTCTACGATTGGCTTCACCATTTGCCCGATGAAAAACGCCGACAGATTCATATGAAAAGTGTCACCAAAATCAATCAACTTTATGGCCATGAGGAATTGGATCGGCTCCACCGTCAAGATGCTCGTTTTGTGAATACATGTCTAAAGATGACAATTTCCGGAGCGGCAGCTTCTGATGGATTAGAAAATAATCTTGTTATCAGTGGAGTGGGAGGCCAATACAATTTTGTCGCCATGGCGCACGCTCTTAAAAGTGGAAAGTCGATCATTCAATTGCGAAGTACGCGAACATCTGCAGGTGGTGAAGTTTCCAATATCGTTTTTAACTATGGCCATATCACCATTCCTCGACACTTGCGAGATGTTGTCATTACCGAGTACGGAATCGCTGAACTGCGAGGTAAAACTGATTCGGAAGTTGCTGCTGCTTTAATTGAAATTGCTGATTCAAGGTTTCAAGAAAAACTAGTGATGCAGGCAAAGGCCGCCGGAAAACTTTCTTCAGATTATCAGATCCCTCTTCACGCTCGCCATAATACGCCCTCCGCTATCCGCCAGCGCTTTCATCAGCTCAAAAGTCAGGGCCTTTTTCCCGACTTTCCTTTTGGTACAGATTTTACCGACGAGGAAATCCACTTAGCGAGTGTCTTAAAATCTTTAAAATACAAATCCGCTTCAAAACCACGTTTGTTCGCGGCGATCCTTAAATCTTTAACTGTCGGTACACCATCGCCCAAAGAATCAGCTTACTTAAAACGGATGGGCCTACTTGAAGTTAAGTCAATGGGTGAATCACTTTATCGACGACTCCTTTTGGCCGAGTTAAGGTCGCAATAAAATCAGACTAAAAATTTATCATTCTTATATATAATGATTAATTTTAACTTCTATGATTTTTTTCAATGATTAAAGAAAACGATTCTTGTAACCTATACTTAGATAAAAACATATATAGCGGCACTGGATGAGATTTCCAGCACCGCTATAGACTTTGGAGGTCGTTATGAAAAAGAATGTAGGTGGTATCGATAGAGTCGCTCGTCTGATCGTTGGTTTAGGTTTATTATCTTTGACGGTCATTGGCCCGCAAACTCTTTGGGGATTGGTGGGAATTGTTCCCATATTAACTGCAACTTTTTCTTTCTGTCCGGTTTATCCCATTTTGGGAATGAGCACTTGTCCTATTAAAAAATAAATATCAACAACCCAATGCTACTGAAGCAGTATGAAAAATATTTTTTGGAGACCATATGAAAATTGAAAGCGCAAAAACACTTACTGCTATTATCGGCCTTTTTTTTATTAGCTCCTGCTCTTTGTTTGGCATTCAAAATGAAGAAAGTCCTAAATACAAAGTTCTGTTTAAAGAAGGTAGTTTTGAAATCCGCCAATACGATTCCTATCTCGTGGCGCAAACAACTATTAAAGGAGATTTTAATGAATCATCGAGTGAAGCATTTAGAATCCTTGCCGGATATATTTTTGGAAAAAATAAGGGCGATCAAAAATTGGCGATGACTTCACCTGTGGAGATAAAGCAAGACTCAACCAAAATCCCCATGACCTCTCCTGTGACTATGCAGAAAGAGAAAGAAGGTGAAAGTTTTACCATGACTTTTTCAATGCCCTCAAAATACACTTTGGAAGAACTCCCTGTGCCTTTAGATGATAGGATCAAGTTCAAAAAAATAGATGAAAGAATTGTCGCCAGTCATCAGTTTAGTTGGCTTAGATCCAAATCAAAAACTGATAAAAAAGCTAACGAGCTCAAAGACTGGCTTAAAAAATATCAGCAGTATCAACAACAAGGCGATTATTTTTATGCCGGCTACAATCCTCCTTGGACTATCCCATTTTTGCGACGAAATGAAGTCCATATTGAACTTATTAAATCCTCTTTATGATTTTTGGTTAACTTAGTCATAAGGCCAACTTTTTCATAATGAGCTAGGATTTCCGAACACCCTTCAATTGTTTTACTTTATTTCTATTTTTAATAAAGTACCCATATTAAAACAAATGAAGTAAATCGAGATGAGCAAAATTTAAAAAAGATCCTGAACCCATTTGGCTTAAGTTTTCTGTATTTATTTATTAAGGTACTTCATGTTTAAAAAGGCCCTAAAATCCCCAGAGTCATCAGTTAAGTTGCACAGGACCCTGGGTCTTCCGATGCTTACTTTTTATGGAACCGGAATGATTCTCGGTGCCGGCATTTACTCCATCGTGGGAAAGGCAGCGGGAGTGGCCGGTGAAGGAGTATGGCTAAGTCTACTCTTTGCAGCGATTGCTGCGATCTTGACCGCCTTATCCTACGCTGAGTTATCGGCGATGTTTCCTCGAGTGGGGGGAGAATTTGTTTACTTGAAGGAGGCCTTTCCAAAATCGCTGTGGGTGGCAAGCTCTGGTGGACTGATGATGGCGTTTGCAGGCATTACCACTTCATCGACAGTGGCCCTCGCTTTTGCAGGATATGTTCAAGAGTTTATTTCTTTTTCGCCGCTGCTAATGGCCTTTATTTTGCTGGCGATATTTACTGCCGTAAATATTTTAGGAATTAGGGAGTCCAGTTGGACAAACTTAGGATTTACTTTGATCGAGATCTCTGGGTTGATCATTTTTATTTATTTTGGCATACAGTCTCCGCTGTTTGGTGAAGCCTTACTAACGTCGCCAACACTTGCAACACTTTCTGGCAGTTCACTGATTATCTTTGCCTACCTTGGTTTTGAAAACATCGTGAACTTTGCTGAGGAAACCAAAAACCCTGAGAAAACTCTACCACGCGCAATTTTGCTGAGTATTGGAGTATCGACTGTACTTTATATTTTAGTTGCTCTCTCAGCGGTGAGCCTTTTGCCAATTAATGAACTTCTGCAAAGTGCGGCCCCCCTTTCAGATGCTATCCGCCCCCTATCGCCAAGGGTGGCGGGTGTCTTAGCAGGTATTGCTCTTTTTGCAACTGCCAATACGGTTCTTATTTCGCTGGTGACGACGAGTCGAATTCTTTTCGGAATGGCCAGAGAGAGTGCGATTCCCAAAAAAATTTCCTTATTGTCTAAAACCAGAAAGACACCGTGGGTGGCAGCAATACTGTCTTTTGTAGTGGCAAGTGCATTATTGCCACTGGGAAAAGTGGAGGTCTTGGCGAGCATTTCATCTTTCGCCACAGTGTCGGCATTTGTTTTGGTCAATATCGCCTTAATCTTACTGCGATTTAAACGACCTTTAGTCCATCGACCTTTTGTCACCCCATGGAGTATTAAGTCAGTTCCAGTGTTGCCCATACTAGGTGTCATAACGTCATTACTTCTGCTTATCCATTTTGATGTCGTGATCTACCAAGTTGGTGGTGGATTTTTATTTCTGATAATTTTATTCCAGATAATTATGGCCCGTCTAAAGACTAAAAAAACCTTGCCCGATTTAGATGAGCATCGATGACCAATTCATTGGAATGCATATAGCGGTACTGGCCTGTTTTTCACCTTTTTACTATGATAAAGTGACGACTCCCTAAAAATTGTACCATAATTAAAATATGAAGAAGGTCTATAAAATCTCAAATTCAAGTTTCGGAGTCCTGATTTACGCAACCCCGGTAGAAAAAAATGCGATGTTTCTGATTACCGCCCCCTCCATTGAACATGCCGAACTCTACCAGCATCTTCTTGATTTTGGTGCGCTAGAAAATCCTCTCCACTCTCCCCAACTCTATGAAAAAATAAGTATCCATAACGATGGCTCCACCCCTATCTATCAATTAAAATGGAATGCTTTACAATTAAAGCTTTTACCAAATAGAGACATTGATTTAAAACGTTTAATCATTCTTGAGAATCTTTATAGTCGAAAATTTCAAAATTTATTTCTTAACATGGATAAGAAACATGAATTGATACAAGATATTCAATTTCGTTTTTCTCAGCAACAGCTCTGCTCTGAATGCCAAAAACTTGGCATAAATGATCCCGTATTAATCGCCTGGTTTGCTGATCTCAATCAATGGGTACATCCTGCGAACAAGGTGTAAAAAAATATTTTTTGCAGACATTTTTTTATTCTTACGAACAGAAATTAGCAAGTAATGATCAATCCTAAGTTTTATCACTAAAAATAGTCTAACTTCGTTTTAAGCAATACTAACAATCATATTTATCTCTAAAAACAAACAAGGAGTTCACTATGAAAAAAATTTTACCTCTACTGATTGCTTTCTCTTCCACTATCGCCTTGGCGACATGTCCAACCAACATTCGCTTTATCCATGGTCAACCATTCGAAGATGGTGACGTCAATGTAACGATTACTGGAAAGAAGATGAAAAAAGAAATGACCAACCTCCAGTTTCGAGATGTATCTAAGTATGTTCAAATCAAACCAGGTTCGTACACTGTTGAGTTTAAAGATGTTGCCTCTGGAAAAATCTTAGGTTCTAAAAAAGCAGTCTTTGGTCCCAACCTTGGTCATACCGTAATTCTCGGTGGCCCGGCCCAAGGACCAACGGGAACGATGAATGGTAACGCGAGCCCTTTTATTCTCATTGATGACATAACCCCGACAGTGAACCCAACACGTTGGAAAGGGACTTGGTACCGCATGTCTGAAACAAATGTTGTAATCGACTTAAGAATTTCAGATGGACTGAATCCAACCAATGAATTGGCGAGGTTGAGTAAAAAAGAAAATCGGTCAACTTATCAAATGGGAGATTTTCCATCGGGTAATTACCAATTCAACCCAACACTGGTTGGATCATCAGAAACATTTTTCAATCCCGCACTTCAACCACCTCGATTAGTTGAGCTTGCCAACGTGGAAATTGCTGGTGGTGAAAATATCGATGTAATTGCGTTAGGAAATTTCCTTGGGAAAGCCCCTAATTCATTGGACTTAAAATATGTGAAATATACACCTTCAGTTAGCGAAAGTGGTTGTATTACGTTAAAGCAATAGTTTGTTATATAGCGGTACTGGTTGAGATTTCCAGTGCCGGTATTGATTCCCATGGTGATAAAAAATCATGGGAATCAATATCACTTAAGTACTCTGTTGAAGTTTAGCTGTAATAAAATTTTTCGTCTAAATCGTATATTTATTTTTATAGCATCCGAAAATTAAGTGTTAGCACCATTTTTAGAATAACAAAAAAAACAGGAAACGATCGATTGAAACTTTCATTATCCTCCAAGGTCTTGATATCGGCATTTATTTCTGCAGCAGCGGTATTTGCTACCGGCAGTATCATTCACAAATCTGCTTTTGATTAGAACTTTAGTCTTTAAAGATTGATTTATATTATTTATTTTTGCTCGAAATTAAAGGATGATCTATCGATGAAAAAAACAAAAAAAATCCGTACTAGAAAACCTACTACTCTTCCAATAGGAAGAGTAGTAAAAAAAAACAAGTTAGAGCAATTCACCATTCAGGAAAGTGCTGATTCAGCAGTTGGAACTGAATCTTCATTTTTAGCTAATCAGCTTAAAAATTATTCCACTCAGGAAATTAAAAATATTTTCAAAGCTTTTATGGACTATCGCGAATTATCTGAGCCGCCAACAGGTCCAAACCCAGATGAAGAACTATCAAAAGCTTGGCGATCTGGGGGATATCCTTATAAAAACTTACTGTCCAGAAAATCATATGAAATACAAAAATACCAACTCCAGGTTGAACTTCTAAAATTGCAAGCATGGGTTAAAGAGACTCGACAACGTGTCGTAATTATTTTTGAAGGTCGCGATGCCGCTGGAAAAGGTGGGGCCATAAAGCGCTACATGGAACATTTAAATCCACGAGGGGCACGAGTCGTCGCACTTGATAAACCAACAGAGAGCGAGCGAGGACAGTGGTATTTTCAGCGATACGCACAGAATTTACCAACGGCCGGTGAAATCGTTCTCTTTGATCGCTCATGGTACAATCGAGCAGGCGTCGAGCGAGTCATGGGGTTCTGTAGTGAAGATGAGTATTTGGAATTTATGCGACAGACACCGGAGTTTGAGAGAATGTTAGTTAAGAGCGGCATTCATTTAATTAAGTTTTGGTTTTCCGTAAGCCGGGAAGAGCAAAAACGTCGCTTTCAGGAACGTGAAAATCATCCACTCAAACAATGGAAGTTAAGTCCGATCGATTTGGCATCGTTAAATAAATGGGAAGAATACACCAAAGCAAAAGAAGCGATGTTTTTCCACACAGATACTGCAGATGCGCCATGGATAGTGATTAAATCAGATTGTAAAAAACGAGCACGGCTTAATTCGATTAAATATGTATTACATAAATTAAGTTATAAAGATAAAAAGTTAGACTCTATTGGCGCCGTGGATGCATTGATCGCTGGCCGAGCGAATGTTGTTTATGAGAAAGGTGAAGTCTCCATTAAAAAAATAGATTAGAATTAGTGTGCCAACTTCGAATGCGGCTAACTTAAGATAAAATCTATTTAAAACTCCTGTTGTATGAATAATTTAACTATTGCAGAAAACAAGAAATCGAACACACGCGGAGCTTCGACAATATACATCCAGTGCCGCTATATACACTTGGCCACCATTAAAGCGAGTAAAAAGTGGACAATGACCAAGCAGGGATGGGCCGAAATGATTGACCAGCTCTCAATTCTTTTTGATGACCGAGTTCGACTTAAAATTTAAACGTCAGAATTTATTTTAATTTGAGGCGATTGCGCCCGTCACAGAAGTAAGTGGTGAGCGCGTTTTTTTTTTAAGTTCTCTCACTTGAATATTATATTCTGAGCTGGTAGTAGTAAAAGGGAAGAATAAATATGGTCACTTCCGGCCACGGATCAAGACTATCGGCTTTCAAACACAAAATTTCTTAAATCCTCTTTTAAGGATCTATAAATGATAGAATCTAGCTTAATCATGAAAAATCTGACAAACCCAACGTTGTTGTTCTTTGTTCTTGGAATTATGGCCTCGATCGTAAAAAGTGATCTTGAAGTCCCTGCTCAAACCATTAAATTTATCTCTATTTATCTCTTATTTTCTATTGGTTTTAAAGGCGGTCAAGAGCTTGCCCATGCTGAAATTTCTGGGGAAATTATAATCTCTTTTCTCTTTGGCTTAATGGTAGCTGTAATAATCCCATTTTATAGCTTCCACATACTCAAGAGAAAACTAGGAATTTATAATGCTGGAGCAGTGGCCGCTGCCTATGGTTCGGTTAGCGCGGTGACCTTTGTTGCTGCCGCTAATTTTCTTGAGTTTTCAAAAATATCTTACGGCGGACATATGGTGGCCATTATGGCCTTAATGGAAGTTCCGGCAATCATTGTTGCTGTTATTCTTATGCGAAAATACGAGAAAAAAAAAGACAGTTCGCAAATGAGTCTCAAAAGTTTAATTGGACACTCATTTACCAATGGAAGTGTGCTTATGGTTTTAGGCAGTCTGGTCATTGGATTCATCGCTGATTCTAAACAAGCAGAAGGTATTAAGCCATTTACAACAGATATCTTTCAAGGCTTTCTCTCAATCTTTCTTTTAGAAATGGGAATGATCACTGCGAAAAGAATAAAAGCTTGTTTGAATTATGGAAAAATTGTTTTGATCTTTTCAATTTGCGTGCCTCTGATCAATGGCTGTTTAGTTGCTTATGTCAGTCAGTTCGTTACACCAGATGTTGGCAACAGATTCATGTTTTCAATTTTAGCTGCGAGCGCTTCTTATATTGCAGTTCCCGCATCGATGCGCCTTGCCGCTCCAGAAGCGGATCCTGGTTTATATATACCTATGGCCCTTGGAGTGACATTCCCATTTAATATAACTCTAGGAATGCCAGTTTTTTTAGGGATTATTAAATACTAATCAATCTACTCACTGGATTGGACCCCTTTGGCGTACATCAGGCGAAGATCCACTGACAAAAATCATCCAATACCGCTACATACTGGTACTGGTTGAGATTTTCAACTGTTCATAAGCGGTACTAACAAAAAAATTACTATGAAAAATGTCAAAGTGAAATTTAAGAGTTAACGTTACTTTTATTCTTATTAAATTTTCAAAGGATTGAAAAAATGAAAAAGGTAGTTTCAAACAAATCATTTCGTCTTTTTTTTGTCTTAACACTTATTTTAAATTTCACTTTTGTTTTAAATCTTTCAGCAACTGTCATGTTGGCAGGTCCTGATGCTAAACTTTCAAAGTGGGTTTTAGATAAAAAAAATAAAATCATTGTTGTCACCATCTGTTCAAGGGGAATAGAAAATGACTGTTTGGGAGCGCAAAGAAGATTTTTTTTAGATGATATCAAGAGATCCTTTTTTAACGTGTTGAAAAATTCGTTCTCTTCTGCCAATAACGACAACGAACTATCTCCATTTACTAAATCAGAGTTACTCCATGTTGGTGCTAAAAAATTAACTGAAGAAGAGATACTAGAAATTCAAAAACAAATTACTTACCTCGATGATTTTATTGCTAAGTATGGCCCAGATTCAATTGATAAGAATAGGTATTCATCTTTAAAACTTCAATTGCAGTTAAATGGTAAAATAGATATAGCGAATGAAAAGTATGAAAAACTCGTGGAATCTATTTTGACAAAAATAGTTGATCCCTCAATAAATTATGATTTTTTTTATGGCAATCAAGATCAAGTGACAAATTTTGAGGTCTATCTTTTGCGAAAATTTCTTAATCTACATTATTATGTTGGATGGTATTATCCCAGCTGTGGACTCGGTCCTAACAAAAATCTACAAAAAAGAAGAGAGGATTGTTCACTCATTTATCCACAAGATCAGATCACTCCTTTTAAAGTACTGCTTTCCGAAGGTCGAATGGATAGAATATTTTTGCATGACTCGTCTAGAAAATTGATTTATTTCACTGGACGGACCTCAACTCTGCATCCTGCAGACGATCAAATCGATAGTATTTGTAGTAAAATAATGGCCCCTCTTTTGACTAAGCCGCCTTACTATTTTGATTTAAAACTAAACTGGAAACTTTTATCAGTGAAAGATTTTCAAAATCTTTCTCAAGATATTATCAAACAAGTTAAGTTTGATAATGAGTTCAAATACCGAAGTCATTTCAATGAACCTATTTGGACAGCGACTACAAATTTGTTGGGTTTTCGATATGGCTTTATTTATAACAATGGTGAAATTAATTTTGTTCAAAGAAAATTTCAAAAGAACCGTTATAATTTTATGGATGTCGTTTGTAGTGCGGATTTATAAAAAAGATTTTTTCTAATGGGTAGGTGATACTTTTCGTGAACAAAGCATCAATTGCACTGCTCGGGGAAAGTATCACGTACAAATGCCGCGGCGGTTTAAGTTGGCATGAAACTCATCATCAGAATTTTCGCCATCAATGGATCAGAAAGGGCCTTCTTTACAAAACAAAAGTTAAGATAAATACACAAAAGACACACAACTGCTTAAGGCCACTCATCTTAATGCTCTTTATATTCATTTAGACATGTGAATACCTTGCATCCTGATCACCGCTTTGCTTTGGACTAACTTTAATGTGCTAACAATCGGTTGTTTCAAATGGAGTCCTATTCATATTTTAGAATGAAATATATTTTTAATCGAGGAGGAAGAAATGAATTTTGCGTATTTGCATTTAGCTTTAAACCATTTACCAATATTGACTCTTCCGATGGCACTTATTTTTTATATTTTTGCCATTTATAAAAAAAATCAAGAATTTGAAAAGTTTTCTCTCTTGATCATTGTCATTACAGCTGCAACTGTTATTCCCGCTTATTTAACTGGTGAGCCTGCTGAAGAGATGATTGAACATCTACCAGGCATTGCTGAAAATTTAGTTAAAGATCATGAAGAAATGGCCGAGGTTGCATTTATTTTAACTCTTATCGCCGGTATTTTTTCTTTATTTACATTACTTTTTTCACAAAAATTTCAGATTCTAAAAAAACATGCGGGAAAAGTTATCATTAGTTTGAGTGTTCTCGCTTTGGTTTTCCTGGCGATCGCTGCAAAAAAAGGCGGAGAAATAAGACATACCGAAATTAGACCAGAAGGCATTTCAAAAACTTTGCCTTATTATAATGAAGATAAAGATACAAATGAAAATGAAGATTAGCTCAATCAATGGTCAACATGCATTTTGAAAGACATAGAATTATATCTGTTGGCTTTTTAAGGGCAGCGGTCTTAGGTGCAAATGATGGCCTCATATCCACATCAAGTTTAATTGTGGGAATAGCATTTGCTGGCCTTGATAAAACACAAATCCTCACTACATCCATGGCGGCACTCATTGCTGGTGCAATGTCCATGGCCGCTGGTGAATATGTCTCTGTTAGCTCACAAGCAGACATTGAATCAGCAGATTTAAAAAAGGAAATACTAGAACTCAATGAAGACTCTGAATCCGAATTAAAGGAACTTGAAAATATATATATTGCCAGAGGATTAAATGAAAAATTGGCCAAAGAGGTTGCTTTAGAATTAACAAATCATGATTTGCTAAAAGCCCATTTAAGAGATGAGTTGGGGATCATTGAAATTCATAAGGCAAAACCTCTCCAAGCTGCCATAATTTCTGCCATCATGTTTTCGATTGGCGCAATTCTCCCGGTACTATTAATTTTCATAGTAAATTTAGAAAATCTTATTTTATCTACTTCTTTATTCACCATTGGAACTCTTTTTGTCTTGGGAGCATCAGCTGCTAAAATTGGTGGGGCAAATATTTTTATAGGTGCATGTAGAGTTACTTTTTGGGGAGTTCTTGCAATGGCTTTTACCGCTTTATTTGGCCATTTTTTTAACACTAAAATGTTCTAATTTTTTTATGGTATCTGTCACTCGACTATGAACTTCAGTTTCCTGGCACCAATGCTAAGGGCAACGGCAACACTTAGCCAAAAAATAATTTTTCTAAGTAGCTTGAATTAAACTATCACCATCATAAAAAGCCAGTATTTGAAAATTTTTTATGTTGTCTGTTTTGCCAACGCTTTGTTTCCATTTACCTTGCATGAAATCATTTTCGCGATTACAAGCTCCTCATGGAACAAAGTGATTTAAACCACATTTCTGAAATCTTAAGAGATGGCCTGGCCAGAAAAATGAAATCTGACCCAAACTATTCATTAAGATCCTTAGCAAAAGATCTTGGTATTAGCGCGGGACATGCAAGCAAAGTTTTTAATGGAAAAAAAATGATCAATATTAAACTTGTTGATCAACTTTGCGAATTACTCGATTTATCAAAAGTAGAAAAAAAATTAATTTATAAAATTAAATATGAAAACCATGTGATGCTTAATGATGCTTTTGAAAAGTACTTTAAGATAAAAGAAGACCAGTTTTCGATTCTGGATGATTGGGCCCACCTAGCAATTCTTAATTTAACAACTTGTGATAATTTTGAAAGTTCGATTGATTATATTTCAAAAAAGCTTGGTCTACCAAAATTAAGAGTCAAAAATATTATTAAAAGACTCCTACGTCTAAATTTTCTTTCTGGAGATGAGACTAATTTTAAAAAATCTCATTTGAATAATAAATTTAATACAACTCAGTCTCATAGTTTAGTTAGAAATTTTCATCGACAAATGATGAAAAAAGCAGATGAAGAACTAACGCAAAATATGCAAGAAGATTTCGATAAACGAGAAATCTCAGCGAGCACTATTGCTATTAATGTAGAGAAAATAAGTTTAGCGCGCGATTTAATAAAAAAATTTCAAGAAGACTTGGCCAGTCTTCTGACACAAAGTCCATGTACCGAAGTCTATCAATTAAATGTGCAGTTTTTCCCATTAACAAAAAGGGTTGAAAAAACCAATTACAATTAAAGGAGTTCTCTTATGAAAAATTTATTCTTGTTTTTAATGTTTAGTTTTTCTTCAATTGGATGGAGTCAAAGAGGTGGTAGTGATTCTGTCGGCGGTGGTGGAGCAGAATTAGGTGTGTTGTTTATGACCGAAGCAGAGAGAGTGCTAAACCGGATGGCCGCAGTTGATCAAGATGTGATTGATGTTAATGATCTAAGAGAAGCTCTGAACCGTAGTGTGAATGTTCTTCCAGTGGATGTCATTACTCACCCAGCTACAAATGAAGTTCTCATCGGCTTAGATGCTTATTCAACGGACAAGGAAATTTTACTAAAAAAAGATTTGTGGAATGCTTATTTAAATTCTGAAAGAAAAAAAATTTTATTGAGATATGATGTTTTGATTGCCCATGAAATTTTCCGTGTTGCAGAGGCGCAACATATCCTGGCTGAAAGGCAAATATTATTAAATGAAAAGGTAAACTCATCAAAAAAGAACAAAAAAAAGCAGAACACCGAAAGGAAACTTAAAGATTTTGATGATGATGGATATAGATTATCCATTGGTTTATTTAAATTAGGTGAAATTACGAGAAGAGATGATACCTATCTTGACGACGTTGTTGTCTCTGAGATGCAAAATAATTGGAAATCAGAGATGGAAAATTTAAGCCAAAAAGCCGAAAGTTCTTTAAGCGAAATTCGACTTTTACTTGAACAAAAGAATTTTGGACAAGCCTTAAGTCTATCCAGAAAATATATCCAACAGATTTCAGAAAAAATGGGTGTCAATTTTAGAATTTCAGGACAAAGAATTCGAATTGATGTGGCAAACATATTATTGTTAACTGATCTAACTACACCTTTTAATGACCTAAGCAAAGATAGAAAAGAGATAATAACTCAAGTCGTTTATGAGCATTTATCTGGAAATTTTCTAGACCTTCTAAATCTATTAAAAAGAGTGAATGTATTGCAACTTGAAGCTCTTTATTTTCAAAGTCTTGAACAAAAAAAAGTAAATGGTGGAAGCCTAACAAAAACTGAAGTTGATTTTCATATTAAATCTGCTGTTAAAGCGATGAATATTGAAATAGAGACTTTTGATAAATCAAATAGTTTTTCATATCTCGTTTTTGATAATGAAGTGGCCAGTGATACTTTTCAATATGTTTTTAACATTGAACTCTTTACTTGGGTGCTAAATAGCGATGGATTGAATTTAAATGAAGCTAATCTCAATGAACTACAATCTGAATATAAAAATAATTCAAGAAATGATTTTTTGAATAGTACCAAAAGTTTGAGAATCTACACTTTTGAAGAATGCATAGATAAACTATTCGTAGCCTCCAGTGCATTTAATCAAGATGGTAAACACGAAGATGGAAGAAACACGAAGGATGATATCCAACGTATGAAAACAGATGTATTCGCGGAAATTTGTCATAAAAAAGAAAACAGATTAAAAATTCTTATTAACAAGGTGATTATCTTAACTCATAAGACCGGTTATACAAAATCTCCTTTTAATAACTATGGTGCTTATTCAAACTTACGTGTTGTAATACTCGATTTTTACTCTGATGCCCGAAATGAACTTGGATTATAAAAAAAACTAAAACTTATTAAATAAAAAAAGGATAAATTATGAAAATATTAAAAATGTTCTTAGTACTTCTACTAGTTAACTCTCAAAATAGTTTTTCGTCGACTGAGACAAAAGATTTCAGAGAAATCTTGCGAAACATTCATGATCAAAAAGAGAAAATCGAGCTAGATAGTTTTCATCGCACAGTTAGGCTTAATAAAATATTTAAAAATAAACCTGTAGCAAAAATTGAAGCTGATTGGGGTGCTTCACTTGGATTTATCTTATCAATTCAAGCAAAAGAATTTTATCGAGAGCATATTACTGAATCAACGTTGATAAATCAGGACGAAGTAGATCAATTTGAAGAAATTATAACTCACGAATATGAAATGTTGAAATCTAGTATCATTGATTATGTTCTAGATAATAAAAATGAAATCTTGCAATTAAAATACATGATTCTTTCAGCTATTCATCTAGCAAAAAAACACGTACTAGCAGGAGATAATCTTTCCAGACAAGAATTAAACTTACTTTTAAATGCAATTGAAGATCTTAAATTCAGTGGAACACAATCAGTTAACATTTGTGAAGTTACTAATTACCAAGCTTATACCGATAAACATACTTTTGGCATGAAAATTGCTCTCTTTGGTGTTCCCCTTTTTGGTCCAGAATTTGGTGCTGTTGTGAAACATAAAAAGCGATCAGAAACGGTATGCCATATTTCTGATGAATCCATCGTCAATGTAAAACCAGAAGATACTATTTTAGTATATGATTTAGGAGAGTTTGATAATGTGATTAAACGACAAATGCAGTTACTTCATTATCTGTGGATTTTGACTTTCACAGAACCCTCATCCCCAGGGTTTGATAGTCCATATTTTAGATAAAGAGTAGGTTGTGTTAAGGTTTTGATGTTTGGCCTCAGCCCCTAAGGTCAAACAAAATAAAGTATCACTTGCTCAGAGAAGGGTAGGTGATACTTTATTATTTTTTTAAGAGTGACTTAGCCTCCTCTTCTTTTTTGAAGTAAAAGTTTTGGCAATACCTTTTGTCATTTTGCCCAAGATTTTTACGGCCTGTTTTGGATCATTTACTGAAACCTACAGATGTATGATCTCAACCAGTACCGGTATAGAGTAGACAGTTACAAATATTAATTCTTTTGTTGTCTCATTTGCTTGCGGTACATTTCTTGTAACGTTGTTAATTTAGAAGAGAAATTTAAGTAAAAAAAATTCTACCTGAGTCATCATAAAAAAAAAAACGATGCCAAAAAAAACGATGCCAGGCACTCGACTAAGAGCTCCGGGTGCCAAGCTCCGGGTGCCAGGCACTGAATTTCCCAATTGGTGCTGTTTAGTTTTTCTTGGCAAGGTTTGCTAATGTAAATTTTTTTCACAATTTCATGGAATTGAAATTCAACTTAAAAAAACGTCAACTTCTTGTGATCATAAATAATCTGAATAAAATAACATAAAATGAGTGAAACATTTAATAATCAGTAAATCTTTTTTTTGCTTCTGCTTAAAAAAACGATGCCAAAAAAAACGATGCCAGGCATTCGACTAAGAGCTCCGGGTGCCAAGCTCCGGGTGCCAGGCACTGAATTTCCTATATTGCTCACTTACTTTTAAAAGTTTTACTTGCTGATCAAGCGGCTCAGGCAAATTTTCCATACTATAAGTGCTGGGCATACTAAAACTCATAACAAGTTTTTGACTCTCGAGTGATTCCATAAAAACTGGCGCAGTCATATTTATCTTTTCACTTACATTATTTTCATTTGAGATTACAGGTGCCGTCATGGCAATTTTACTTTTGCTTTTATTATTGCCAAAAATATAATTGGCCAAAATTCTGAATGCTCGATTTTCAGCATTATTATCTTTATCAACAACAACCTGTGCAATTATATGTTCTGGATAAAAACGAATCTCGTAGGACTTTTCTTTTTTAACGAGATCATATTTTAACTCTTCTACTGAACGATCACCAAACACAGAACAACCAAAGTTCACTAAACTCATAAGAACCACCAGTATTTTTGTCATTAAAAATCCTTCCTTAGTGTAAGCATGATTTTTTTTAATTTTTACACGAATTAAGATTAATTGAATATAGATTGAAATAAGTAGGTTTAACGTAAATTGCCAGCACCCAAATGGTTGAGAAAAGTTGAACCGTTTGGATCGTGGCACCTTTTTCAAGAACCGTTTGG
>JBIKWR010000132.1:0-8892 GCA_044356225.1 Bacteriovoracaceae bacterium | reverse complement strand
GCATCTTTTTTTGTAGGGAAAATTTCTCGCAAAGGATCGGTATCTCGTAAAGGAATAAATAAATCTAACTCTTTATGATCAAATGATACGACATTAACATGATTCAAAAATTGACGATAAAGATGCAACGGTACACGGTCTGATTCCAGTAATAAACTTTTACCATGGCCTTGAGAAAATTCTGCAACTTCATTGATCAATGCTTGATCAAGCGACAATTCTGGTGAAACTTTCACCACATCAATTTGTGAATCCAGTGATTTAATCTCAATTTCAGCTTGTTGATGGTAGCGTCCATCCACCAATAATTTAACTTTCCCTTTGACCGGCACTAGAACATGAGCCACTGAGCCGGTAAAACCTGAAACATAATATCGGCGACAATCTTCCAGAGGAACATACTCGTTCAAATGGCCATCAAAACTTGAAACAAAGGCCATATCAACTTGTAAAAACTTTAATAAATTTTGTAATTCAAAAATATTTTTGGATACTTCGCCAGCGCTTAAAAATGCCATAAAAGACCTTGGTTGATAAGAATAATGAAAGATTGTTTTTGGCTAATCTACGATGGAGTTGGTGTGTTTGGCAACTTCATTGGTATTTGGTAAAAACTTAGTATGAGACTCAATACCCAAGATTGTTATTATCCCGAATACCTCAAGCTTTCCACGCTCCTTGATTGTCAAAAACCAGTGAGTGGGCAATATGGTCCTGAGTCCCATGATGAAACGCTTTTTATTATTGTTCATCAAGTTTATGAACTTTGGTTTAAACAAATGCTTCATGAAGTAAAATCGATCATTAAAATTTTTAGTACTGAAAAGTTGGCCGAAGGGGCCTTGGGCCTGGCACGAGCAAGAGTTGAACGATTATCAAAAATTCAAAAAATTCTCATCGACCAGTTTAGTGTTTTGGAAACGATGACACCTGAAGACTTTCTCGATTTTCGTGATTATTTAATTCCTGCTTCTGGTTTTCAAAGTTATCAATTTCGCGAACTCGAAATTCGTTTAGGACTTAAAAGAGAAGCAAGAGTTAAGTTTGATGTTCAAAGTTTTAATTTTCGTTTAAGTGATGAACATCAAAATTATCTTAAAAAAATCGAAACTGAACCTTCCCTTTTTGAAGTCGTCCAACGTTGGTTAGAAAGGACCCCCTTTTTACAAGTTGATAATTTTGATTTTTGGCAAGAGTATAAAAAGTCCGTGGAACTGATGTTAAAAAGTGATCTGGCGATCATTCGCAATAATCCCCATTTGCCAGAAAATGAAAAACAACTTCAGGTAAAAGAGTTCGAGGCGACACAGAGAACATTTGATGACCTTTTTTCGGAAAACGAAACTTTTACCCATGAAAGTGATGCCAAACCCATGGGCATGCAAAAATTATCAAAAAAGGCCACCAAAGCTGCACTCTTCATTCGTTTGTACCATGACCAACCAGTCCTGATTCAACCATTCCAACTGCTTTTTGCCATTATTGATTTTGATGAACACTTAACCACTTGGCGCTACAAACATTCTCTTTTGGCCCACCGAATGTTGGGCACCAAAATTGGAACTGGGGGAAGCACTGGCCATCATTACTTAAGGGCCACCACTCAAAGTAATCGCATCTTTAGCGATTTGTTTAATCTTTCTACCTACTTAATTCCCAAAAATCTTTTACCTGAATTACCCAAATCCTTAAAAAAGAAACTCAATTTTCACGAATAATTCTCGGCCATACTCTTACGAGTCTCATGAAAATTATCCGAGTAAATCAGTTGCGCTTCTAGGCAGTTTATCACCACTCGAGAATGGATATTGTGGCCAATTTAGAATTAAGTTAAAATTATTGAAAAAGTTTCATCAAGAATTCTTATTGAGTACCGATAATCATGCAGGAGGCATGGCCGCGATGGATTTTAAACTATCTCAACTCATTATCATTATCGTTTCAATTTTTTTGCTTAAAATTTCAGTCACTGACAATATTTTTAGTAAAAAAAACGATACTCTTCCTTTAAGTTATTCCACTTCTGAAAAATAATTCTTAAAAAAATAACTTCTTAAACTGCTGACCTCGATCCACATAATTTTTAAATTGATCAAACGAAGGATAAGCGGGAGAAAAAAGCACTACACCCCTAAACTCGTTTGGAATATGAAGAGGAATCTGATCGATGGTGTTAATATAAACGGCAGGAGCAATTGTCGCTAATTCTAAAGATAGATCTAATCCACTTTCACCAATACATAAGATTTTTTCTAACTGCCGATTTTTTAAATCCTTAAGTTCGACCACCTTTTGATTTGCTCTTTTTTGACCACCTAAAATTAAAATCATTCTTTCTTGTTCAAAACAATTCATCGCTGCCACTGTGGCATGCCAGTTTGAACTCTTTGAATCATTAAATACACGATACATTTGTCGACTTTGTCGGCCAAGAACTTTTTCAATTCGATGCTCAACCCCTAAAAAATTTTTTAAGGTGTGATTAAATTGCTGATCTGTGATTCCAACGATTTTGGCGATCTCATAAGCTGCCGCTAAATTTGAAAGATTGTGCTTACCTGGTAACTGGCATAACGCTAGATCAATTTCACTTGTCTTCATTTTTTTTAAAGAATAACGATGCTCCTGAGCGGTTAAATATTTTTTAACATCCCATTTTTCATCGGCAGCAAGAATGGCATGATCCGTTAAATGTTGCCGCGAAAAAATCAACATTTTAGCTCTAAAATAGGAATCAAAATCGGCATATCGCTCCCCATGAGTCATCGTCACATTAAGAACTAAGGAGATAAATGCACGAAAAGTTTTTAGTGACTCTAGCTGAAAGCTGGATAATTCTAAGATGACCCAAGACACTTTGTGGGCGGGATTTTTTAAAGTTTCCAAAACATAACTGGTTAATGGAATACCAATATTTCCCAAGGCGCGGGCCGATAAACTGGTGGAATGCGCTGAGTGGATATTGGCGTCATTAAAAAGTTTTTCTAAAAAAGTGACGGTGGTGGTTTTGCCATTGGATCCTGTTACCGCGACAATTTTTTCATTCTGCAAAAATCGAAATCCCAACTCAATCTCTCCCCAAATTTCTTTTTTGAACTGAACCATTAACTGGACAATAGGATGATCAAAGGGAATGCCTGGACTTAAAATCAAAACGTCCCATTCGCGAAAAGGAAAGTCTAAGAGCTGATCTGAATGGGTCACCATATTGTGGTCAGAGAGGACATCGTGGTTAATGGGTTCGCGATTAAAGACTTGAACTTCTTTCCCTAAATGTTTGAGTAAGTGATAGGCACTTAGACCTGAAACACCTGCTCCTAAAATGATAAATTTTTGTTCTTTCATTTATGTATTCTCATGTTCTTTCATGCTAAAACAAGACGATGTCTGCACTTAACAACTATTCATTTATTTATGATTTTTTACAACCATATCAAGAACTATGGCAAAATGAAATTCTCTATCAATACCCCCATTGGCAAGCACCCTATCCCGAAGAATGGTTAGCAGAAATTCGGCAATTTTCTGCAACTGAGCTCTATTGGCTTGATGGGCAGAATGTGGTTTCGCCTGATTATCCTAAGCTCCACTCTTTGGTCACTGAACTAAAAAATTTCCTCATCTTTAATCCATTTAAAATACCATCCGTGATGAAATATGAGTCTCGCGCTTTTTTTAAAATTTCTCAAAAAAAACAACATGAAATAGAACGGTTAATACCCTTAATTTTAAAATTTTCACCATCACATGTGGTGGATTTTTGTTCCGGCAAGGGATTACTTGATCATATTTTGGCGCACTATCATCAAATTTCTTGTACTTGTTATGATTTTGATCAAAATTTACAAAAAAGTGGTCTCTCGCGTTTTCAAAAATTTTCATCCAAACCTCAATCATCAGGTCAAATTCACTATCAACTTCATGATCTTAAAAAAGAAAATATCCAACTAGAAACTCCATCCATGGCGATTGGGCTGCATGCATGTGGTGAATTATCAGATCACATCATCAAGCTTTTTTCTGAGCATCAAAAACTTAAATCGTTAATTAATTTTGGCTGCTGTTACCATAAAACATCATCGACGGTGACTCTGCATCGATCTTTTGGCCAATTTAAAAAATCTAATGAATCGATCACTCTCTCCCCCTTTGCCTTAACCCTCGCCAGTCGCCAACATCATGCTTTTACCCGAGAAGAATTTGACCTGAAAGAGCGAGTCAAACTTTTTCGTTATGGGCTCCACCTATATCTCTATTATGTTCATCATCAAAAATCTTTTTTGGCCACAGGCAATGCTGGTCCTATGCATCCAAATGATTATCTAAAAATGAGTTTTGAGGATTATGTCCTTTATCAGTTAAAATCCTTAAACCGCATTCAACCCACCGATCATAGAATCGGCATCAAACATTTTTTTTCCCAATATCAAAATGAAATTCAGCTACTCACTCGCGCTAACATCATCCGCAATGTTTTTGGACGCTTGATTGAAACAGTCATGCTCGCCCAACGGGCCTTAAAAATAAAAAGCTTAGGTCATCAAGTCGAAATTTTAGAAGTTTTTGATGAGGCGATTTCGCCCAAAAATTTAGCAATCGTCGCCACCAAAAATGATTAAAATCAATCTCCTAAAAAGAATTTAGAGATCGTGGTAATACTGATTGATTAATTCATTAAACTCATTACGAGCAAATTCTGTTTCTTGGTAATCGGCAATAATTGATTTGACCAAGTCAGCCGAGTTTCCATCTGTGCCTTCAAATTTAGCATCGAGGTCTTCGCCCATGCGTTTTTCTAACTCTAGGATACTGTCTCTAAAGCCTTTGCTGAAATAACCTTTTTCCGCTAATGAGGCCAACAACTCTACCTGCATGGCCACTCCTGCCGCGCCAACTGCATCTTTTAACATGCTTTTGGCAAAACTAACGATGGACTCTTCCACTAATTTTCCATCCATGGTCGCGTCTTTTTTAGGAGGTATAATATCAGTCCACATACTTAATAATCGATGAGTATTGTAAACCCCGCATGGTCGAAGTTTTGTCCCGGTTTGTAATGTCCATTCCGGATCACTCGAGGCCAATTCTTCATTCATCAATTCACTCGTCACCGCCGCCACTTCGTCCATATGCCATTCAACCGACATCACCACACCAATTTTTTCCATAATTTCTGATTCGATTTTTCTTAACTCGGTTACATTGGGTTTATTTTTTCCATCTTCGATATCCCAAACTTTTGATTCGAGTTTTTGCAAATCATCTTCTTTTACCAACCCTGAAATTTTTTCGCGGCATCCATCTAATTTTTTACTCAAGTTTTCAATTTTTTCCGCTACTATTTTTTGTCTTTCTTTAATCGGTCTTTTATCCGCAACAGTAGGGACGACAATCGCTTCACTGTTACTTTTAAGCGGTTTTTTTCGAAGAACGGCCAAGTCACTTACTTGTTCGATCGCCGCTTCATCGATCGGTATACCTTCTAAACTATTCGCCACTTTTTCTAGAACTTCTTCTGATGTTTCGGGCTTGCGAACTAAGAGATAGATCGTCATGATCAAAGTGGCCAAAACTAATGTAACTTTAATACCATTTTTCATTTTTTACTGACTCTTCGTTATTATTTTTTTTACTCTTTTCCACTACTATCGCTGCTATCTGATAAACAACATTTCATAATAAGTCGGCAGTTTCCAATAGGACTCTGGAATCATATTTTCCAATTCATTACAAAGAAGAGACATTTTTTTGCTCATAGGCATCAGCTTTTCAGCAATTGTAAATGAAGTCTTTTCTCGATTCATCTGATTATCTTGGTTCAAGGATCGATACTGATCACTTAAATCATTCGTCACGGTATATAAATCATCCACGATAATCGAGAGTTGCCCTAATAGATCAGCTTCGGTGACCGATTCAATTCCTAAACTCGCTTGGTTCATCATCAAGCGTGTTAATTGTTCTTTGTATGTGAATGCTGCTGGTAAAATTTGTTGAAAGACCATGGTTTCTAATGTTTCAAACTCAATCAATCGCGAAAGATTATATTTATCAATCATCACATTATAAATCGTTTCAATCTCGCGAGTGTTGAGGACTCCTTGATCGATCAGGAATTGGTAAGCCTTTTTATCTTTGAATACTTCAATCGCTGCAGCTGAATGGCGAAGATTAGGCAACTTTCGTTTGGCCGCTTCTTTCACCCAACTATCGCTATAACCATCACCGTTGAAAACTATAGCACTGGCACTAGTCGTCCATTTTTTGGCCAAACTCAGTAAGGCCTGATCGATGGTTTTACCTTCTTTCAACCATTTTTTTAATAATTCATTGGATTCAGCAAAAACTTCGGCCACTGCCGCATTGAGAATGGTTAAAGGAAAACCGACCGCCTGCGAAGCACCCACTGCTCGAAATTCAAATTTATTGCCGGTAAAAGCAAAAGGAGAAGTTCGGTTGCGATCAGTGTTATCACGTTTTAAATTGACCACATGATGAGCGCCTAAGTTCAGTGCTTTTAATTCTGCAGGTGTGAAATCTTTGCCTTTTTTAATCGATTGAAAAATAAGATCCAAAGTATCACCTAAAAAAATCGACATGATACTGGGAGGCGCTTCATGGCCGCCTAATCGATGATCATTCCCATGGCCGGCAATGGCAAAACGAAGAGCATTAGCATGGCGATAAACCGCTTCCATGATCACCGCAATCACTGCCAAAAATGTTTTATTATTTTCCGGAGTTTCAGTTGGTTCTAAAAGATTATTTCCCAAGTCATCGGCCATAGACCAATTCATATGTTTGCCTGAGCCATTGACTGAGGCAAAAGGTTTTTCGTGCAATAAGGCAACAAAGCCATGACTCATGGCAATTTTTTTAATCATCGCCATAATTAATTGTCCATGATCAGAAGATAAATTGGCATCTTCAAAAATGGGTGCCATTTCAAACTGGGCCGGGGCGACTTCGTTATGTCTGGTTTTGGCAGGAATGCCTAGGCGATAAAGTTCAATTTCGAGCTCTTGCATAAAGGCTTCAACACGCGGTGGGATTGAACCAAAATAATGATCGGATAATTGTTGATTTTTGGCGGGCAAAGAACCCATCAAGGTCCTGCCAGTCATGGTTAAATCTGGTCTTAAAAAATAAAAAGCTTTATCAATTAAAAAATACTCCTGTTCCGCACCACAGGTCACTTTCACTGACTTTACATTTTTTTGACCGGCCAAGTGAAGAAATTCGGTGGCGACTTTATTCAGTCTGGTGGTCGAACGCAACAGAGGCGTTTTCACATCGAGAGCATCGCCGTGATAAGTGACAAAGGCAGTGGGAATACAAAGTGTTTTTCCATTGACTCCCTCCATGATAAAAAACGGTGAAGTTAAGTCCCAGCTGGTATAGCCTCGAGCTTCAAACGTTGCCCTGGCACCACCATGTGGAAAAGATGAAGCATCGGGTTCACCTTGCATCAATTGAGAAGGTGAAAGAGTTTCAATCGGCGTGCCATCTTTATCAAAAGTAATAAAAGCATCATGTTTTTCGGCAGTCGTTCCGGTCAATGGTTGAAACCAATGACAAAAATGGGTGGCCCCTTTCCCTACTGCCCACTTGCGAACGATGTCGGCTATTTTTTCCACCGACTCTCTTCGCACTTTTTTCTCCGACTGAACGGAATCAAGAATTTCTTTTTTCGTATGAGGATCGATCAATTCGGATTTAAAAATATCAAAAGTATTTTCACCGTAAAATTCACTGACCCGAAAATTATTTCCGGGAGGCAGAATTTTTCTTTCTTTACGACGAGTGGCCCGAGTTTTTGCATCAAATCGGTTTGAGGTTAATTCCATCATAAAGGCTCCTTTCTTTGATCTAAATTTAAATATAAGTATTTTGATAAAAAGATTCGCCCTATCATACAAAAAGGGCCTTCAATTTGGTATCGCTATTTAACAACTCGAGAGATTTCAAGAATTAAAGTTTTGCCTAGAGTGTCTCCATGATAGCGATCATAAGAATATATTTTCTCCGACTTTAAAGTGAACAAAATGAGGATATCTTTGATCTTTAAATGGCGAATGAATGGCCAATGAGTAACGACCAAGGCATGCTATCAATCAAGCTTTTTTGAGTATGGGCAAAATCTGATTTTGTTATTTTGTCGTAAAAAAACTCTGTGACACAACATGACTATTTGGACCGTAAAAGTACTCACCTATCCCCCAAAAACCTTGCCTTCTTGGCAAGATTTCACCGCCCCACAAAGGGACTATATCGTTCAATCCCAACTTGCTACCGCCGAAAGAAATGAACAATTTCAATATTCTAGATGGCTGATGGCGAAGACTTTAAAAGAAATTTCTGGCCGAGATATCATTCCCCATATGGATCCTAAAAACCCGCAAACTATTTATCATGAAAAAGATTTTAAATGCAGTTTGGCCCATACTCCTGGAGCAGTAGCAGTTATTTTTGCCCACGGAATTTCAGCGGATAAAAATCAAGCCTGTTTTGGTGTGGACATCGAGTGGGCCAATCGAGCAATGAGCGAAGGCATTGAACGAAAATTTCGCGGTCCTCTAGATCAAATGGGGAGGACTGTCAACGCAGATGGTCATATCGATTCAAATTTGGCCCTATGGTCGATTAAAGAGGCCGTATATAAGGCCCATTATCAAACTCTTGGAGCATTAAGTTTTTTAGATATCCACATTCGACCTCAGGCGAAAAACTCATCTCTGCATTCAATTGATATCAGGCCCACTCACTTACTGGCCAAAAAGTGGGAACATCGTAATTCTGAAGAACAACCAGATCAATTGGGTGAGGCCATTTGTTATCATTTACCGGGTGCCAGCAGGTCCCTGTTACTGACCGGTTATATCCATGCAGCAG
>JBIKWR010000014.1:0-30073 GCA_044356225.1 Bacteriovoracaceae bacterium | reverse complement strand
CGGCACGAACACAATTTAGAGTGCTTTACACTGAGCTAAACTCTGAAGATGCTACGACCATCGCTCGTTTGTTAGAGGAAGAAAAAATTTCTTACCACTTGGAAGATGATGGTAAAACTATTCTAGTACCAGAAGATAAGGTGGAGAGTTTTAGACTTAAAATGGCGACTCAAGGAGTTTCATTTTCCGGAACAGTTGGATATGAAGTTTTTGATAATCAAAGTTTTGGTACCACTTCATTTGTTCAAAAGGTTAATAAAACCCGCGCGAAAGAAGGTGAGCTCACTCGTACCATTATGCATTTAAGAGGTGTAAAAAGGGCCAGGGTTCATTTATCTATCCCTGAAGAAAGTCCTTTTGTCGCAGAAAAAAAACCACCTGGTGGCTCAGTTGTACTCGATTTGGAAAGAGGAGTTAGTTTAACTCAGGCAGAAGTTCAAGGTATAGGCCAATTAGTATCGTCATCTGTTGATGGCATGAGACCAGAGCATGTGGTAATTCTCGATTCTCGAGGTAAAAAATTATCTGAGAATATTGGGGATGAAATGACCGCGCATACCGCTAATCGGTTGATGTTAGAATCAAAATATAATCGAAGTTTTGAAACGCAAATTGAAGAAATACTACAAAAAGTCGTGGGAGAAGGAAAAGTCATAGCCAAGGTTTCAGTTAAATTAGATTTCACAGAAGCTGTTTCGACTGAAACTAAATATGATCAAGAAAATACTGCGGTCTTATCTGAAGTTAACAATAATGAAACGGTTGAAGGCTCAAGGCCATCTCCTCAAGGTATACCAGGTGCAAGATCAAATCTTCCGGGAGAAGAACCCCAGCCAGGCATTCCAGAAACAAAAAATAATGTTAATAAAAATTTAACGACTAAAAACTACAATGTACCTTCCAAGGTTACTAAATCAAAAAAACCGACGGCGAACGTAAGCAATATTTCAGTAGCAGTGATGGTGGATGGGAAATACATCCCTATTTTGGATAATAGTGGTGCGCCGGTAGTTGAAAACGGAGTGGCCAAAACTCAGTATCAAGCGTGGACTGAAGCCGATTTAAAAAACTTTGAGCAGATTGTCGTTTCAACTCTAGGTTTTGAAGCGTCCCGAGGTGATCAAATAACCATCAGAAGTATGGAGTTTGCAAGAGAAGATTTAGCAGCGGCTGAAGCACTTATGCGACAGCGAGAAAATAGAGAAATTGTCAAAAATCTAATTAAGTATTTGGCAATCGGGCTGGCCCTTTGTCTGTTTTTCTTTTTGGTGGTTAGACCCTTTATTCAATGGATTACTGAAAATACCATCGAATCGGTGGAAGATTTTTTACCTAAAACTATTGAAGAATTAGAGCGAGTTCAGGCGAATCAAAAACTTCCTGGTTTGGAAGATGCTTTGCCACAAATTGAAGAAACATTAAATCCAGAAAAAATTGAAGGAAATATGTTGAAAGAAAAGATTGTTTCATTAATTGAAAGTAATCCAAGTAAAGCGGCGCAAATTGTCCATGAATGGATTCACTCAACTGATAGTGAAAAACAAATTGCGTAATTTAAAGAGAAAAAAATTTTAAGAGGAGATACCTGTGGCGAGCGAAAAATCTTTAGATCCTGATGTAGAATACTCATTGATGTCTGGGCAAGACAAAGCGGCGGTTTTATTAAGCTCGCTTGGTGCGACAACGACTCAGTTAATTTTCAGTAATTTAAGAGATAACGATGTCAAACGAATGATCAATGCCATGTCGAATGTTACAAAATCTCCTATCTGGTTAGTTAAAAAAGTCTTTGTGGATTTTTACTCGATGCTAAACGAAGATGCTGATCTTTTATTTTCTGAAAACCGTGGAAGAGACTTTATTATCAATACTCTTGGTGAAGATCGCGCCAAACAACTTTTGGGCCAAATTGTTGAAGTGGGAGGTTCTAATACTCTTGAATCGCTTGAACTTGTTGATACGAGAACTTTGGCCAACTTTTTAATTAACGAGCATCCACAAACTATTTCATTAATCGTTGCTCACTTAACGGTAGAGAGAAAAGTTGATGTGTTAAGGCGATTACCAGAAGGTTTACAATCTGAAATCGTTTTAAGAGTGGCGAATCTTGATTTCGTATCTCCTGAATTAATCGCCCAACTTGATGATGTTTTAAAAACCGAGCTTTCTACCCTCGGATCAATTGATACTAATCAATTGGGTGGAGTTGAACCAATTGCTGATATGTTAAACTTGATGGACAAAACTTCTGAAAAACAAATCATGTCTCGCGTAGAAGAAAAAGATCCGGATTTAGCAGAAGAAATTAGAAAACTTATGTTTACCTTTGAAGATCTTGTTTACATTGATGACAAAGGAATTCAGTCGCTCCTCAAAGAAGTGGATAACAATAAACTAGTTATTGCTTTAAAAACTTCTCCTGAAGAAGTTAAAGCTAAACTGTTTGGTAATATGTCTAACAGAGCGGCAACCTTACTCAAAGAAGATCTGGATGCACTAGGGCCTACAAAACTTTCAGATGTAGAAAAAGCGCAAATGGAAATTGTCCAAAAAGCAAAAGAGTTAGAACAACAAGGAAAACTCATGATTTCACGTGGAGGCGAGGGAGAACAACTCGTTTAGGACTAAACTATGTTAGAGAAAAAAGTGCATGATAATACTATTTTGAAATATGAATTTCAAAGTTTGAATCAATCGCAAACTGAGAAAACAGATGGAAGAGTTCAGGAGTTTGTTATTCCTGAACTTAACCAGTTTAAAATGTCCGAGTTGAAAAATAGAAGCTCTATTATCAAGCAAGAAAGGCAATTTGCAGAAGAGCAGTCTTTTCAAATTTCACCGATTGTTAAAAAATTCAGAGGTATCAAAGATCAAGAACGACAGGACTTAGATGATCGGGTCAATGATGAAGTTAAAAAACGGATGGATCAATTATCTTCTGAAGCCTATGAAAAAGGTTACCAAGCCGGAGTATTACTAGGACAAGAAATTATACAAAAACAAATGAAAGAAGCGGCATTGGAAAAAGTTGTGAAACTTGAAAATTTTATTAATCAAGTCCAGACAACAAGACAAGAGATTGTTCAAAACCAGCTTGATGAAGTTTTTGAGTTAATCAAAACTCTTGCCAAATGGGTGACCTTAAGAGAGCTCTCTAATGATGGAAGTTATATAAAACGATTGCTGGAAAAATTAATTTTGGAATTGCGAACAAAAGAAAACCTTCTGATTATGCTTAATAAAAAGCATTTTGAAGAAATGCCAGAAATTCTTTCAGTGGTCGAAGGAAGAATTGGCAAGTTAACGAATGTTCGTCTCGAATTTTTCCTGGATTCAGCAAACGAAGGAATTGAGAATCATTTAGCGGAAAATGGTATTGTTGTTCATTCGGAGAATGGTATTTTAGTTGGTACTTTATCTGAACAATTTAATTCTATGGATGAATTGTTTAAGGATATAGACCTCTTTGGCCAAACTGAAAATCTGCTGAAGACAGAAGACATTAAAGAATGAAAAAACTAGATTTTAAAAATATATATAAATCTTATGAACAATCAACTCCTTATCAACGAATTGGCAAGGTCGTTGCTTCAAAAGGTATGTTGTTCGAAGTTAATTTGTCGCGGGCAAACATTGGTGCCAATGTTGATTTTGTCACTGAGCATGGGGGGCGATGCCCTGGAGAAGTGGTCGGAATAAATGGTGCTAAATGCATGGTCATGCCTTACGAAGAACTTCCTGGAATCAATTCAGAAACAAAAGTCTATTTAAAAAATTTAACAACAGAAATAAAGGTTGGCCCAAAACTGTTGGGTCGAGTTGTGGATTTTCAAGGTGATCCGATTGATGGACTAGGGCCTATCGAAGGGCCATTTGAAACTCGATCAATTTTTGGAACTCATATTAATCCCTTGCAAAGACCTTCAATCACGCAACCGCTTGATACTGGCATAAATGCCATCAACTGTTTTATGACAGCTGGTAAAGGTCAGCGATTTGCGATTATGGCGGGTTCGGGTGTCGGTAAATCGGTTTTGCTGGGTATGATTGCTCGTAACACCAAAGCCGATATCAATGTGATTGCTATGATTGGAGAAAGGGGAAGGGAAGTTTTAGAATTTATAAAAAAAGATTTAGGAGAAGAGGGTCTAAAACGTTCTGTTGTTATTGTTGCTACCTCTGATAAATCAGCATTAATTAGAAATAAAGCAGCTTATACCGCGACCACCATTGCAGAATATTTTCGTGATCAAAATAATGATGTGCTACTGATGATGGACTCGATCACGCGATTTGCCATGGCCAACCGAGAAATTAGTTTAAGTGCTGGCGAGCCTCCAGGTCAAAAAGGCTACACTCCAAGTGTGTTTGCCAAACTTCCTAAGTTAATGGAGCGAGCAGGAACAAAAGAAGGAGTGGGCTCGATTACTGGAATTTACACCGTCTTGGTGGAAGGTGGAGATATGGATGAGCCCATAACAGATGCCGTACGAGCTATTTCTGATGGCCATATAATTCTGAGTCGCGATTTAGCATCAAAAAATCATTTTCCCGCCATCGATGTTCTTTCTTCAATTTCGCGGGTTATGACTAATGTTGTATCAAAAGAACATAAAATTATTGCAGGTCACTTAAGAAATCTGATGGCCTCTTATAAAGAAAGTGAAGATTTAATTAATGTAGGAGCCTATGCCAAAGGAACAAATCCAAAAGTGGATAAGGCGATTGCAGTGATTGATGATATTAACGCTTTGTTGAAACAAGAAATAGGTGAAAAATATTTGCTCGAAGATTTATATGATCAAATGGTCGAGATCGCAAAAAAATCGGAACAGGCGGTTGATTCCGTTTATTTGGAAAAAGGAAAAAATCCAATTCGTATCCATAATCCCCTTGGAGCATAAAAAATCTCCAGAAAGTGATTCTCTATGAACAAGAAATTTAAATTTTCCTTAGAAGGTTTAAGGAAGTTAAGAGAATTCAAAGAGCAAAAAGCTAAAATTGAACTTGGATTAATTAACAAAGAAATAAACAAAGTTAATGAGAATATCGATTTGTTAAATGAGTTTATAAGTGTTGGGTACCAATCCCAAGAAGAGGTCTTAATAGATGGGGCCAAAGGTGCACTCCTCCATTTCTATCCCCTCTATACCGAAGGTCTACACGCCCATATTCAACGATTAAAAAGTGACCTTGAACAATTACAGTTAAAACAACAAGCAAAAATTGTGGAACTCCATGGGAAAATGGGAGAAGCCAAACTGATCAACAAACTCAAAGATAATGAAAAAGAAGTTCATAAAAAAGAATTTAATAAAAAAATGAATCAAGAGCGAGAAGATTTATTTATTATTTCCAATCAAACAAATATTAAAAAGGAATAATTATGAAGATCGTTTTTTTGATCACTGCATTTTTAGGAATTATTATCTTTTCAAATGCTTTTTCACAAGCTGAGAAAAAATCAATCGATGAAAAAAAATTTACTCAAGATGAATTAGATCAAGATATAGAAAAAGCAGTAGCAGAAAAAGTGGAAAAACAAGTCGATGAAAAAATCAAAAAAATAACTGCCAATAATTTAGTGAATTTTTCCAAAGAATTATTAAATCGAGAAAATGAACTCAATCAAAAAGATGAGTTAATAAAAAAACGAGAAGATATTTTAGCTATCAATGAAAAATCATTGATGACGAAAATAAAAGATTTTGATGAAAAACAACAAAAGATTTTAGGATGTATGTCTCAAAATGATGAGAATGCAAAAAACCGAGTAAATCATTTAGTAAAAGTTATCTCGAGTATGAAGCCGGTTAATGCTGCTCAAGTATTATCAACCCAAGACCCTGATATTTCAGTCAGAATATTGGCGACACTCGATGCTACGCAAGCGGCAAAAATTTTTAACTTAATGGAAAAAGAAGTTTCTGCCCGGCTTCAAAAGCAATACCTAAATATGAAACAATAGCTCATAATGCAGTAAGTTATACAGAGAGCTTTATCTCTCATAACGAAGTTGAGTTAAGGATTTAAGTGGATATTAATTTAAATTTAGCATCGAACCCGACGAATACAGTGAGCAATGCTGCTCCTGCGGGACTTGCTGAGACCACTGGGCAAGGTGAGTTGGGGGCAAAAGTCCTGGCGCTTCTGTCACAAATTTCTGGGAAAAAAACCAGCGCCGAAAATCCAGATGGTGCCAATGTTGATGAACAGCAACTCAATCAATTGATGAAAGTACTGTCTCAAAATCCGGAAGGACAATTTAATCAAGAGTTAATCTCATCATTAATACAAAAAATGTCAGAAGTGCCAGAAGCACCAGGATTGAAAACCAATCAAGCTCGTGTTCCAAGCGAGAAAGTAGTTATCAATCAACCGTCATCGGGACTTGAATACATCCTTAATGCCACTAAAAAAGTAAATCCAGCAAATGAAAAACAATTGGCCCAAATTGTTAACTTAGAAGATAAAAATTTAAGTCTGGTTAAAACCCCAGAGGTTCGATCCGATCAGGAACTTTTAAAAATATTAAAATTACACAATCAGCATGTATCACCTGATTTAGCAACTGAAGGTAATAAACAAGCGCAACAAATTACTAAAAATATGCAAATACTAGAAATTTTAGAAAATGCAGAAAATCTTGAAAACGCTGAAAGCCTCGTCAATCAAAACCCTGCTGCAAAATTTAAAATGAATAAATTGTTAGGACAAAAGCTTTATCAACAATCACAAATCAATTCAAACAACTTAAACAATCCTAAGATGTTCCAAGATCATCAAAATATATCGATTAAATCTATTCAAGAAATGGGTCAATCAAATCCTGGTGCTTTTAAATCAGTTGAAGGGAATCAGATAAGTCATAAATTAGCGACTCAACCTCATAAGGCAATTGAAATGGCCGATACTTTGTTTGCGGAAAACCGTTTGTCACTTGATAAATCTCAATCAATCGATAAACCAGAAATTAAACTTCAAAACATTGAAGGAAATTCAACTCAAGAAATAGTCGATAAAATAGCCGAGTTGATTAAGTCAAAAGGTATCGGATCAAAAAATTCCTTAGAAGTCGTGGTTAATCATGAAACACTAGGAAATTTTTCTTTGAAAGTTAAGAATTCTTCGACTGTCAATGGGGCCATCGATGTGAACTTTAGTTCACTCTCGGAAGGGACAAGAGATTTTTTCCTACAAAATCAACACAAAATTTCCCAAGCTTTAAGTGATGGTGGCATAAAACTGGCCGATATACGATTTGAAATTGGAATGAATACCAATACAAAATCTAATCAACTTTTAGACAAAGATTCATCTGGCCAAAATTTGTCTCAGAATAATGCTCAAGGTGAACAAAAAGAATTTAAAGATCAAAGCTCTCGTCAACAGTCCCAACGAGATGCCGAGAGAAGAAAAGATTTATGGGAAATGTTTAAAGAAGGGAAAGCAGCCTAATGCCTGATATCGGAGTCCCAAATTCAGCGGTAACTAAAAATAACTTCGCCAATATTTCTATTGGGGAAGATCGCAGAAAAACATCGGCTAATGCCAACGCCAAAGAAACTGATCCTGGTAAAGTTTTTAATAGGCTCGCAGGAGCAAGTGAAGATTTAGATAACAAAGTTAAAATCGTTGATGGAAAACAACATAATAAAATGAAAAAAGATGATTTCCTAAAACTACTATCGGCCCAGTTACAAAACCAAGATCCAATGAACCCCATGAATCAAGATAAGTTTTCTAGCGAGTTGGCCCAATATTCTCAACTCGAACAATTAACAAACATTAATGAAAACATGCAAGGTTTAAATAAAAACATGCCGATTGAAAACAAATTTTTTGCTGCCAGTTTTTTAGGAAAAGAAGTTCTCACTAATGGTTCTTCATTACAATTGGCCCCCAACGCGAATTCAGCAGATTTTAATATTCGTTTGCCTGAAAAAGCCCAAAACATTGTGGTGCGAATTTATGATCAACGAAATCAAATGATTCGCCAAATGGACTTAGAAAATCTATCAAAAGGGAATCAAACGTTAACCTGGGATGGTGTGGCGGCTGACGGACAAAAAGCTACTCCTGGTGATTATAAAGTTATCGTTCAAGCCTGGAATGATCGTTTCGAATCAATACCAGTAGAATCTAAAGCCACTGGTACGGTGACCGGAGTTAATTTTGATAACGGTGAAGTTGTTTTATTAGTCGATGGCAATAAAAAAGTATTTTTAAGAGATGTGGATAGTTTTAATTTACCTGGTTTTAAAGATAAAACACAAGCTTTAACTCACAATGATAAATCAGTAGGTCATGCGAGAGGCTTGTCCAAAGTTTTGCAAAATTATCAGGCGAATAAAAGTGAATAAAATTTTTTGGAGACCTAAATAATTTGAAAACAAATAGTGTTAACCAAATTTTAATCCCTGGAACGAATAAGATAAATTCAGATTCCAAATTGAAAGAAGGTCAAGTTTCAAATAACTCCGGTCCTTCTTTTGATAAATTATTAAGCAACCATTTGTCAGAAAAAAATAATTCAGGGGTGGCAGATCCACAGCATGGAGTTCAGTTATCCACTCATGCGGCCAAAAGACTTGGTGAACGAAACATAAGTATTGATGGTGAAGAATTTTTTAAAATAAAAGAAGGAATGGATCGTATTCGTAAAAAAGGAGGACACAATTCACTGATCTTAACATCGAATGGTGCTTACATTGTTGATGTACCAAACAATAAAATTGTCACGGCGATGGATAAGAACAGTATTGAAGAAAACGTATTTACGAAAATTGATTCAACCGTAATTGTAAACTAAACATAAATCTTTGGGAGCAATGGCCGGTCCGTCTTAGGAGGCCAGAGTTATAAGAGATTCACTCTTAAAACACTCAAAGTATGCCACTAGGAGGGACAAATGGCAGGTATTCTATCGTCCTTTAATATCGGTGTATCTGGTATTAAGGCCATGGGTGAAGGTATGAGCGTAATTGGTGATAACATCGCCAACGCTAACACCAATGGATTCAAAGCATCTCGCGCCGAATTTCAAGATGTTCTAGCGACTTCACTAAAAGGAATGGATGGTGGTGATCAATTTGGTTCTGGTACCAAATTAGCACACGTAACTCCATCTTTTGCACAAGGAAACATTACTCGAACTGAGTCAGTTTCAGATCTAGCAATTTCTGGAAACGGCTTTTTTGTGGTGGATGCTCCATTTGGAAAAGGATTTTCCCGTGATGGATCTTTTCACTTTGATAAAGAAGGAAACATGATCAACTCAGATGATTATCGTGTTCAAGGTTATCAAGCAGATGAAAAAGGTATGATCACCAATAAATTAGGTGATATTAAATTAGGAGGAATTGCGATCCCAGCAACCAGTACTAAAAATGTTGGGGTCTATATGAATCTAGATTCCACCAGTAAAGTTTTAGAATTTGATGCTAAAAATCCTGAAAAAACATCAAACTACAATAATAGTATTACCGTTTTTGACAACGTGGGCACCGAAAGACTCGTTACTCTCTATTTTAATAAAACAGCTGACAATCAATGGCGTTACCGAGCAGCAGTAGATGGCAAAGATGCCGCTGGTGGTAAAGAAGGTGAAATGAAAGTCATGGCCGAAGGTGACTTAAAATTTAACTCGAAAGGTGTTTTAGAAGAAGAAGTAAAACGTTCGAGCTCATTTAACTTCAATAATGGTGCATCACCAGATCAGGCGATTGAATTTGATTTTGGTAAATCAGTGAAAGAGGGTGGAAGTGGTCTTGATGCTTCTACACAATACGGTGTCAAAACTTCAATCTCTCGTCACACTCAAGATGGTTCATCAGCTGCTCAAATGGCCTCCATGTCCTTTAATGATAAAGGTATTTTGACGGCGATTTATAACAATGGACAGGCACGAGATATTGCTCAAATTGCCATTGCGAAGTTTGAAAACAATGAAGCGCTCTTTAAAAAGGGTAAAAACCTTTTCAAAGAATCCAGAAAATCTGGACAAGGTGCGCTTGGAAAACCAGGAGAGGGTGGTCGAGGGGATGTTCTTGCTAAATCATTGGAATTATCGACCGTCGATATTGCTTCAGAGTTTGTTAACTTAATGACTGCACAGAGAAATTTTGTCGCCAATACTAAAACAGTAAGCACTGCGGATGAAATGTTACAATCAGTGCTCAGTATTAAACGTTAATAGATTTTAACATTAACCCAAAAAAAACCCTCTTCTAAAGAGGGTTTTTTTTGATCAAAAATCAATAAATTTTAACCATTATTTCCAATTGCATCTACCGGACAAGCGGCCAAGGCATTTTCACATGCCTCAATTTCATTTTTTGAAATTGGTTGCTTAAAAACATAAGCTAAAGCCTCTTCATCATTCATTTTAAAAAATGCCGGAGCTTCATTGATACAAGCATCACAAGCGATGCATTGATCATCGACATAATATCTTCCTGAAACATTATCCTTGGTACGATTTAATGCTTTCGCCATTATTCAAATTTTGCATACTGTTTAATGGTGGCACTTTTTTGTAAGTCCTCTACTAAACTTTGGCGTAAATTATTTCCAAGTTGAAAAATTTGGGCATTCTTCTCTCTTTCAAAATCATCTTTGGTCACTTTGGCAGCATCAGGTGTTTTTTGACCGATAAAAACGAGGGTAAAAATCTCACCTTTTTGAAACTCTAAACTATCTTTATCACTCGCTTTAAAGATATCGGCGACCTCTTTTTCTTCTAGCTCCACTCCACCAACTCGATTCTCAAGGGGAGTTAGCTCTGAGTTAAAACTGATATAAATTCCACTGCTTTGTTTTTTTAACTGATCAAAGTAATTTTGATCGTTGATAATTCGATTTTTAAACTCCTTGAGTTTTTCTCCAAAAAAAGCATCAAATTTAACATTTTCAGTTTTACGAATGATGTCTTTTGCTAAATTGGATTTATGATCGGTAAACATGGCATCTTTACCGGCCTTTTTATCTTCCACCATGATGACATGATAGCCGTGCACGGTTTTAATGGGTTTTGAGATTTCACCTTTTTTTAAAGTAAAGGCAGAGGCTTCAAATTCTGGAACCATTCGACCACGAGAAAACCATCCGAGGTCTCCACCGCGAGCTTGGCTTCCAGGATCTTGAGAATTCTTCTTGGCAACATCCGCAAAATTTTTGGCATTTAAATTTTTTGTCACTTCATTAATTTTATCGAGAGCTTGTTTTTCACCTTTTTCAAAATTGATAAGAATATGACGGGCCTTGACTTCCTCTTGAATACTGAGCATTCCTTTTTGAGTTTCAAAACGCTCTTCAACTTTTTTTAGATTTTCAGGATTTTGTAAAAAAGCGGTTACTTCATTTTCCGAAATAGGCAGAACCGTACGTAAATCTTCTTTGGTAAAACGAACTAAATTAATTTTTCTTTTATCATTTTTAATTTTTAAAACTGCATCGGCAAAATCATCACTCACGCCAATTGAGTTAAAGACCGATGAGACTTTATTAACTTGCATTTCTTCGCGTGTGGTTTTTTCAAATTCATCTGAAGTAATTTCTGCTCCGGCCAATCGTAGTTTATACATGTTAAAATCAAATTTTTTATTGGCCCCTTGAAAATAAGGAAGTTCACGTATCTCTTTAGAAAGTTCTTCGTCACCAATATAAACACCAACATCGGAACTTAAAGAAAGCATTAACTTTTTATTCACTAAATTATTCCACGCAGTTTCTTGCACTTTAAAAGATTTAAGTTGTTGTGCGGTTAAAGGCTTGCCACCCATAAACTGCTCATATTGTCGGCGCAATCGACTATATTCCTGGTTGAAGTCTTTTGATGTTACTTCATCACCATTGATTCGACCGACTAAATCATTTCTTTGCCCCACTTGGATACCAGACATCGCAAAAGCAAGGATCAATAAAACGATAAATGTAAAAGCGATAATACTGCTGGTGGTTTTTTGCATTTTTCCGGTCATAAAATTTCCTTTCTTATTATGATTTTATTATTTTTAACTTTCACTAATATTACGAATTCAGACAATGTTAACTCTTTGCGACTGAATTTAATCTCGTTATACTATTGAGATATTGGAGGCCATGTCATTCTAGTTGATTTGGCCCATATCGAGAAGATCTTTCAACCGGATCGCACCTAAGGATAGATGATGATCAATTTGGCCAGGAAGCTATGAATTCTGAAGCATCGCGACTAAAGTTTATTCTTAATTTAATTGTGGTGGCGATCTCGATCTATGGAATTTCTCAAAAAAATTTTGAGGCAAAAAAATCTACCTATTTTGAAAAGCTAGTGATTGAAACGCTCACTCCGATTAAAGGTTTTGTAACTCTCTCCAAACGAGGCTTTTCAGGTTTAGTCGACGAGTACTTATTGATTGTCGACGCTAAAAAAGAAAATCAAGAATTAACTGAAAAAATTAATTGGCTCAGCCAAAAAATCGATGAGTTGGGAGAGATTCAAAGAGAAAATTTACGTTTGAGAACACTTTTAGAATTTGGTGAAGGAAATATCTCCACAAAAAAATTGGCCCAAGTGATAGGAAGAGATTCAACTAGCGATCATAAAGTTCTCCGCATAAACAAGGGAAGTAAAGACGGCATTCGCGAAAAGTTGCCAGTGATTAATTCCAAAGGACTAGTCGGATATATCATTCGTACCACCAAGAATTACTCTGATGTACTTTCAATACTTGATCAAAACAATCGGGTCGATGCAGTAGTTGCTCGCACACGATCACATGGCATTATTGAAGGATATTCAGATGATCGTTTATCGATGAAGTATGTGAATCGAACCGAACCACTGGTTTTAGATGATACCGTGTTTACTTCCGGATTGAGCGAGATTTATCCCAAAGGGTTATTGATCGGAAAAGTGACTCTCATTGAACGTGAAAGTTTTGGAACAACTCAGTTAGTTCAAGTTACTCCAATGGTGGATTTTTCGAAACTAGAAGAAGTGATTGTCTTACTTGAAGATCCCAATTTAACTTTGAATTAACTGATAGTGAGAAGAAAAAATGAAAATGCGATTTAACGAGTTAATCTTTTCCACCGCTCTAACTTTAGCATTGCTGATTATTTTTGAAATACTTAACTCTTCTTTAATTCCTGAAATGGGTTTTACTAATTTTCGAATTCCAATCAATGTTTTGATTATCTTATACCTTGGTTTTAAAATAGATTCTCCTTACTTACCTCTGATTGTTTTATTACTGCAAATTTTTCATGGAGCATTTTCAAATGAAGGATGGGCCTTGGGAACGTTAGTGGGAATTGTCGTTAGTGTCATCATGTCTTATACTCGTGAATTTTTTAATCTTTCAACTTCACTGATGATCATCGTCGTAACTCAAATATTTCAAGCTGTTTGGTTTGGATTGACCTGCTTAATTTATTATACCAAAAGTGGACATTTTATTTTTTTAAGTAACCATCTCAAACATTTTTTAGTAGAAAGTTTGGTTATCTCAATATTAGCACCATTCTTTTTTTTCCTATTAGATAAAATTTGGAATATGAAGTCCACCGACTCCATAAGAGTGGGATAAAATGTTTGGCGAAGAAGAAGTCATCAAGCTCCACCGATCTCGTGCTCAAGCTATTATAAACATTCTCCTTATTGCCTTTGCGGTTATATTGGCAAGACTTTGGTACTTGCAAATCTATAAAGGAAAAATTCTTTATGAATTTTCCTTAAAAAATCGTTTAAGAAAAGAAGTTCTGACCGCACCGAGAGGAATGATGTTCAGTCGAAACAATTTTATTATGGTAGATAATGTTCCGCGATTTGATGCCATCCTAACGCCTCAGTATTTACTTGAAAAAGAAAAAACAATAACTATCTTGGCCAAAATCCTTGGAATGGATGTTCTTAGTATCAATAAAATTATTGAAAAAAATCGAACACTGGCCAGTTATAAACCGATCATTATTAAAAAAAATATTTCTCGTGCTGAAGTGGCCAAGATTGAAACTCAAAACTTTGAACTTCCCGGAGTCAGTGTTGATCCATTTATCTCACGTGAATATATTGACAATAACGTGGGTGCTCATTTGTTTGGTTATATTTCAGAAATAAATCAAGATCAACTTCCTAAATACCGTGAGCGCGATGATTTTGATTATCGTTTAGGTGATTTTATTGGTCAGTTTGGAATGGAAGAAGAACTTGATTTAATTTTACGAGGAGAAAATGGTTTTGAGTTTGCCGAAGTTGACGCTTTTGGTAGAAAGAAAAAACATTTAAATTCTGATAATTTATTTAAAGGTATTAAAAGTATTGAGGCCATCCCGGGAAATAATGTTCGTTTAACAATCGACCGAGATTTACAGTTAAGTGCTGCGAAAGCTTTGGAAGGTCAAGTAGGTTCATTGGTCGCTGTTCAAATTAACTCTGGAGAAGTTTTTGCAATGGTCTCTAGTCCCAGTTTTGATCCCGCGGCTTTCAGTCGAGGTTTGACAACTGAGTATTGGCGATCACTTATAACAGATGATCGTAATCCTCTTCGCAATCGGAATATTCAAGAACATTATTCTCCTGGATCAGTGCTGAAAACCATTACCTTGGCAGCTGCCCTAGAAGAGGGAGTTGTAGATAAAAATACAGTTGTGAATTGTCCTGGGCGATTTTTTTTAGGTAAACGTCCGTATCATTGTTGGAAAAAACATGGCCATGGAAATGTCGATGCTTTAAAAGCGCTGCGGGAAAGTTGTGATGTTTATTTTTATAAAATTGCCACCATGATGGATATCGATGTTTTAGCAAGATACGCCAATATGTTTGGTTTAGGAGAGAGAACTGGAATAGAGTTGCCTGGTGAAGAATCGGGATTAATTCCGACCAAAGAATGGAAATTGAAACGTAATGGAATCGAATGGCAAAAAGGTGAAACTTTATCTTGTGCCATTGGACAATCCTATATGCTGACCACTCCGTTACAATTGGCACTTTCTTATGCCGCAATTGCTAATGGCGGTACTCTTTATAAGCCAAGATTAGTCAGAGAGATATTTTCTAACTCGGGTACATTAACTAAAAAAGCAGAGCCAGAAATAAAGAAAAAAATATCACTGTCTGAAACGACCAAGAAAATATTAAAAGAAGGTCTCTATCAAGTCGTCAATAGTCCATCGGGAACAGTTTATTCTCGAAGAGGAAATGGTTTAGATATGTCAGGAAAAACGGGAACGAGTCAAGTGATCAGGCATTCAGCTGAAAAATTGTTCTCCAATTGTTTAGATTTGGATTACAAAAGTAGACATCACGCACTTTTTGTCGGTTATGCACCTTCTGACAATCCAGAGATTGCCGTCAGTGCGGTTATTGAGCACGGTTGTTCTGGCTCAAAAGCAGCTGCACCAGTTGTTGTCGCAGTTATTCAAACTTATATGGAAAAATATTTACCAGCTAAACACCAAGAGTTAATAGCAAAACAAAAGAAAGAACAAAATCGTGCCTGGGCACAAGCGAAACTGACAGAGAATGATGCTGTTAAGGTGACTCCAGATTCTCCGGCGATCAATAGCAATGATGAAAGTGAATAAGATCAATAGAAAGAGGGTAGTTTTTTGAACAATGCAATTGTGAATTATTTTAAAAAATATGACTTTAGTTTTATTGGAACAGCATTCGCTATATTCCTTTTAGGAATTCTTAATCTTTATTCAGCAACTCATGAAAAGGAGTATTATCAATCTTGGCATTTATATAATCTCCAGTTAATTAAATTTTTTATTGCCATGGTTATAATGTTTGCCGTCAGTATGGTTCATCCTAAAAATTATTTTCGTTATAGTTATTTTTTCTATTTTTTTAACTTAGGTTTATTATTTTTAGTGTTAGCCATTGGTCACGTTGGTATGGGAGCTCAAAGATGGTTAAGCATTGGTCCTTTAAAATTTCAACCTTCAGAAATGATGAAGATTTCAGTGGTATTATTTTTGGCCAGATGGTTCACACGTCATGACCCAGATAGAGATTTAGGTTTTCGCGAAATATGGAAACCCGCAATTTTTGCTTTTTTGCCAGCGATTTTAATTATCAAACAACCCGATTTAGGAACAGGTCTTTTAATTTTGTTAATTACTGGAATTATGTTTTTTTATAAAAGGTTAAAAGTAAAAACGATTATTATATTATTTTTTATAAGCGTAGTGAGTGGCGTTGGAATGTATCAATTCGGCTTAAGAGAGTATCAGAAAAAAAGAATTTTAACTTTTATCAAACCAAATGAAGATGCCAAAGGGTCGGGCTACAATGCAATACAATCGGAAATCGCGATAGGCTCAGGACAGTTATTCGGAAAAGGCTTTAAAAAGTCTTCTCAAGCATCTCTTAAATATCTTCCTGAAAACCATACGGATTTTGTTTTCTCCGTTTTTAATGAGGAGCATGGTTTTTTTGGGGCGATGATACTGATTGCTCTTTATTTCATTCTTTTTTTTCGGATGATAAAACTCGCGATGTCAGTGTTAAAGTTTTATGATTCGATGTTGGTCATCGGTTTAATGTCGATTTTTTTCTGGCATACTACGATTAATATGGGAATGGTTATGGGGCTTGCGCCGATCGTCGGATTACCTCTGCCTTTTATGTCCTATGGTGGATCTAGTCTTTTTACCTTTGGTATATGTATTGGCATGATTACATCTATCTCAAATTCAAAAAACATTTTTTAACTGGTTACTTAGTTGCAATAAGAGTAACAAAGGGAATGAATTTTTAATGTGTTTTAAGGTATTTACCTAGAAAAGGGAATAGATATGGTGTTAAAAATTTTGACAGTTTCGGTAATCTTTACATTTATGTTGGTCCTGCCAGCTCGTGCTAATGACCTAGTTATTCAGGCGCAAATGGTTAATTTATCGGCGAAAGAAAAAACTCGATTAGAATTATGGAGCCAAGGTCTTGGTTTAAAGGGTCATAATAGTAAAACAGAGAGAGCAGAAATCAATCAATCAAATGAGCATAAAATTCCGGAAGAATTAAAACGAGCAATTGAAAAAATTCAATAAAAAGACTTAACAAAAAAATTTATTTTCTTAATTTGGTTATATGGCCAATAAATTTATTGGCGGACAATCCTATGTTGGCCCTAGCATTAGAAAACCGACTAACATTCAAAGATTTTTCCCCATCTCTGCGCTCAGCCACGTTGACTCCCACGATATAGCATCCTTTCTTTTCACACAAATAAAGAGGAGCTCCAGAAGCTCCTCTGGCCATGTCACAATCGTGTAAAAATAAAAAATTTCCAACGTCACTTTTTACGGAACAATTTTGATGAATAGTTAGAACTTCACCAGAAATCTTATCGCCGCTAAAACCTGGGAGTGTAAGCTTTTTATCGCCATCTTTTTTGGGATCTAAATGTCGAACTCCAAAATATCCTTCCTCGTCTCCTAGAGGATGACTCAATTTCAAAATCGCCCAATCATGTTCGAAATTTTTTGTTGGGGTAAGTGATCCTACTGTAAATTCTATGACTCGAGCAGAGTTTTGGTATTGACCCAAAGTATAGCGAGTATATACATGGATTTCATCGACGATAACTAAATTTCGAAGAGAATTCTTTTGGGCCGCATGGACTACGCAATGAGCGGCGGTTAAAACTAAATCGCGACCAACCAGGGCACCTGAGCAGCCAGTGCTGAGTTTGACTATTTTGTTAAGTGGATGAGAGGAGTAGTCGAGCACCCAGTTACGGTCATCAGGACCAAAAATATTAACCGCAAATGTGGTTTCAGTCAGAGAAAGAAAAAAGAGTGAGATTATTGAAAGTAGTTTCATGTGAACAGAACTCCGATTGATAGAAAAAATCTAAATCAATATTATCGGGCCGAATTTCTCATAGATTTAACTTTTCAAAAGGCTTGGTAAGTTAATGTTATAATAAAGAATTTTTACCATTTGAAATGAGTTGTTTTTTATAGGATGTGAGAGAATTTTAGAGTTATGAAATGTAAGATTGTTTTGCAGGGTGTTGGTTGTTGCAAGCTCACTTCTTTCAAATATTCTCGCCAAGTGAATGTATATCACCTAGTATATGAATTAGTATTAATTGCATACTAGCAGCTGTAGATCATTTAGTTTTGCTAAAAAAATTAAACCAGATTTACCAACTCTTAAGGTGATTTAACTTTTGAAACGTATTTCAACCATTGGTAGCCTTCTCAAAAGAATCTATCGACTCTATAGCCAAGAGTTATTGCAAAGGCTGAATGACTGTGGCTTTTCTGATTTAAGGCCAAGTTTTTTAGAAATTCTTTCTTTTATTTGTGAAAATGATGGTCCCACCATCAAAAGTATTGGCAAGGCCTGTGGTCTAAAAAAACAAACCATGACCAGTCACTTAAACGACCTAGAAAAAAGAGGATATGTCGTTAGAAAAACTGGGCAAAAAGATAAACGTGAACAGTGTATTTTTTTAACTGAGTATGGTGAAAAATTTCGGTTTTCATTACTCGATTCAATTGCGATTTTGGAAAAAGAATATATTAAACGAGTCGGCGATGTTGAGATCGAAAGAGTTCAGTTGATGCTTGAAAATTTTCATGGCCATATCAAAAGTGAATCCGGCCCTCAAGTTTCATTTTTTAGTTAATATTCGGATAAATACTTCCAAAAGTAATTTGATTAATGATCACAGATGTTAAAAAACAAGCTGTAAAAAACATTATTCCTTCTGCAATCCCAAATCCATAATTAACTTCTTCAATTTTTGATTGGCGAAAATCTTGTATGCGAAAAATATATTTTAATCCCCAACGAAAAAAAGGAAAAACAATCGCCGCTTTAAGAATGTTGAGTATGACATTCACCGCAAAAGATTGAGGTGATTCAACATTTAAAGTAAAAGAGCTGATGATAATGACTGTGATGCCCCAAATAAAACCCATATAAGAAAAAGCCAGCGTCATATCTTTTTGAATCACCAGTTTATTAAATGATAGCTCAGAAACCCATTTATAAAATTTTACGGCAAAACCCATTATGACTATCGAAAAAAGCCAAAGCATGATGGTTAAGATAATTGATCCTTGAGCGATCGCTAAAACTGTTTTCATAATTGCAGCCAAGGCCATGGTTTGTGAAAAACAGATTGTGGCGTAGCAGACATTTTTTCTTTTTTGGATTTCGTCATTATATTCGAAACTAAATAAAGTGATGCTTTCTAAAATATAAAGAGAAACAAGAAATAGACCGAATCCTAAAAATCCTTGAATCAATAAACTTAAAACGGAGTAATAGAGTTTATCGATTAAATCGACTTGCAGAGATGAAAAGACAAATCCTATGCCTATAATTCTTGAGAATAGATGAATCGTATCTGCTGGATTTTGAGAAGGTTGAAAATTTTTAACTAACTGATACTTTGCTGAAGGATAAAGAATTCGATGGGCAAAACGATAAATATAAATCAAAAAGCACAGGACTAGAGCAAACAGTATTTTTATTAAAAGTTTATCGAGTTGTTCATTCATTTTTTAACCACGCCGATTGTATGCTTAAGAGTTTAGAGAAATATTGGTTCATTGTTATTTTATCTTGAATATCTTTGGCAAAAAATGAGTAGTGAACCGCCTTGGTAAAATCTCCATCAGTTCCAAACTCATTGTTTAAACCAAAAAAAGCTTGTTCTCTTTTTACATTAAATTTCATGCGTTGGTGAAACTCATAATTGGGTCTAAATTTACCCCATGAGAACATTTGGGGAAAACTAGAGTAGGCATTATAAAAACTCCAAATTTTTTCTCCTTCTTCATTAAAAGTCCATACTCCAAAAGCAAGATCGCCAACGTAAGGTCCACCAGGGGGCACTGGAATAAGACTCTCTTCAAAGTCAGTCGAGTTTTTATGATAAATCGACATGCCAAGATAGGGTCGATAGGACTCAAAAAATTGTTTTGAAACTCGAGCAATAACAAAACGAGGTAATTTTTTAAAACCATAAACAATTTTATAATAATGATAATGAGATTTTATAAAAAATCCTGCTGTGAAGTAATTTTGCAAAATGATGGAAACAGGTGCACCTGCTTCTCTGAAGTAATTAGCAAATACTTTTTCATCTTTTAAATATAGATCGCGTTCAGATTGATTAGATAAACCTTTCGCTACACCTAAATAGATGAGAATAAGGAAGATATACACACCGACTTTATTAATCATATTAAGAATAGCTTAAACGTAGGGGATGCGTGTGTAAATATTTACTATTGTGTGATCACTTGGTTGATAAAGTCTAACTGGTGCGCTTGCAGTTCACTTTTCCAGCAATGTATTCGATTAATTGAATGAGTGGAGCTGTACTTGGCAAACAAGTCTGTTGCTTGATCAATGTTGATGACGTTAGGTTGAGATTGACTAGGATAAGATTTTAAAACTTTGATAGAATTTTTTTGATTGTTTTCAGAGCTGACATAATATTTAGAAAGTCGGCCTTTACTAGAAGATTTAATATACTCAATTTTTTGTTCAATCATATAGTTTTCAAGTTGATTGAGTTTATCGACTTGAGTTTGATTGAAGGATTCATACAGCTTGGTTGGGATTTTATTTTCAACAATATTTTGAGCATATTTATTTTTAGATTTTCTTAAAATATTCATTAAAAAATGGTCATCATGGTCTTGATAATTTTCAATGTCAGCCGGAATTTTGTATTCATCGGAGGTATTAAAAAATCGTGCTAATAAATTCTCTAAGCAAACAGATTTATAATGAAAGTAAACCATGACAAACATATGATATCGACAAAGCAAAAAGTCATCAAAAGTAGATACCGCCCTTTCATTGATTCCCAGAAAGGCTTGATCATTGAGAATACAAATGGCGAGATTATCAATCGTCCAGTCGAGATCAAAATGTCCATAACTCACGCCACAGAAATAGCTATCGCGCAGGAGATAATCCATGCGATCACAATCAAGTTCACTGGAAACTAATTGGTGAAACATGGGGAAATAATTTATTCCTCGATAGGAAAAATATTTTTCATGATGTGTTTTACCTAAAATTAATTCTGCAATACAGATGGGATTGATACCAAAAGTCTCAATCGCTATTTGAAATGTCTGGGTAAAGGAACTATCGGCAATCGCCTTTAAAGTATAGTCCTCATGAGTTGCTTGGCGATCTTTAGCGGCGGCAATTAATTCCACAGGTAACTTTAATTCTTGCACTTTTGGCATCACTAGTTCTGTGGAATGGCTTAATGGAGCATGCCCAATATCATGAAGGAGGGCGGCTATTTTTAGAGTTTCTTTTAATCTTAACAAATCAGAGGTTTTTTCATAATCCTTAAATAATCGATCAAAGGCGCGTTCAGCGATCGACATAACTCCAAGGCTATGGATGTATCTGGTATGGGTAGCGCCTGGAAAAACGTATTCGGATAAACCCAGTTGTTTAATGCCCCTTAGTCTTTTGAAAAAACGATGATTAACAATGGGCTCAATGGTTTTTTCAATAAAAATTGAACCATGGACTGGGTCGCGCACTTCCATTTTAATTTTTTCCTAAACTTTATCCAAATGATTCTGATTTTCTTTAAGCCATTTTACGATATCACGAGATTCGTGCATTGGTTGGCCATTGATAAATAAACAAGGAACAGTCCCTCGACCAGTTTTCTCCATTAGAAAATCGCGATTTTGGGGCTGAGTGAGGGTATTTTTTAGAGTTAACTTAATGCCCGCTTCCTTCGCAAAATCAAGAACTAAGCGACAAAACGGGCAAGAGTCAAAATAAAACAATTCTAAAGTAAATTTACTTTTAGCTGATGAACCTGAATTCATCGAATCGCCTTTAATGGTGAATGATTTTTTTTATTCTTCATCATCTTCAAACGAATCATCGCCTCCGCTTTTTCCTTTCGCATAAGCTTCATCTTCATCTAACTCGTCTTCATCGAGATCATCTTCATAACCCCAACCAAAACCTTCTTCTTCGTCTTCTTTTTCATCGTCGTTGTTATATTCATCAGAAAGTTTCCCTGGACCAACGTCGGTGTTTTTATCTTCATCAAAAGATTCTAATTCTTCATCGTCAAAAGAATCTTGATCACCGGCTGGAGAAGACTTTGGTGTGCTAAGAAAAGCGGCACCAGCTGCGATCGGGGCCAATTTTTCAATTTTTAATTTTGTTTCTTTTTTAACACTGGCAGCTTTCGCTTTTTTTGGTGCTGCGGTTTTTTTGGCAGTCGCTTTCTTTTTAGTGGCAACTTTTTTGGTGGTCACTTTTTTAGAACTTTTGCTTTTTGCCGGTTTTTTAGCAGTCGCTTTTTTAGCCGTTGCTTTTTTTGCAGTGGTTTTTGTTTTGGCTTTTTTGGCCGTTGTTTTTTTGGATTTAGCAGATTTTTTTGCCACGTTGATACCCTCTATATAAGTGTAAATAAAATTGTTTGCCTAAGTTTATATACCTCGCTCAGAGGCAAATTCAAGTGAATTTTTAGTGATCGAGTCCCCTACCTTCGGGGTCAAGTTCTGTGAGAAAATCTTCTTCGATGGGATTTAAAAATTGGTCGGCCTGAGAATTAGATAAATCGGTGGGTGTTTTGGGTGGACCTTCGGAATAAGCGCCAAAATCGCCGTTGATATAGCTATTGTCGCTATTGGCCATAAGACTTTTAATGGAAACAAATTTAGTCGAGTAAAAATTGCGATGAACATCCATTAGTGGAACACTTGGTAAAAAGGGATGGGCGACCACACCATTGCCATCGGGGCTTGCACCTTGCAAAGGTCCCGGCGTAAAAGCAGATTTTAACTTGTCATTGGGGGGGTAGTTAGTGTCGCTGTCGCGCGGATACGTGGGTCTAAAAAAGGTCAGGTAATTGGGATTGAGATTTATTTTAGTTTGCAGGCCTTCTTGAAAAACTAATCGCAGATGCGTTTGGCAACCAGGACCCCCACCATTGCCAGTAAAGAAAAAGCGAAAATTCCCCGCCAAACTCGGACAAGTGGGCTGGGTGCTAACAGCATTATTATGAAGACTCTGGGCGGCCCCTTGATAGAGACCTTGGGCAGTTGTGGCATCTTGTTGTAGTGAGAACTGTGCCACCTCATGAATCGCTTTGCTAAACTCATCGACGGCAATCAGATTTCGATTAATATGTTCGGCCAATTGGATATCCACATCTTGCATCGATTTATAGGGAAGATCTGGATTAAAAAGTGGGGCATAAATTTGATAGTACTGCCTGCCATCGGTATCTTGGGCGGTAAAAGAAACGGGATGGGTATTTTCTTGTTCTGCCGATGGGTCGGCGGTCTCTTTGCCCGCTCTCGGCAAGGTGGGAATAAGGTAGTTAAGCGCCTCATAACGAGTTGGTTTGCGCACATTAATAATCGCCTGATCGACCTCATCAAAAGTCACCACCCCCGCCGTTCCTGTATCTTGTAAATTTCTTTTGAGCATCCAAAACTGTCTCGCTTCATAAAGTCCGGCTTGTTCATTAGTGCTCGGAGCTGGGGTTGGTGGTAATGCGACGTTGCTGTTATTTTCAAAAACTTTTTGCACTTTATCGGCCCCTCCATCTTGGGCATTGCCTAAGTTACTCTGGTTGTCTGGGACATCGTAAATAAGATTGGGGATACCAAAACGAATGGGAGTATTGGGATCGGGTATGCCACCAATGTTTTGATTGTCATCTTGGACCCAGTAATTACTGGAAGAAGGAATGGGTTCGCCTAACACATACGTATTTCCATTTTTCGCCAAAGCGGCGATGTAAGGGAAAGTTCTCTCCCTTCGGGCGGTAATGCCAAAGCCCGTGGAGTTCGTTTGAAAAAGAGCAGGACCAATGCGACCTCCAAAAGGTTTGGCGGCGGCATAGGCCTTAAGAGCAATCGGGCCCACAAAGGGATTAAAAAGACCATTAAATAGGGCCTCACCTTTAACAGCATAATAAGTAAGAACGTTAGGATTTTTCACAAAACCCATTGGGTAACCGGGAACGGGTAGGCCTACTTTTGCCAGAGCACATTCGCCATGGAGAGGAACTCCATTATCCACTCGGGTGACAGGGATAAAAGTCGAAACAAAGGTGGTGAGGTTGGCGATATAAACTTGTAAATCGACATAATGTTTGGGAGTCGGTGTTCCCGGAATAAAAACATTGCTTAAGGCCTGAGGTGCTGGCTGCGGACTGATGCGCGGAGGAATTTCGGTGATTTTTAAACTCTCGCGCATTTCATTGGGTCCGCGTTCATCAGAGTTTCCTAAATTGCGATAAGCCGCCCAGAAGGCCTTAGTGGCCCTTTCATGGATAGGAGCACCGCCATTGGGGTCTTGCCTTAAGTTTTCAATTTGCAGACAACCTTCACTATTGCGACAAATAGGTTCTGGCACCGGCGCTTGATTAACCATCGCTTCAAGGTTGCGAATACGCATCGCCAGCTCAAGGGCCTCGGTCCAAGCTCCAGGTCGTTGAGCGGCGATCAGCGGAGCATTTTGAAAAAGTTGTAAGCTGGCAGTTCCAGGACCATAGGCCCACAACATCGCTGCTCGCAGATTGAGTAGGCTTCGATCCACACAGCCTTGAGATTTTACTTTGGTGATTTGGTTGATCGCTTCATTAAAAGTTTCATCGACACCCACCGCGCCGGTAGTTGCCGTTCGTGGCAGTCCGGGAGTGGTAAAAATATTGCACATGTTCCCCGGTTCACCAGTGAATTTTATGCAAATAGAAGGAATGTTCCATTTGTCTCCACTCGGTTCATTTTGTTGAAATTTTCGCAAACGAAAATCTAGTTTTGCTCCGGGAGGTGGCAGGTTACTGCCGTTTGAATTTAACCCAAAAATCTTTTCTACGTCGGTGTTGGAATTAGAAATTTGTCCCAGCACATAGTATTTAAACATCCATTCTTTGTAGGTGTTTCTCATTTCCCAATTGAGATAGGCGATGTCGGTTAACTGTCTAGACTGGACCGCCGCTCCTGACCAAGCCGCTGCATCCACGGCATTTTGCAAATTGATTTTGGCCTTAACAAAAATTCCGATGTTGACCACAAAGGCAACAACCGTAATGAGCAAAACGAGAGTGACCCCAAAAAAGATGGAGAGTTGCCCGCGGTTAGCAAGATATTTTGTTGATTTCAAACCAGACCTTTTCCTTCCTAGAAAAATTGACATGCTAAAAAGTCACCGATTAAAAAGCTCGGCCATTTGACCAGCTTTTTGAGCAGGTAACTCCTTAAAATGATTTCCTCTCTTTTATTCTAATGTGGAATCGAAATTGCCTCAAGACGCTATTGATGACAAGTCGGGTCATTCTTCGGGGGTGGAACGTAAGCTGACGACAATCCTATCTATGAGTCTATCGATTCAAGTTCTTGAGTTCTTGCTGGTGCCCTCGCGGGAGAGCGCCAGCTCCTTAAGAAAATGGTGGACTGGCCTAGGTAGTTTTAGTCCCATGAAGTAAAATTTAATCGTCATCGTCAAATTTCAGTTATGATTGATGAAGGAGAAAGGCGAATGTTAAAAACCAGAAAAATAGACTCAAGACCGTACCGAGTGAAAGGTGCAAAGGTCAATTTTTTCTGTGCTCTTTGTCGTGCACCTAGGGCGCTGCGCTTTCGCTCTAAGCTTAACTCTTTTCACTATCTGCAAATAATCGCCATATCTGCTTTGCTGATCACTCTTAGTTTTCCATTGATGAAAGAGCGTTCGTTTTTTTGGCCATTTGTGGTGTTTGCCGCTTTTGAGTTTTTTAATAAATTGCTTTTTCGCAAAGAAATTCCCTGTCCTCATTGTGGCTTTGATGCCACTTGGTATCGGCGCGATGTGAAGGTGGCCAAAAAGATCGTCAAAGATTTTTGGCAAGCTCCTGCTGTGGTTCCTAGTAAAGCAGAATCTCAGAATTCCAACTCTGCCAATCAGTAGCATTTACTAAAATTTTTTGGTTCGATAGAACCACCTCAATTATTCTCAGTATTAAGGATTTTACTTTTTCCTCATCAATTGAATTAAAACATTCGATTTTAATAACAAATGTTATATGTATATTCCTAACAATTTAATGGCAGCGCATGTTTATAAATTTCAAATGGAGGAACTATGAGCGTCAATAAAGTCATTTTGCTGGGTCGTTTAGGTCAAGATCCTGAGTTAAAGTACACCCCTTCAGGAGCACCTGTTTGCACCTTTTCTCTCGCCACTTCAGAATCATGGACCGATAAGGCCAGTGGTCAAAAACAAGAAAAAACCGAATGGCATAGAGTAGTGGTTTGGAATAAATTGGCCGAACTTTGCAATCAATACTTGAGCAAAGGTCGCCAAGCGTTCGTGGAAGGTCGTTTACAAACTAGGTCTTGGGATGACCAAAATGGTCAGAAAAAGTATATGACTGAAATCAATGCTTCAACCGTGCAGTTTATCGGCGGAGCAGAGCGTTCGGCCAATGCTCCTCAAACTGGAGCGCAACAAGATCAAGCCTCTAGCAATGGTGGCCATAATAATATGATGGATAAAGAATACAACATTGCCAGTGATGCTAATTTTACTGCTGATGACATACCTTTTTAGTCTTTTATAAAAAAAATTAATAATAGTGGGAGGCAAAGTTATTTTTGCCTCCATTTAAAGGTCTTCGTTTATTTCAAAAAGTTTTTTCCCCAACGACCGATAAATTCCCGTGTCAAACAAAAGTTATTTTTCCGTCTCAGTCGATACGATCTTAGTGGGTGAACCTGTTCCCTATGATCTTTATGTCAATTCATCGGCGAAAGAAAGCACTGAAAAATTTGTCCGAGTTTTTCCAGTAGGAGAGTCGTTAGGGCCGAGTGATTTAGAAAAATTTAAAATCAAATACTCTCATCTTTATATTCCAGAAATACAGCGATCGTTTTATTTACATAGTTTGGTTAAATCCAACACGGTTTCCGATAAAGTGAAAACGACTGTCATCAAGGATTCAGCAGTTAAATATTTAGGAAAAATTTTTGACCCAGGAAAACAGTTTAATACCGAAATTTTGAATGAATGTATTGAAGGCTGCAAAGACACGGTAGAAGGAATGGTAGAAGTCGTTAAAAATTATAATATCACTGGTCTGCAAGAATTAATTGGTGAATTGTCCTTTCATGATTTTTATACCTTTGACCATTCGATAAATGTTTCCATGTATTGTATCGGGATCTATAAGGCGGTAAAACCTGATGCCTCGAAAGAAGAATTAACCATCGCCGGATTAGGTGGGCTTTTACACGATTTGGGAAAAATAAAAATCTCAACAGATATCATCAATAATCCAGGAAAACTTTCAGATGAAATGTTTGCAGAAATTCAAAAACATCCTCAGCATGGAAAAGAATTATTAGAAATAAATGGCTGTAGTTGTGATGGGGTAGATTTGAATGTCGTTAAGCGTGTGGTTTATGAGCACCATGAAAATTTTAATGGAACTGGATACCCCAATAAAGTGGATGGCGGAAAAATTCATTTAATGGCGAGAGTTTGTTCGATCGCTGATTTTTTTGATGCCTTGACGACCAAGCGTTCTTACCACGATGTTTTATCAATTGAAGAAACACTCCATATTATGGCGCAATCGAAAGGAAAAAAGATCGATCCCACCATATTTGATAAATTTGCTCAAGACGCGCGGGTCTTGTTAAAAGAGGGTAAGGTCAACTTAGAATTAGCGGACTCTTTTGATCCGTGCCAGCCACAAAATGAATTGCCACTGCATAAAATTTCTAAGGAAAAAGAGGCCAAAGATTTTGGTAAAATAAAAATTGTCGAAAAAATGAAACCAAAACCCACCACCAAGAGTAAGGCCTCTTAAAATAAATCCTCTTTGCAACAATTGCCGGTAGCATCTCAACCATCACTTCGATAGAATTTATTAGGGGCGGGACTAAATTCGTGTTTAAAACAAAACATCTTTTTTTATTCATGGCAGTGGTATTTTTTCAGCCAAATGCAGAAGCTCTCGACCGTCGAGTTTGGGCGGCAGTCTTATTAAAATCTGCTTTAACTTCAGGAACTATTATTCCCTTTGCAGGTATTTCCACTTCGAATTTTTATTTAGGTGGTTTTACCAATTTCAGTTCAAGATCTTCTGGAAACTATCCTGATGATGTTGGAAGTGGCAGGCAAGGATACGGTGGATTGATTGGTTATAAGTTAAGTAAATTTAATGTTGAAGCGAGTGCCAGAAATCTTCACTACACTGATAGCGTTCTAGTCACAGATGATCAAGGAAGCACAGAAAACGTTTCGGTGGCCAATGATACATTGGTTTATGCCATTGGAGTTAGGCAGGAATTATTTTTTGGATTAAATGCCAAAATTGGCTACGCCTTTCATGAAATCCAAGGTGTCGCGCAAAACTTAGAAGAAGGTCTAGATGATCCTTCATTTGAAAAAGAAGATAACGGAATTTATTTGGGTTTAGGATTTCGTATTCCCATAGGCACAACTTTCAAACTTTATGCCGACGGCACTTACTACGATTTTAAAAATCTCAACTACAAAGTGGTGGATGGAGAAGTCGGTCTTCTCTACGGCTTCTAGCTGTACCATTTGTGATAATTGATTCGGGCGGCGTCAGACTGCGGACTCGGCGCTTGCGGCGTACAGGAGTCTAATCCTATATCATATGTGCATTGTGTCTTGGCCTTTCGTTCGTCATGTCTAATTATTTCTGATGAAAATACAATTCAATTTTAATGACAAACGCTTATGTTCTCGTGCTGACTTAACTATAAAAAAAATTCTTGAATCACCTTCATTGGGTTTTCCTCAGTTATTTTCTGAATCAGGTGAGCTACAAGGTTTCTATAGACTAATCAACAATCATAGGGCCTCTTTGAACAACTTCCTTGATCCAATTATTGATTCTACGGTTCAAAACTCATTGGACCAGGAAGAACTTTTAATTCTCCACGATACTACAAAAATTAAGGCAGCTGTTTTTGAAGAAAATCTTCACCTTCATTTATCTCTAGCAGTTAATTGCCAAAGACCTTATGTTTATGGAGCAGTTGGATTATCTCATTGGGACCGAGGTAATAAAATTAAGCCTATTGCTGAGCACGAACGTTGGTTTAATTCTGTTACTAGTGTTGAGAAGCTTTATCAAAAAAGTCCATCAAATTTAATACATATTATGGACCGAGAAGGGGATTCGTTTCATAACTTATCTAACTTAATCAGTGAAGATTTTAGATTTATTATTAGGCTTTGCCATGACAGAAAGTTTAATGGTGAAAGTTTAAAACACACGCTTCAGGGAGAGGAAGTCATAGCTGAGCGGGAAGTTTTTATTAGTAAAAGAAATTCTAAGAATTTTGTGAAGTCAGACAAAATTCACCCTCCGAGGAAATCGAGATTCGCACAATTAAGTATCAAGTCTGGTCCCATCAGAATGACAAGAACGGGCAATATTGAACGCCAAGGAATTGGTGAAAATTATCCTAAAGAAATAAAGTTAAATGGACTGTGTGTTGAGGAAATTAATCCCCCAGATAATGAATCGAGAATAAGCTGGTTTTTGCTCACTTCAGAAAAAATTACCACTGCCGAACAAGCTCTCAAGGTAGTCGATTATTATCGAAGACGTTGGCTCATAGAGGAGTATTTTAAAGGTCTTAAAAGCGGCTGTCGAATCGAAGCCAGACAATTTGATGATACAGACAGCTGGGTAAAGATGTTAAGCTTTTTCCTGGCAGCAGCGGCCACAATTTTGAATCTTAGAATAATAGAGGATCAAAAAGAAATAGATGAAGTTTTGTCGGAAATTCAAATAAAAATCCTTGGGAAACTATCGCTGAGATACAAAATGAAGATAACGACGGCAAATGAAATACTATTAGTTATTGCAAGATTAGGTGGTCATATAAAATGGAGTGGACCACCTGGTTGGTCAACTTTAATGAAAGGTATGAAAGAGATCATAACGTTGGAGAAGGGATGGTTAATGGCAAAAAATAAGATGTGATATAGGATTAGACTTCCTGTACGTCGCAGGCGCCGAGACCGCAGTCTGACGCCCCTAAAACCAATTTATGAGTTAATCAATTAGGACCAAGAGACTTGTGC
>JBIKWR010000114.1:0-10073 GCA_044356225.1 Bacteriovoracaceae bacterium | reverse complement strand
CTGAGTCAGTCCCATCGCCCAACAAGAAATTAATGTTTTTTTGCTAGCAATTATTTTGGCCAATTGATGGATTTGCTCTCGTTCTAGACCAGTCATTAACTCCACTTCTGTTAAGTTAACTTTTTCAATCTGTGCTACATAGTCGGCAAAACCAATAGTTTTTTCTGCTATAAACTGATGATCCATCGCCTTGAGTTGAATCAAATAATAGGCCAAAGCGCGAATCAGCCAGGCATCACTATTAATTTTTAACGGCAAATGAATTTTACTAAGAGAAGTACCACTTCCAACAATTCCACTGAACTTTTGCGGATGACTAAAATTTAACAAACCGGCTTCTGCCAATGGATTAATCGCCACAATTTCACATCCATTGAGTGCTGCTTTTTCTAAGGCCGTCATCATCCGTGGGTGATTAGTGCCTGGGTTTTGGCCAAAAATCAAGATCACTTGGGCGTGTGAAAAATCTTCCAACGTAACTGTTCCTTTACCAATGCCGATGGATTCATTAAGTGCTACCCCACTAGACTCATGACACATATTTGAGCAGTCGGGCAGATTATTTGTGCCAATAACTCGCGCTAATAATTGATAAAGAAAAGCTGCCTCATTGCTGGTTCGGCCAGAGGTATAAAAGACCGCCTCATCAGGATGTTGAAGTTGGTTTATTTTTTCGGCAATCAAATCATACACTTTTGCATACTCAATTGGACGATAATGAGTATCGCCTTCTGCAAGTATCATGGGATGGACTAATCGTCCTTGTTGTCCCATCCAATAGTCCGATTTTTTTGCCAGTTCATTGACTGAATATTTTTTAAAAAACTCCGGACCGATGATTTTTGTCGTGGCCTCATAGGCCATCGCCTTGGCACCATTCTCACAATACTCAAACCCTGATCGTTCATGATCTGGATCAGGCCAGGCACATCCGGGACAATCAAAACCATGATACTGATTGATTTTGGCCAAGATTTTTTGTCCTCGCCAAAACGGCATGGAAGACAGCATATGCTTAAAAGAATTTTTTACCGCTGCTAAACCACCAGCAGATTTTAAGGCGGAGCTAATTTTTATTTTTGCCGGATGTTCTTCAGGAATTTGCCAATTATTTTTTTTCGTTGTCATAAATTCTTTCTGCCCCAGCGTAGATGTTAAATCGGTTATCGCGGACAAATCCAATCAGTGTCATTTGAAATTCCTTGGCCAAATCAATGGCATAACTTGATGGAGCGCCAACGGCCACAATCGTCTTAATGCCACTCATAATAGATTTTTGAATTAACTCAAAACTAACTCGACCGCTTAAAACTAAAAAAGTTGTTTTATGCTCCAGCAAATTCTTCAGATCTTTATTTAAGGCGACCTTTCCCATTAACTTATCAACGGCATTGTGCCGGCCAATGTCTTCTGCTTGCGCCAAAACGATTCCGTCGGCTTTTAACAAAGCACACCCGTGAGTCCCCCCGGTCAAGGCAAAGGTTGGTTGAACACTTCTTAGTATCTCAGGGGCCCTTAAAATCGTTTGCGGGGAAATACTTCCAACCTGTAAATCATTTTTAGAGAAAGGTTTGACCGCCTTTAACATGCCTCTTATTTGTTCACTAGAAGTTTTACTGCAAACACCACAACTAGCATGGGCCGGGCCCCTTTTTTTTGCTGCCATCGCTCTTTGGTAGGCAGCTGGGGTCAGGGTGATAAATACATTGTTGCCATTTTGTGCAGGGTTTTCAGGGACGGAGGAAACGGCATGATTTAAAGGAAAAAAGTCGACTAATTCTTTCAATTCCCGAGATAGAATCCCTTCGCTCAATAAATGCCCAATCGCCAATTCAGGATCAAGGCCAGGTGTTCGCATGGTAATCATCCATGGGGTAAATCGATGACTTTTTTCACTATGTGGTCGCATCAATAGACTGAGGGGTGCTTCTATCGCCACTTTTTCTTGAATGATTCTGGATAAAGGTGAGGAATTTATGGTGCTAAAATGCACCGGCTCCCTCTGCTCAATAGGATATATTGAGATCTCATTTCCACTATTTTCGCGTGAGTGATCACATTTGCTAGGAGCTGATAAAGGGAAATCCCCTCTCATTTCAATATGTTTTAGATTCATTAAAAGACCTATCTAAGTAATCGGCCAATAATTTATAAGTTAGAAATTTTTTCATAAAAAAGTTGCTTAATATATTCTTGCCTTTTCTGCTGTTTTTTCACTATATTGTCATCTTGATCATTTGTATTCATATGGTAGGGGATTTCTAAATAAAATGAAACTATGTCCGACTAAAAATTTATTTCTTAATCAGTGTCAAAATAGGTTCAACAATAAACACTCTGAAATCCAAAGCTTTTCTAAACTGACGATGCTCATTTTGATTCAACTATTTATTGTTGCCTGTGAGTTTCAACATGATCCCAGCGCCAGTAGCGCTCGAGGAGAAGATGGAAATACTTTAAATCCCACTAAAAATGAAAACCCCTTAACGATTAGTTGTGAACAAATTAACTACAATCGTGATTTTAAAGTCATTGCCAAATGTAACGTTGTAGATAAAAACAAAATAGACAAAAAATTTCCTGAAACTATCGATAATGCAGAATTATGTTTTTTTGAAGGGCCAAGTAGCTCTGAAGAAACCGAAAGCAAAAATACTAAAAAACGCTACCGCCTAATTGGTCGAGTTGAAGGCAAAGATAACCGAGGATTTTATGTGCAAACAAAAATCGCGGTGGAAGGACAGTCGAAGATTAAAAATGGGGAATTGATTGAGTTTTCATCCAGCAATAAAATGACCACTGAAGTTGAATTTAATCTTAACTCAAAAATTTTAACCTTTACTCAAGTCGATGATCGACCATTAAGCTTTTTGATAAAGGGAAAAAAACTGCGTTCTGCCAGCATTTTTTGTGAATAATGGTCTTTATTTTCGTTTTTTTTAGTCTTTTTAATCTTTTTAATTTTTAGTTAAATTCTGATTGCGCCTTTAACAACGAACGCTCTTGATAATCTTTCGGTATGACAAAATCCTGATTTTTTAATTTTGTAGGTTCAAAACGCAGCAAGGTCGTTGTGTCTTTGACTGGCGAAACATTTTTGGCCCCTGGTTCCGTTTTTTGGGATTGATCTAATGATTGGTACTGCAGAAAAAAAGCCTCTATCGGCAGTTTACTAAAAGGAGGTAGTGGTAAGGATAAAAAAGGTGTTTGCGCAACCATTTGATAAACTTCTTCTAGTGTTTTAAAAAAAAGTTCTCCATCCGTCTTTTTTAACAAAAGCTTTTGAAATGCAATCAGGCATATCTCACCTGAAATTTCGGTATTTATTTTTAACTCGAAAATGTCGCACTCTTTTTCTAAAACATTGAGCTTTTTATCAGTTTTTATAATCTCGATGTCTTTTACCATGACGGGTGAGGAGGTTTCATTTTTGCCAAGTTTAGCTTTATTTCCTAAAAATCCTTTCAGTTTGGTAATCGTCTCATTCACTTGTTTGACTATTTTTTGATCAACTCGATAATAAATTTTGTCTACATCATTAAGAACATAAAAAAGTTTTTCTTTACCAAAGTATATAATGCGATATTTGTCTGCTGTTCCAGCACTGGTCAACATATTCTGGCCTTTAAAGGCGATAGACCAATGACGAATTTTTTGATCTTTCTCTTGAGTTGAAAAATAATATGTGACATCGGCGACAGCACTTGAAAGTCCAAAACTTATAAGACCAAAAAGTAATGAATTGATGAAGAATTTATTCAATTGATCGACCTCTCTAAATAAGCGGCCTTCGTTGAGAAAATAATTTTGGCCAAACCATAGGGTAACTCAACAATTAACGCTCAGCAATTATCTCCTGCTTAAAAGAAAAATAAAAAGCAGTTCTGCGCTATGCGCAATTATCAAGAATAAATAATATCTCTTGAACTAATGAAGCAAAGAACATCTCTAACCATTTATTTTTTAAGATATTTTTAATTTGTATAAAAAATTATTGTGGCCACTTTTAACAGAAAACATTAAAAATAATTCATGAATCTCAGAAAAATAAAAATTCTCCTTTTTATCCTTTTTATCGGCCATTCCAGCTTTTCTCGAGCGCAGGAACAAAAAGAAAAAAATCAACCAGAAGAAAAGCCAGTGCATATCTCCTATCAACTGACCTTGGATTTGTGTCAAAAAGAAATCTCGACACTTGATGGCCGATTGGAATGTATTTGGTCCACAAAAAAAATTATTCAAAATCCTTTTAAAGTCATCATGACTATTTGCCAAAAAGGAATGAAAAAAGATGTCTTAAAAGCCATTAAATGTTTTAAAGCAGCAGCCGAAATTTTAGCTGAACAAGAAATTTTAGGGGCGATTGCCGATTATGAAAAACGTCATCCCGATTTAACATTCGAAGAAGAAATTCAAAATAAATATGAATTTTTAACTAAAATTTTTAAAAACCGTATCTAGCTATTCTATTAAATTGGATACGATTCCTTTGGCTTGGGTAATTCAACCGAAAACTCTAAATCCGTTTCAATTTTACTTTTTAAGGCCTGGGCCGATTTGCTTTCTCCATGGTTAAGAAAGATTTTGATAGGTGGTTTACGGATAGTTTTTAGCCAATCGAGAATTTCTAATTGATCGGCGTGAGCAGAGATATTTTCTAAAGAAAAAACTTTTGCTTTGACGGGAACAGCTTGCCCATAAATTTTGAGTTCATGATCATCATTATGACCTTGTGATATTTCTTCAAGTTTTGCTCCTCGAGTTCCTGGAACTTGATACCCCGATAATAAAATGGCGTTTTTTGGATCAGGAGCATAGTTGAGTAAATGGTTGAGAACGCGACCTCCTGTGGCCATACCCGAGGCTGAGATGATTACTTTTTTTTCATTGTTATGGGCCAGTTCATTCGATTCTTCCACCGATTGAATGAGCTTGGTATTTACATAAAAATTTTTACATTCGTTTTCATCCAAATGGTGTTCGTTCTTAAATTGGCAAAAGATTTTAGTGGCGGTAATTCCCATCGGACTATCGAGATAAACTGGCAATTTTAAGGAAGCATCCTCGGCAAACAACTCATTTAAAAAAAAGAGTAACAATTGAATACGGCCGACAGCAAAAGCCGGAATAACCAACGTTCCTTGAGTTTTATGAATAAACGCCAAAATTATTTTTAATTGCTCTCTCACCGGTTTTTCATCATGCAATCGATCACCATAGGTCGATTCTAAAATAAGGTAATCACACGGAACTATCGGGTGAGGAGCTTTCATCACCAGATCATTCACTCTTCCTAAGTCTCCCGTGAATAAAAGGGTTCGACCATGGGCCCGAACCTCCACCATGGACGCACCAATAATATGTCCTGCCGGTAATAATCGAAACTGAATATTAGCATCGATGGCGGCCCATTTATTAAACTCGACTAACGAAAAAAATTGCAGACTCTGTTGCGCTTCCTCGGTATCAAACAAAGGAAGGGCAGGATGATGTTTAGAATAACCAAATTTATTGGCCCTTTCTGCATCCATTTCTTGAATATGCCCACTATCGGGAAGAAGTATTTTGCATAATTCAAAAGTTCCTGGAGTACAAAAAATCGGTCCTTGAAAACCTCGTTTAGTTAAAACCGGTATCAGTCCACTATGGTCGATATGAGCATGAGTTAAAATAACAGCACTTATTTCTTCTATCTCAAAAGGAAAGGGTTTCCAATTGAGAACTCGCGATTGTTTAAAACCCTGATATAAACCAAAATCAATCAGAATTTTTTTTTGCCCTATGGTAATCAGTGTTTTGGAACCAGTGACGGTATCCACGGCACCTAAAAATTCTATTTCCAATCGGCCCCACCTTTTATCGTAATGATATGACTGTCGACGGTGAAAATTTAATCAAGTGATCGGTAAATGAAGAACTGAAAAGGCCGGGAATTCCATGCTTGCCTCGAGAAAGTGAAACGATAAAATCAAAAGGATTTTTTTTAAGATATTCAATAATCCCAAACTTTACATCAAAGGAGAATAGACACTCAGAATTGGTGAGATTAAGACCGGCGTTTTTGGCCAAAGAATTTAGGCGATTTTCGATTTCTTTTTTAATCTCAATTTTTTGTTCTGCAGAAGGAAAAATCATCGGTTGAAACAAATAAGGATAAGTTTCTTCCTGGAAAATATGGATAAAAGTCCATTGCATTTCACCGAGTTTTGTTAAGGTGGCCAATTTTTTGATCATGTATTCTTGTTGAACTGGATCAATGGGAAAACAAACTAACATTTTTAATTGATTTTTATTCATGGTTACGCTTCCTTTTCATCATCGATGATAGAGATTACTTATTTTTATAAACTAAATTATATAACTCCACTAACTCAGCACCTACATCTTCTGGTAAATTCAGACCTGAGGTTCCAGTGTAAATTAACTTTTGATGATAACTATAGAGTTTATAACAACGTTTCGCAAAAGGGTCTTGTCGAAACTGAGTCATACATGTTTTTAAGTACAGACTCCCCAAAGAATAAAAATAGTTAGTAGTCAATTGTAATTCAATTTTTCCCAATTGATAAAGAGAGTATGCTGATTCACTTTGATTTTGATGGTACTCATTTAAACTTCGTCCCAGATAATACAATTTAATTCTTTCTTCTGCTGTTGGATGAAGTATCACATCTTGATCATTAAAAGGCATATGCTCAGCAAATATTTTTTTCAATCTGGATAAATCCTTGGCGGGATGATCTTTTGCCAATTCTTTTTTAAATTTATTGATCGACTTTACATAATCATGCAACTCGTCTTTAACCACCAAAGGGAATAGAGAGTTTCCAAGATACTTAGTTAACAACCCCACCGCTCGATCTGGGTCGCGTTTAATTTTTAAATAAATTTCTAACTGCTGATCGATCGCCTCACTAACAAAAGGAGAATTACCAAAATGGGCGGTCTGACCAATAAATTGATCCATATATTGTAGTGCTTGATCATATTGCCTAGTCATCATGGAATACTGGGAAAATTCAAAATCACTACTAAAATCAACTCTTCGCAATTTTTCCAAGCCCGTCGAACGGGTCAAAGCTTTTTGATCCTTACCATGACAAGAAATACATAACTGCGGCACGGTGATTAATAAGGCCCTGGCATAATCTTTTTTTCCCGCCACAAAAGAGTTTTTGGCATCTTTGCTTAACTCTAAAATAATGTCATAGGGGACTCCCATACTTGAAGTCACTTTAAAGTGCTCTCCCGCTTTTTGCAGACTTTTATTGAATTCCGTTAGACGATTAAGAATTTGCTGATGATTTTTTTGATCGGCAAACTTCTCGTAAGAAAAAATCTGAGGAAAAAGCTCTCCCATTTGCACTCCAATAGAACTCATTTCACTTTGAATGGTGGCAAAACTGGAAAATGAGAAAAGAAATAACCACGCCAAACATGATCGACTGATTTTAACGCACATTGTACAATTCATTTTCACCTCAATATTTTTTAAAGTTTCCTTTATTATCAACAGAATAATAACAATAAATATGATAAATCTCATCTTATAAACTGTTAATGGCGGTGGGCAACCAATCTTCGTTTGTTGTCCAATAATAACGTAAGTACAATGATTGTTTTTTGATTTTACCAAGATAAAGATGCGCAAAAAGGCAGCATCTAAACAAAACGGGGAGGATTTATGAGTTTTATTTCCAAAAGTTTTAAATTCAAAACATTAGGGGTGATGACCTTCTTAGTCTCTTCACTCTTAATTAAACCAGTGTTAGCGGATACTCCAATTTATAAAAAAGTTCCGGTAGCTCACACTTATGTGGCAAATGGTTTTGACAGCAACGACAATGTCGAAGTCGTGATTGAAGGTCATTTACCTAACCTTTGTCACAACTCTCCCACCACTTCAGTTAAATTATGGGGTGATGAGATTCATGTTAAGCTAGAAGCTCTATATTATGAAGAAACTAGTCCTTTTTGTCCTCCCATTATTGTGCCATTTTTAGAAACAGTTGCAGTGGGGGTCATACCTGAAGGTCAATACAAAGTCTTTGTTAACAAAGGTGAAGATGATGAAGAAGGTCTATTCAATAATCCAGATGCGGTCTTTACGGTAGTAAAAACCATGAATAAGACAATTGATGATTTTCTCTATGCACGCGTCGAGTATATAGAGCGTGAATTAGGATCAAATACCATCAAAATCGTGGGCAACAATCCCTCACCTTGTTTGCAGTTTGATTCATTTCAATCGGTCTTTAACACAAAAGATACTTTGGCCATTTTGCCAAAAGTGAAACAAGTGTCCACTAATTGTCCAAGAGTTGATGATCCTTTTGAATATGAATTTGAAATTCCAAAAGAGCTTCAAAAATCAAAATTTTTGCTACATGTGCGAAGTTTAGAAGGAAAATCAGTGAATAAACTCTTTGTTCCTGTGAATTAAATTTCTGTCAGTTCTCTCTTCAAGTTTTAAGTAACTTGATATCCATGGCCACAATTAAACTTGTGGCCATTTTATTTTAAGGCGATAATTTATTCTTATGGCCATTAAAATTCACTTTATAGGTAAAGACGCCAATTATTGGAATTTAGTTCAAAACGAATATCGTTTACTATTCCCGACTGAAAAATTCCAGTTCTCCACCCATTTTATTGTGCAAGAAGAAAAATTTGAGATTCTACTGATTGATTTAGCGCATGCTCCTCCTGAAATTATCCTAATGGAGTTTCTGCCTTTTTATCAGGAGTCTTTGCAATTGCTGAATCAGCTGAGAAGGGAATCGATTACCAAAAAAATTACGATCATTGGATTGATCGAAGATAATAGTGATCCAAAAATGATTTTTGATGCCACGTCATTAGGAGTTAATATTATTCATCGAAAATCTATTGAGATTTCCGATGTTATCTTTCACTCCATGATTAAATCATTCCCCGAAAAATCCAGGCAAATTGATTTCGCCACCGCCGTCATCAATTTAGAGACAAAAGGGGAAACTCAATTTCGTTTAGGATTTATGAATGATGAATTGATCCATTTTGAGTGTAATTTTGAGTTTTCGGAAGGAGAGGTTTTAATATTAGAACACTCCGTGATTAAAGATTTAAGCCTGTCAAAATATTTCAAAATATTATCCAGTGGCAGAGAAAATATTTATTCGTATTTTCATATTTGTTATCAAGCTAGTTTTGAAATGCTCAAAGATAAAAAAATTCTTGAGTTAGAAGAAAGAATCCCTCTGCTCTCCACTAAATTGGCCCGTCATCCTAATGATAAAAAAACAAAATTTGATTTAAATCATTTTAATCAAGAACTCTTAACCCTTACCCAAAAACGCGAAGAAGAAGGTAATAAGCAAAAAGGATTATTAAAACAGTGGATTAGTAACACTCGTCAAACATCTCATCCGAAATTTACTAAGGTTTTAATTTTTGATCGACAGTTAAAATTTCTCAAACAATCAAAAACTCATCTTGATAGTTATCCATTCGCGCTTCGCTGTCATTCTCAAATTGATGAAAATGCCAGTGTTATCTCCGCCTATATGGCAGACATTATTGTTATGGATTTTCAAGACGAGAGTAAAGATGTCCATGCCATCACCAATGATCAGGACGCTTTACAAAAAATTGTTGATGAAATCAAACAAATGAAAAAGAAATTTCCCACCTATCAACCTATCATTTTGATTTTTTCGGCCACCGAAAACGCTAAAACATATCAAGAAAATTTTTCTTACGAAAAAATTCTCAGTTACTCTCAAACTATTGATGCACAATTTATTATTCCTGTTGTTGAAAAATTACAAACTAAAAAGAATCAAAGTCTAGACCAGCAAATTCACAACCGAGTGTATTTTGATAAGTACTCTAGTCTCAGTAGAATCAGTTATAAAGTTCCGCTGACGATACTTTCCATTAATGAAAGCGAGTTGTTTTTTACTTCTCGACGAAAAATTCCAGTCAAAACCAATTTTTTTATTAAACACCCCTTCCCCTTATTTTTTGTCACCACATCTACGGGACTCAATCCTCACGAAAGTCATGAAAAAGTTTATCGCGGATTAATTTTT
>JBIKWR010000037.1:0-20181 GCA_044356225.1 Bacteriovoracaceae bacterium | reverse complement strand
TCAATGATTTAATCTTTTCAAAACATGGGCTCTAATCTATAGTCTGTTGCAGATCTATTTTATGAATCAAACAAATACTTCACCTATTGAACTTTTTAAAAATTGGTATGAACAAGCCGATCGACCGATTCAATTTTTTCCCAAATTTATTTTGGACAAGTTACCCGAAGGGCTACGCTTAAAAAATGCTGTTTCGCTTTCGACGGTTGATGAAAATTCAAAACCTAATTGTCGGATTGTCTTGTTTAAAGATTTATATCAAAACGGTTTTTCATTTTATACCAACTATCAAAGTCAAAAGGGACAAGAAATTCATTTAAAAAATGAAGCCGCGATGGTCTTTTTTTGGCGTTTATCTTTTAAACAAATTCGCATCCGAGGCCAAGTGGAAAAACTTCCAACCGCTGTTTCAGACGCTTATTGGAACTCCAGACCACGCGGTAGTCAATTGGCCGGGGCCTTGAGTGGTCAAAGCCAAAAGATCGAAAATTATGAAACTCTAAAAAAACAATACAATGAAATTGAAAAAAAATATCACAATCAAAAAATTCCCCGTCCTAACTTTTGGGGAGGCTATGTATTACACCCCATCGAAATTGAGTTTTGGAATGGAAAACCCAATCGACTCCATGAAAGGAGAAATTTTACTAAAAATCAGAATGGAACATGGTCGATGGAGTATTTGGCCCCATAAAGTTCTTTTTAATCTGTTGATACTCAAATTGATTATTGGCATTGATAAATACATTCTGATGAATCGGCATCACGTTTTTTATTTTTCCAGGTAACTGTTTCGCCAAGAATTTCCGTGGCCCTGAAGCAGGAAGACTAAAATCCTTAAACATCTCACTAAATATTTTAGGTTCATAAATTGTCGCTAAGGGTTCAACCCATTTTTTATTTGAATTATAAAAGCCTGTGGCCAGACAATCTTGATCGCGCTCATTAATTAATTTTTTTAAATTTGGGGAATCTAAAAAGGGTAAATCACAAGCGACAACGAAAAATGCAGCATGAGGAACTTTTATCATCGCCGACAATATTCCAATCAATGGACCACTTCCCGGAAGTTTATCGCGAATAATCAACGCCGAATCATCCAGTTGAAGGTGCGTCTCTTGAGCTGCCGAAACAAAAACTTTCTGACAAAATGGCGAAAGTAAATCTTGCAACCAAGTTAACTGAGTCTCGCCATGATAATCTAACAAATGTTTATCTTGCCCCATACGCTGACTTTTTCCGCCAATCAAGATGAGACCGTGCAATGAACTATTCATAGTCTATAATCCCGATTGATCCCATGAGAAAAATTGTGGGTCATGACTTTTTTCATCAACCGAATCAATCGCGGGAATTTCTAAAAAACCATCACTATGAGTAATTGCCAAAAAATCTCCCGATCCCTGATGTTCCATCGGATAAAATAGATCATGCCTTTTATTTCCAATCCAAAACTTAGTTACCTTCTGGGCCTGAATTTTATTCTTATCATATTTTATGGGTTGGTTATTTTTCTGATCTTGAGTCATATGAGTAAAATGGTAAAAAGCTTCTTTAATATATCTTCGCATACAAACATAACTCGCCTGAGGATTTCCCGGTAGCGAAAAAAGAATCTGCCCTTCTGGCCCCTGCCCCACAAAAAATGGTTTTCCTGGTTTTTGCGCCACCGCCGGCACCAAAGTGGCGACCGCCAAATCACTAAAAACATGTCGTAAGTGATCGTTGTCACTCAGAGAAATGCCTCCGCTCAAAAAAATCAGTTGATACTCTTGCAACAGATTTTTTAATAATTTTTTGATCACGTTAAAATCATCTTTAACGTGCATTACGCTCACGGCTTCAACCCCCATTTCTCGCAATTCCATCTCGACAAATATGCCATTGGAGCTGCGAATTTGGTAATCCGCAATGACTGAAGCTTGGGGATGACCTAATTCATCTCCTGTCGCCACCACCACTGTTTTTGGCCATGAAAAAATATCGACTTGGAAGAATCCTAAACTGGCGATGGTTGCCAGGTGAAGAGCATTCAGTTTTGTTCCAGCTTGAATAACTAACTGCCCTTGGTCAGCATCGGATCCTGCTCTATGCACATTGGCCCAAGGTTTAAAATGAATCGGATTGTTAATGATCACATTGCCCTTTTCAAGCGATACATGTTCATAGGGAATCACCAAATGACAAAAGCGAGGCAATACGGAACCGGTAAAGACTTTGATACAACCGGTTTTAAAATTGTTCAGCTCCACGACCTCTTCACCCGGTCTGGCGGTTTTTTCAATTCGATAGCGGGCCTGGGTAAGATGCGCCTCTGACGAAAAGGCATAACCATCCATCGCTACGCGATGATACGGTGGATACGCTCGATCGGTCACAATCTCTTGCGCTAAGACTTTCCCTCGTGCCTCAGCGAGAGGAACTGAAATTTTTTTGATGGTTTTTTGCTGGTCTAAAGTGGCCAGGATGAGATCATAAGTTTGATCAACTGATAACATGTTCAATTAATCTAATTTATTTAATAGGCCCAAGGCCACTTCCACCATTTGATTAAAAGTCGTCTGTCTTTCAATCGATGATGTCGCCTCTTTGGTCACTAAACTATCACTAACGGTTAACAAAGATAAGGCCCTAACCCCTTTTTTGGCGGCCAAAGTATAAAGGGCCGAGGTCTCCATTTCTACTGCTAAGACTTGGTACTTGGCCCACAACTTCCAATTGTCCGGATCATCATGATAAAAAATATCGCTGGATAATATATTTCCCACTTTGGGTTCTATTCCTAATTTTTTTGCCGATTCATAGGCCATCATCAACAAGGAAAAATCCGCACTCGGGGCATAATCCATTCCTTGAAAACTTAAACGATTCATATTGGAATCAGTGCTCGCACTTTGTGCCAAAATAATATCTCGCAATTTCACTTGAGGCTGGAACGAACCACAAGAACCAATGCGGATAAGATTTTTACAACCGTAAGTGTCGATCAGTTCATTGACATAAATGGATAAAGACGGCAGACCCATTCCCGTTCCCTGCACACTGACTTTTTTTCCTTTATAGATCCCGGTGTAACCATACATACCGCGAACTTCATTATAACAAGCTGGTTTATCTAAAAAATTTTCAGCGACAAATTTTGCACGGAGTGGATCGCCTGGTAATAAAATGGTTTGGGCAATATCGCCAGGTTTGGCGCCGATGTGAATACTCATAAATTTTTCCTATAATAAATTATTTTTTTAAACATATGAATTGTTAAGTATTTCGCCGACTCCACCTGCTCCAGGAACAATATACTGTTTGTCGGTTAAACCTTTTTCTTCCGACCAATAATGCCCTGGAAGACTGGCCAAAGCTTTTTTCGAACTCAATCCTCGATCCAATCGCAGCGCAAAGATTTCCACATCAGGATGATCTTTAAGCATGCGCTTTAAATACTCCGGTGTCACAATCAAGTGCATCGCCACATACTTATTTGCCTGGCCTTCAACTTTCTTTTTATAATAATCAATCACAAAAGAAAGGCTGCCACCAGTTGCTCCCATTGGATCGGGTAACAGGACAAAAGCACTGTCTTGACCACCACCAATTTTTGAGCCTGAAACATTCACACCTACGACTTCTTCTTTTTCATTAACTTTTCTATTAATATAAAAATGATCTTGTCTTATGCCTTCACCAAAAAATAAATCATTGAGTTCTTCAAAACAAACATGACTGGGGTAAATCCCGGCGCGTGCTAAACTGACCACCACTGTTTTTTGTTTTTCAGCTAAAAACTTTTGCTCTAAAAAACCGGCGGAAGATAGAGAGGCCATCCGAGTTAATACTTTTTTTGTTTCCAAAGGATAAAGTTGATTGATCACTCGATTAAGGAGCCCTTGATACAACTTGCAACATAAGCGATTTAGCTCAATTAAGTTGGTTTCGGGAGAACAAAACTTTGCCAACCAACTATTTAACTGATGATCGTTAATTAAATGAACGTTTTCACCATATGCGTGTTCTTGTTTCATTAAAAACTAAACTCCAATAGGGTGCCAGACCGATTTAAACTCAATGTACTGACTAATTTTATCCAGAGCACCTAGCTCTGGTCGTCGACCATAAATACGTTTCATATTATCGATGCCCAAGGATTTTATTTTTCCCAATTGGGCCAACGATTCGGGATGCGATTTTTGGTAACTCAATGAACGGATTTCTCGATGTTCAGCAGCGAATTTTAACAACTCCTCTTCATCACCAGTGAGTAAATTAACCACCCCTTTAGGTAAATCAGACGTCGCCAAAATTTCTCCTAACACCGAAACCAAACACTGCGAGCCTTTGCCGAGTAAAACAATCATGGCATTTCCGCCCACTAAGATACTGGCCAAGTTGGCCATCAGTTCAGAAAAATTAAATTCATCTTGATCAAACAGCATCACCACTCCCATGGCATCGGGAGTGGTAAAATTATGAAAGGGTCCATTGATCGGATTTACTGCTCCTAGAACTTGTTGAAACTTGTCACAAAATCCGGCGTAATAAACAAGCTGGTCGATTCCCGCTTCGATTAACTGGGTGGCCTCACTTGGTTTAATTCCCAACGTCACCTGCAAAATATTCACTAACTCAGGAGTTTTACCAGCGGTCATTTCCGCCATCCGATAAAGAATTTGTCCGCGATTAAAAGCTGATTTTTTTTGCCATTCATCACCAGCGGCTTTGGCAACTTCCACCGTGTTTCTTAAATCCTTACGTGAACCATGACAAAGTCTGGCGTAAGGAAGTTGAGCATGATCGAGCAATTCATAACTGCGGCCAGACTCCGAGCGAATAAACTCTCCACCAACATACATTTTTAAAGTTTTAATCACTTTCACGAAATCACCTCCACATACGCTGCGAGCCCATGCAATCCACCTTCTCTGCCAAATCCACTTTCTTTAAATCCGCCAAAAGGTGCAGCAGGATCAAATTTATTGTAGGTATTGGCCCAAATAACTCCCGCTTTCAGTGCCGCGGCAGTTTTATGCACTTTTGATCCTTTCTCTGACCATATTCCGGCGGCCAAACCATAAGGAGTATCGTTGGCCTTGGCCACCGCCTCATCGGGAGTGCGAAATGTTAAAACTTGCAGGACCGGTCCAAAAACTTCCACTCGCGAAATGGTGCTGGCAGAACTTTGATCCATAAAAAAACAAGGAGCGTGAAAAAAACCTTGTTTAGGTAGATCACAAGCTGGTGCATAAAAACTGCCACCTTCTTTTTTTCCTTGTTCGACTAAATCTTTTATTTTTTTTAATTGCAAGGCCGAATTAATCGCTCCAATATCGGTATTTTTATCTAGAGGATCGCCCACTCTTAAAGATTGCATGCGTCTTTTTAATTTATTGAGAAAAAGATCTTTGATTGATTCTTCTAAAATCAAACGCGAACCCGCACAACAAACATGTCCTTGATTAAAATAAATTCCTTTCACAACTCCCTCGATCGCTTGATCAAGAGCAGCGTCTTCAAAAACAATGTTAGCGGATTTTCCACCCAATTCTAAAGTTAGTTTTTTGGTGGTATGAGCAATCGATTTTGCAATATGTTTTCCAATGCTCGTAGAACCGGTGAAAGCAATTTTTTTAACGAGTGGATGATCCACCAGATACTGGCCGGTTTTGCCAGCACCCGTAACAATATTGACCACTCCGGGAGGCAGGCCAGCTTCGACAAATATTTCCGCCAATCGCAAAGCGGTTAAAGGTGTGGTCTCGGCCGGTTTTAACACTACTGTGTTGCCTGCAGCTAAAGCAGGAGCAATTTTCCATGCCGCCATCAATAGCGGAAAATTCCAAGGAATAATTTGGCCACAGACCCCTAAGGATTTTACTTTTTTCCCTGGGAAAGCGTAATCAAGTTTATCGGCCCAACCGGCATAATAAAAAAAGTGAGCGCTGGCCAAAGGGATATCGATATCGCGGGATTCGGTTATCGGCTTGCCACCATCCATCGTTTCTAATATGGCAAATTCTCTGGCACGTTCTTGCAAAATTCGAGCAATGCGGAAAAGATATTTTCCTCGTTCTTGTCCCGAAAGTTTTGACCACACTTTATCATACGCCACTTGTGCTGCTTTCACCGCCTGATCAACTTCCTCTTTTGAGCCTTCGGCAAAATCAAAAAGTTTTTTACCGGTGGCAGGATTGAGCGAACTGATATTGGGGCCAGTTCCATCGACAAACTTTCCATTGATAAAATGGCCATAGTTGCTGGCAATTTTTACTTTGGAGCTTTCTGGTGCTGGAGCATAATCAAGTTTTAACTCTGTGTTTTGATTTACGGGCGTTTTCTTTTTAGCGACTTTTTCTGCTCGCACTTTGACTAAAGGAACTTTGGCCAAATGGGTTTTGAATGGTTTTTTGCTACTCATCTCTTTTTCCTAATATTTATAATGAAATGTTAATCAACTGAAAAAACATCATCGTAATAATACTGGCCGGTATATTGTTTAAAAATTTGTCTTAATAAATCATTCAACAATACCGAAGCACCAAAACGAAACATTTGAGGATTCATCCATCCCTCACCTAAAACTTCTTTCACCATCACTAAATAATGCAAGGCCTGTTTGGCCGTTCGAATGCCTCCCGCCGGTTTCATGCCAATCATTTTTCCAGTTTCCTGGTAGTAATCCCAAATCGCTTGCAGCATCACCAACGTCACAGGCATGGTGGCCGCCGGAGTGACTTTCCCGGTACTAGTTTTAATAAAATCTGCCCCTGCTTCCATCGCCATCCAAGAGGCCAAACGAACATTGTCATAGGTTTTTAACTCGCCCGTTTCTAAGATGACTTTGAGATGGGCGCGACCTTCACAAATCGCTTTAACCGCTACAATCTCATCAAAAACTTTTTGATAATCCCCTCGTAAAAAAGCCCCTCGATCGATCACCATATCAATTTCAGTCGCGCCAAAATCGATCGCTCGTTTGACATCTTTTAACTTGATATCTAGAGGTAATTGACCAGCGGGAAAGCCGGTGGCGACCGAGGCAATTTCCACCCCTGATCCCGCTAAACATTTTTTTGCAATAGGAACTAACTCCGGATACACACACACCGCTCCCACATGCGGAATAGGACGAAAATTATCTAAGTGAGAAACCGAGGTTAAAAATTCTGGGGAGACTGGTCTTAAGGCCTTGAGACACATCGCCTGAACTTTTCCTGGGGTATCGGCACCTTCAAGGGTGGTTAAATCGGTCATGGTAATCGCTAAATAAAGTAAATCTAGCTTGGTGTGATTTTTTAAACTTCGCTTAGTGAAGGAGGCCGCCCGCTCTTCTGCTCCCACCATATCGATGGGGTAATGAGGGATAAAAATTTTTCCTTGCCCAGGCATTGTGAGCGAAATCGCCGCCATATAAATTCTCCACTTAAATTTCCCTGCAACTTACAAAGATTCCCGCTTTAAGTCTAAGAAAATTATTCGCTGTGTTGAATCAATTTATTAGATGAATTTTCAAGGGGTTGTTTTTAGCTTTAGGGTAGAATTTCCAGGATTAACGGGTCGAGTTTTGCGGGTTTAAGCCGACTCATTTTAATCAGGTTGTTCATCCGTTCGGTGATCATCGCCACTTCGGCGGTTTGCTTTGCGTGGTGATAAAGAGTGACCAGAGCGTCGCCTTTTTTGTACTTTTTTCCCAATTCCCCATGAAATTCCATCCCTACACTTAAATCGATTTTTTGATTGGGGATGGTTCGTGCTCCACCTAAGATAGACATCAATAATCCCACCTCTTTGGTATCGATTTCTGCCAAAAATCCTGCCGTCATAAAGGGAATAGTGGTTTTAGAGTTGGCCACGGGTAAAAGATCATAATTTTGCACAATCGCAGCTTGGCCACCTTGGACTTTAACCATTTCGGTGAATTTTTTAAGCGCTGAACCATCGGTGATCGTTTGTTGCGCCATTTTTATTCCGGCGGCGATAGTTTTGGCCTTACCGGCGAGATAAATCATCGCCCCGGCCAACTGCAGAGATAAATCGGTTAAATCTTTTGGCCCTTGGCCTTTGAGTGTTTCGATACACTCAATCACTTCTAAACTATGGCCGATCATTTTTCCTAAAGGTTGATTCATATTGGTGAGAAAAGTGATGGATTTTTTATGAAATGCGCTCGCAGTTTCTGACAAACTTTTCGCCAGCGCGCGCGCCCGTTTTTTATCCGCCATAAAAGCGCCGGAGCCAAACTTCACATCAAAAACAAAACCACTACAACCTTCGGCCAATTTTTTACTCATGATCGAAGCGGTAATCAGGGGAATCGACTCCACGGTACCGGTGACATCCCGAAGGGCATAAATCAGTTTGTCGGCGGGAGCGATTTCCGCCGTTTGCCCGGTCATCACCAGTTGCTGCTGAAAAAGCAGTTTTTCAAATTCCGCCAGGGTGATTTGAGTACGAAATCCCGGAATGGATTCCATTTTGTCGACGGTTCCACCAGTATGCCCTAACCCTCGGCCAGAAATCATGGGTACTTTGACCCCACACACTGCCGCGATCGGAGCGATGATTAATGAGGTTTTATCCCCTACACCACCGGTGGAATGCTTATCGATAATCTCGGGTAAATTAAAATTAAAAACCTTGCCGGAATTGAGCATTACTTCCGTCAGGGCGGCGGTTTCGCTCTTATTCATGCCTTTGAGAAAAACCGCCATCAACCACGATCCCATCTGGCCTTCAGATATTTTGCCGGCGGTGAACTGCTCAATAAAAAAACGAATCTCGTCTTTGGAGAGAATTTTTCCATCGCGTTTGCGACCAATAATAACGGCAGGGTTTTGATGACTCATAAAATTGTATTGATTTTAACCTGCTTAAGGTTTTTAGGGTACTATCCTTTTTACAAAAAGGGCCAAAAACGCCATAATCGGCTTTTAAAAAATCATTAAGGTCGAGGTCAACATGCAAAATTCTGTGGGCATTTGTGGTCTGGAGTTTCTAGAGTACTGCTCTCCTCATCCCGAAAAGCTCCATGACTTGTTTATTCAATTGGGATTTTCCCTGACCCAAAAACACCGCTCAAAAAATATTGATCTTTATCAGCAAAACGATATTTATTTTCTGCTTAATCGCGAGATTAAGACTTTTGCCGAACGTTTTCAAAAAAAACACGGCCCCTCTATATGCTCCATGGGTTTACGGGTTAAATCCAACCATCAGGCGAAAGAAATCGCCCTTTCTCGGGGTGCTGAAAGTGCCAGCGGCGATCATGACCTACCAGCGCTCAAAGGTATTGGAGATAGTCTGATTTACTTAGTGAATGAAAGCTCAACGGAAAAAGTTTATCAAGATTTAGACTTTGTAGCGCATCCTAAACCGCAGTTGGTAGTAAGCAAGGGCTTTATCTCCATCGATCATTTAACCAATAATGTGTATCCCGGCGAGCTAAATAAATGGTCGAATTTTTATCAACAAATCTTTGACTTCACTCAAGTGCGCTATTTTGATATCCGCGGTCAGCAGACTGGACTTTTATCCTTTGCTCTACGCTCACCTTGTGGAACATTTTGTATTCCCATCAACGAAGGCACTGAGAAAAAGTCTCAGATTAATGAATACCTCGAGGAATACGACGGTCCAGGCATTCAACATATTGCATTTATGACCCACGATATCGTGAAAACTTTAGAAAAACTCAAAAGTACTGGAGTAAAAACCCTCGATATCGACGATCAGTATTATCAAGAGGTTTTTGAGCGCGTCCCCAATGTCACCGAAGACCCTCAAAAATTGCAACAGCTACAAATTTTAGTCGACGGCGATCGGCGTGGCTACATTTTGCAAATTTTCACCAAAAACTTGATTGGCCCGATCTTTTTTGAAATCATTCAGCGAAAAAATCATCTCAGTTTTGGCGAAGGAAATTTTGGGGCACTATTTCGCTCGATCGAAAAAGACCAGCAGCAAAGAGGATACTTAAAATAAGTGGGCAACCTTGTCCATTTCCAGTAAAGCAGTTTTAAAATTTGATTTTTAAGCTGATAATTTTTCCAAGAAATTGAATTGAGTCTTCAAAACTACTGGCCGAAAAAATAAAAATAATTACTTAAAGGAATTCCCTCTTGCCATTGGATGAAGGCATGCTGAGATAACTGCTCTAAAGTGATCCGCGCTGATTGGCCAGGAATTTTAGCTCTGATGTTAAGCGCCGAAAACTGATCCATAAATTGCCAAAACTCATTTTTATTTGCCAAATCTTGATTACTGCATTCGATTAATAGAATTGGTCGATGCTTTATCAATGTTTTTTTAACGCCTTTTAAGACTTCTAATTCAAACCCCTCCACATCAATTTTTAGCGCCTGAGGAATGGGCAAGAGTCCTTGGTCAATCCATTCATCCAATTGAATGGTGGTGACTAACGAAAAATCATCGATATTTTTATCGAGATGTTCAGGAGAAAAATGCAAACTATGCCCACCATCATTGACATGAGATTGATAAAGTTTTTTTTGTTCATTTTTACTTCCCACCGCCTTTTGATAAAGGGTGGGTTTTTTGCCCTTCCAAGAAGAAAAAGTTTTTTGCAAACACTCATAGGCCAATGGATTAGGTTCAAAACATATAATGTTTAAATCCGCGCGCTCGAGGGCAAAATAAAGGGAATAAAGGCCAATATTCGCACCAACATCAAAAAAGATTCCATCTTTTGGAAGATCGTTAAGTAATTCATTCTTCGCCTCGATTTCGTAATTGAGAAATCCTTTTTCTAAATCATAAGCAAAGTGAAAGGATGGCCCGGTTAAATCCCTTGGATCAAAATAAAAAAAACAGCGATCAAATAATTTATACTTGGCGATGGAAGGCAACCAAGGCCTTAAGATTTTTTTCAACCAGCGCCTTTTGGCAATTTTAACGACCAGATGATGAGGTAAATGCAAAAAATTGATCCTTGGTAAATTTATTTTAGTTTACCAAGGTCGCCAAGGCCTGGCCAAAGGTTCTAAATTTTTGCTGGGCCATTTCCACTTAAGCGAATTCACAGTATAAATATCACATGCCCGGGTGGTGGAATGGCAGACACGTACGCTTGAGGTGCGTATGCCGCAAGGTGTGAAGGTTCGAGTCCTTTCTCGGGCACCATTTGTCAAACTCTTCGAACCAAGACTTAAAAGTCTTGGTTCAATTAAGCCGAAAATTAGTAAAAAAAGACCCCAAATTGCTTATGTGGATTATCTGTTTGTTTGGCACTGTAAAGAGTTTTTCTTTTATCAATAATTTTGATAGCTACCAGTAAGCATTTTAATTAGATTAACTTCTGGTTAGCTGATATCACATTGATGATTTCGCTACACAACGATTTGGAGAAATTTATGATGAAAATATGTCTTCTGGTTCTCTTAGGATCTTTTCCTCTGATCACTCGCGCAGAGTATCACCGATTTTATAGAGGTTTTGCATTACCTAATACCAACATGGATAACTTTGTTAAAGAAGTTAATGATGTTTTTTTTCCTATGTTTAAAAAAGCTCATCCAGAAGGTCTTATCAATTATCGTCCCATTTTGCTGAATGAAGACATTTCTTTAGGACTCCCTCAAGAGATTGTTATTCTGACTTTCGAAAATGAAGATCGGTATAAGGCCTATACCAACACTGAAATTGGAAAAGCGATTCGTGCTGCTCATGCGCCTTTGTTTGACTCAACTAAGAGTGCCTCGCTCGTACCGGTGCCTTTTACTGGCAAGGTTGTGGCCGAGACCGCTTACCTTCTTAATAATGCTGAAATGTCAGACCTCGCCCAAGATTTCGCAGCTGTGCTTATCCATTCTGAACCTTATGGTTCACCAGATTCTGGCCTTAAAGCAGTCGAGGACATTTTCAAGGATAGTGGTAAAGAAAAAATTATTTCTTTAGTGGCCCAGAATTATGTCATAGAGTATCTCTTTGCTAAAAATGAAACAGAATTAGAAAAGTTGCGATTAGCTCGATGTTTAAAGTTTAAAGGAACATTCAAAAGCAATAAGTTTGTGGCGTTAAAAAAACATAAAATTGGCGATAAAAAAGTTAACTTTAATGAAGGGATGGATGCACAATGGTAAGATCACTTTTTATTTTATTTTTTCTCGGTTTTTCATCTCTTGCCATTGCCAAGATGCAAGTAGTGGTTGTCCTCTCAGAAGAGACCAAGCTTAACTTGAAGGAAGGGAAAAGTTTCTCCACTGGGCATTATTTGAATGAATTTGCCATTCCCTTAATGGCCATGATTGATAACGGTCTTAGGCCTGTTTTTTTTACCCCTAGTGGGAAAAATCCCAACCTTGATCAGGACTCAATAGATATAAAATATTTTAAAAATGACAAAGAATACTTGAAAAAGGCGATGGACCTATTTAGTTCTATCGGCAAAACGAGTAAGTTAAATTCTCTTAGCGAAATTCATAAACTCGATCTTTCACGTGTGAGTGCCGTTTTTATTCCTGGAGGGCATGCACCCATGATCGATCTTTTGGTCAACAAAGATCTTGGAAAGTTTTTAATTCAGGCCCAAGCTAAAAAAATTACGACTGCTCTTATTTGTCATGGCCCAATAGCGATTCTTTCCGCGATGGAAAATCCACAGGAATTTATTAATCTTATGAAGATGGGTAAAATAGCAGAAGCAAAAAAACTAAGCTCTCAATGGATTTATAAAGATTACGAGATGACCATTTTCTCTAACGAAGAGGAAGTTGTTGCGGAGTCAGGGAAACTCAAAGGGCAGATGTTTTTTTACCCACAAGATGCTCTCAGCACAGCCGGTGGAAAATATAAAGGAGTAAAGGCCTGGTCATCAAATGTCGTTGTCGATAGAGAGCTCATTACTGCTCAAAACCCCAATTCCGTAGATGAGTTTTCTCAAAAGCTGGTAGCACTTATTAAAAGCAAATAAAAATGGCGGGTACGTAATACTTTTATACTTTTGAGTAAAAAGAGAAAGAAAAAGTGCCACGATCTAAACGGTTGAACTTTTCTCAACCACTTGGGTGCTGGTACTTTACCCTGAATTAAGCAAATTTTACATGTTTATGATGTAAACGCTTTTCATGTTACTTCCAAATAAATCATTGTTTACAAATGTCTGAAAAGCCGCTCAATCTGGGCGGCATTACATTTTGTAAGCTCCACCAAAATATTCATTTCATTTTCTAAACGTTTAAAAGTAAATCTCAATAAAACTATTTTCAGAGTTCGGTGGACTGGCCGAACAAATTGATGAATCAACTATTCGGCCAATATCCGCTCGAGAACAAACTGAGAGCTATTTGTCTGTGTTTTTTTACTATAAACAACTAAATTGTACTCAACATTTAATCTATCGTGAAAAATTGTTTATTCACTAATTCACAACCTAGGCGATTAAAAGTTAGGTAATAACCAAATTCTTCAATCCAATTGCCATTGAGAACCGTAACCGTTAGCTCAACCGTTTCAGTTTTTCTTTTTGCCCATTTAATTTTTCCTTTTTTAGAGGTGTAGTCACCTACATGAACTGTCCTTAGGGAAAATTCCATTTGTGGTTGTTCTTCATAATCTTTTAAAAAGTTGGCGCTGTAGTCAGCAATTTCTTTTTGAATCGCCGGGAGTGCAGACTCATGACATTCGTTGGCGATAACAAATGATGAAGGCAACAAGAGAGCTAATAATAAAAATTTCATAAAACCTCCTAGGTTTTTGGGTAAGTTGAAGGCATGTTTTTAAGGGATTTGATTAACGATGGAAAGAGAGATGGGTGGTACTAACTAACTTCTAACTGAAGCGCAATGCGGGAACATCTTTTTTTTATATGTAAAATCCTAACAAGACATTATCGCAACTTTTAATTTGTGAAGATCTTTTTATTTGAGCAGGCAATTGATAAGAAGCCCCTTTGCAAACGAGCTCAATTATTTAATGTTGTGTTCATTTATTTACAACTTTTGTAATTCTTAATCGCTCGTCAGCATAAGGATATAGATTTATCTTTATGGAATGTAATAGAGGTTTAAGGAGGTTTTTTTTATCTAAAATAATTCTCGATCCATCTACAATCACTCGCTTTGTGCCAGGATCTAATGGATTTAACGATGCCCAATCTGGTGAAACGATTCCAAACTCAATTTCTAGATCATTTTTATAAAAGACTCTAATTGATGTTAAAGCTCCAAAATTTTCAACTAGAATCTTTTCACTGATTCCAAATGTTTCGATCCATGCATGGTTGGAAATAAGATTATCTTTTTCATTTGAAAGAATAACAAGATCTACATCAGAATCAGATCTCGCCGCATTTCGGGCATGTGAACCAACTAATAAAATACCGAGAACTGATCGATTTTGTTCACCCCAGAGAATGGTTTCTGTTAAAAAAGAAGTTATTTCCATGTAACTTAATCTATAAAGCCAATGGCCATGGAACCCACATAACCAATATATAATATTTTAATAAACAATTTATTCTCTCAGTCATCGCTCAGGGTTCGTAGCTAGATTCAAATTGCCAGTGCGACTCTTTGTCCATAGTAGACCTCAAAAGGTGTTTTGTAATTTAGTATCTTGCGAGGTCTATTGTTTAGTTTATTCTCAATCTTAATAAATTTATCCTTTGTGTAGTTTTCAATATCAGTTTTTCTTTTTATAGAGAGGTGCTGGTTGAGATTTCCAGTGCCGCTATATACTGCCGAATAAGTCCAATTGTATTTTCTATTTTGCCACGTTGTTGTGGTTTTAGAGGATCGCAAAAATATGTCTTTAATTTCATTCTTGACCTCCCCTTAAAGTCACCGCCATTATCATTAGTTATAGGGTAGGCTTTTTTATTTGTTTCACTGATTGGTTTTTCAGTTAAATCACCCACTGCTAATGTTGTTCTTGTTTTAACTCTTCTCATTTTTGTTAAACGTGACTTTCGATCTACACAGACTAAGATTTGGTTGCCATTTAATGTGTGCATCGTATCTCTTTCCCAATCACCAATTCTTTTCCTTTGATTCGCCACCTGAGGTCTCTGAGCAAAAGTTAAAACATCGCGCCTTATTCTTTTTCGCTGTAGATAGCGTCCGGCACCACGCCGGCCATTTTTTCTTAAATGACCCTTAAGCCCAGCATGATAAATATAATTGTAAATTGTTTGATGAGAGAGGCCTTCTCCTTTTTCAAGTTTTAAACGACCAGATATTTGTTGTGGACTCCACTCTGCTTGTAGGCAATTTTTTATAATTTGTTTGATTTGTCCGGTTATAATGTATCTTTTACGACATTGTTTATATCTTCTTTGCGCTAAATAATCTGCCATCTCTGGCTCATAACAACCTGAAAGAAAGTCGTAATTTCTTTTTAATTCTCGATAGATTGTGCTTTTGTGAACCCCAACAAGTATAGAGATTTCACGGATAGGGATTTTCATTTTAAAATAAGCATGAATCTGGCATCTTATTGCATAAGACACTCTTGAGTACTGTTTCATAGTACAACTCCTTAATTTTTTTTTAGCGATTAAATTTATAGGACAAGAGTGTCCCATTTTCAAATCGCAGGAGTTGCACTGGAGACTTTATTCCAGCGTGATACTATAACTGAGCAGTGCAATTAATGCTTTGTTCACGAAAATTATCACCTACCCTTTCCTTCCTAAACAAAAAAATTAAAGGTAACAATTGCTCAATCGTTAATCATTGTATTATGCTCATTTTTTTAAATTCTTGGATGAAAGGAGAGCAATCTTGTCAATTGGAAGAAATGAACGTTGTCCGTGCAAAAGCGGCTTAAAATTTAAAAAGTGTTTACCCAAACAATTCACATAGGATCATTGAGGCATCTATGCGAAAGCTTGAAGTCCGATCTACGGAGCAATCTAGGGCCTGCGGCAAGCATGCAGTTCATTTGCGAAACATAAAAAGTATTAGAAAAATGTCTGAAATTATTCTTGAATTCGCCGAACCAACATTGGTTTTGGCGGAAAATTTTGAAGAGCAAAAAAGTGCGTTGTCATTGGCCATGATCGCTTGGAACATGAGCTTAATGGACGATTATACCTCACAAATGGAGAGTTTGATTAAAAATGGTAAAAGAGTGTTAGATAAACATTTTGCTTCTGATATATCATCTATCATTCAATTTTTGGTTCAAAGAAAGTTAACGTTTTATGCTGATATAAGACGAACGGTTTTAGATTATGACATCGTTAACACCGACGAAGGTCTGCAACTGAATGTTGTGTCCACGCTTCTAGGTGGAAATAATGAAAGTCCAGATCTGCTAAGTGAACTTGAACAACTTGCCACTACTGAATAAGAAACTATGAGAATTTTAGGAAATTAAGTTCCCAAGAAGTCTAGCTAGATCAACTTTTTTGGAAAGTTATATGAGGTCGATTGGAAAGCAATTTTGAGGTTTTAGAATAATCGGCATTGTCATCGATATCGCCTACTATTTGTTCAATAATATCTTCAATCGTAACAATTCCAACATATTTACCATTTGAATCCTCAACCACCGCTAAATGGTTTCTTTTCTCCTGCATCTTTAAAAATGCTTCAAGAATTTTATCATGTTCTTTTACTTTAACGGCGGCATGAAGATTTCCTTGCCATGGCAGTAACTCATGGGAATGAGAGTCTGATATTTCTTTTTTATACAAAATCCCCACAACGATATCTAAGTCGACCACTGGAAATCGCGAATGAGGTGTTTGAAATATTTTCTCCCTCATCTCGCCTTCGGAATCACTAAACTGCAAAAAAGAAACCTTTTCCCAAGGGATCATCGCCTTAGATATTTTACACCCCTTAAGAGATAACAAATTTTGCATAAATTTTTGGTGATACTCGGGTAAATTTCCAATCTCGATTTTTTCTCCCATACTTTCATCTTCAACCAATTCATTATTCAGACCAAAGCGCTTGAGAAGAAAATTGGTTGAAACTTCCAAAAAGGTCACTATTGGAGAAATAAGTCGATCAATCCAACTCAAAATTGCGGTACCAAAACTAATCACTTTTAGTGGATGTTTTAAGGCAAATGTTTTAGGGACTAACTCACCAAAAACTACGCTAAAATATGTTAAAGGAACAATAACTACTAAAACAGCAAGACCTTCGGCCATCCACCTTGCAACTGAGAAATGTTTAATAATCCAAGGCTCTAAAGATTCAACCGCACCCGTACCACCTACGGCAGCAGCAATGGCACCAACTAGAGTTATGCCAATTTGGATGACTGAAAGAGTTCTTTCAGGTTTACTTTTAAAAAAAACTAACTTCTTCTTCGAGGGCCCAACTTCATCAAGCTCATCGATTTCTGCTTGAGTAATTGTAACAAAGGCCATTTCGTAGGAAGAAAAAAATGCATTTATGCACAGACAAATAATGACTATAAAAAAATCTAACATAGATATCACTATTTTTATATGAAACTAGTTTAAGAGTAAAGAAGTTAAAAAGGTTTAAAGTGCCAGCACCGAGTTGAAAAGCATGGTGCATCTATTGCAGCATAGTTTTCATGTGGATACTGGCAAATTTTTTACTAAAACAAATCGGATTTGGTTCTATACCGGCACTGGAAATCTCATCCAGTGCCGGTAAATTATTTAACTAAGGCCAAACCTTGCTCAAACACATCGCCAAGTTGTTTAATTTCTCGTGAAATTTTTCGCGCCTTTTTTCTTTCTTTCACCCTAATTTTGTCACCAAAACGATTTAAACTCTCCAACAGATGGTCAACCATATCGGCCAGAGCGACATAAAGGTTAGAGTTTGATTTCTCTATAGTGACTCCATCATATCTGCCTCTGGAAACATGAAGTTTCACTTTAAAAAAATCTGGACCGGCTTGTTTGGGTGAATTCTCCATTTCAAGCGTCACTTGTAATTTACTCTCAGCAAGATCAGGGAATTTTTCAATTAACGTATCAACTCTTTCATTAACTGCATCTAGAGCGATTTGAGACTTTTCTAAGTTTTTAAACTTAATTTTAATCATAAAATTCTCCCCTTTAAAGGAATCGGTTGATTCTCGTTTTTTGTACATTCTTCACCCTGGCAATTATTCTCGGTATTTTTAAAACATTGTTCTTTTAAAAATACTAAATTATCAAACACGCTTCGATCAATCCACGGCCGTATGGCCAATAAGCTCTTTCCCGAATCCCAACAACTTAGCAATTGAATTTTGGTCACTGAATTTAAACTTGCTGGCAAAATATTTTCAGCATTCATAGTCTCTAATGGTTTGACTATTTCCGTAGTTTTCAAACCGAGGTAATTAACCATTTTGATACCAGTCCAAATGGTTAATCCACCTAGCAAGATAAAGCCAAAAAATAGAACAACCACCGCTATTTTTATTTTCCTAAAAAGCTTTGGGTTTTGCTTAATGTTTTTTAAAAGCTCAAAAATAAACTCATATTTCATGCTGGCCTCTCATTTAATAATTCATATTTCCTGATACTTTTCATTTTCTGTAATTCTTTACCTTTCCCATCGATGATCGCCATAATGGGAAGTCCCTGAGGTATTTTTGTTCTCGAGGTGACAACCACTTCTCCTCCTTGAAGTAAAACCATTTGAGCTAAATCGTCCAATATATCATCGTCGTCATGGCCCATATCAAAAGGATGAATTTTCAAGTCACCGGACTTTTTATTGACCTTACCAAAAATATTTATATCATCGGTTACAATCAGTTTTTTGACTTTGTTTTGAGCAACTAATCTAGCAATCTCAAAGACATTTTTGCTCACTAAATTTTCATTGTAAGCAAATCTAAACTCATTCAATGTTTTATCTATCACTCTTTGCGATTCTAAGTTTAAAATCTCTCTGACAAGTGAACAAACATCTCCTAGCTTATGTTGTCCAAAAACATCGGCAGAGGTCGTGATGATATAATTTTTATACTTCACACTTCTTTTAATCATTTCGACCTTCTCTTTTTGAGTGACCACAAAAAGCTTTGGTTTAGACTTTTTTGTCAATTCTCTTATCCAATCATTAATAAAAGAGTATTTTTCAAGTTCAACTTGATCTTTTGATTGACTTAAATACAAAAGATTACTTTGAGCATTTTGCTCAGAGTATTTTAGAGGAATTTCCAAGGTATCAAACAATTTAAAGCTATCTTGGCCACCCAAATAAAGCTGAGCTTGATTTTCCTTCACGACTAAAATTAAAAATGCATAATCAATCTGGAGCCATTTAAGTAATGGTTTGACATGAAAACTTGTTCCCATATGACAACTTCGCTCTACTTCATGGGTTATATTTAGAACACTGAAAGTGTCTTTGTTTCTAAAAATTCCAATATTTCCTTTTATTTGATCAAAAATCCTAGCATCGAACAAAAGAGTGTAAAGAGGTTTTAAAAAATGATTGATCTCATTTTTAGTCATAACTTCACAAAGCCAAGCTTCGGATTGCTGAATGGTCTCTTGAATTTGAGTTTTCAAGTCTTCCAATGCTCCATTATTTAATATGTAGGAGGTTAGATGAACTCCCGCAGAGGATTTTAATATTGGTTGTAGAGACTGTTTTTTTGACGTAAGCATAATTTTATTCCTCCATAAATTTAAATTTTATGTTGTTTATTTTTATACTTTACGGCAAAAACGGAAATTACAATAATAGATAATAAATTTCTCTAGCATCGCTTAAATCTATACTAAAAATGAGTCTCTAACTTTTGAAGCAATGAAGTTTTCAATTTTCCTCTGGGCGGTCACTAAAAAAAGTTCTTCATGGATCCCTTTGAGCATCCCTATTTCGATTAATTCCCCTTGTAAGATTTGGTTGGTGACAGTGTGAGTGGCGGTAGGAATTAATCCCAGTTCATTTACGGCCATGAGTTTTTTAATCGAAATATCCTGACTTTCCGTAATTATATTCAGCTCTATTTTATTCAGCTTGGCCCAATGATCGAGATCTTGGCGAAGTCGGCTATCATAAGTGGGAAAAATCAATGGAACACCTGATATAGAATGAGGAAAGTTTTTCCTTAAGGATTTAAATTTTGGTGATCCATAAAAGCCAACATTTTTTTTGGTGATCGCCCTGGCATACAATCCTTTGGCATCGACTCCTGCAGGTAAAAAATTTGTTACCAATAAATCCATTCGGTGAGCTATCAGTTCCCGTAATAACTCATCTGATTTTCCTTCAGATAAGGTGATTTGACATGGAC
>JBIKWR010000131.1:0-8949 GCA_044356225.1 Bacteriovoracaceae bacterium | reverse complement strand
AGATTTCCAGTACCGGTATATAGCGGCACTGGAAATCTCAACCCGCACCGGTATATATCTAATGATTATCATAAATTTGGTCAAACTTTTTGATTTTTAAAAATAATGACGTTAGGATTACATGCATATTCCTCGTTTTGGAGATAAAACAATGAAACCCCTATATAGCGGTGCTGGTTGAGATTTCCAGTGAAAGCTTTGCCTCAGGTGCGCGAGATTGATTTACAAAAAGATGAGGTTTGCCTAGAGGCAAATCGAAGATTTTTTGGAAATCAAGATTGCGTGCATGTGGCGAAGATCCACTGGAAATCTCATCCAGTGCCGCTATATATACTTACTTTAATCCTTTTGGTTATGGCCAATGTTTCGATGGCGCAAGAAAATGCTCCAGAAAAAGTTGTTTGTAGCGCGGTTGTCATCGCCCTTAACTATGAAAAAATTCAATCCCTGCCCACCGGCAATGATAAACTAATCCATTGTACCGTCTCTTGTGCCGCTGCGAGGTATTGCCCCATGACCGAAGTCCTTGCCTTGGGATTTGCCAAAGAAATTGCTGATGCTTTGGGGTTAGGAGAACCTGAGTGGGCGGATATTGTCGCTAACATGCATGGCGTTTTATTGGCGAAAAAAGCGAAAAGTTTTGAGCATTGTCAAAAGCTTTGCGCTGTTCAATATCCTTAATGATTTAAAAATGATTCAATTTTTTGTTTGATTTTTATCCACATCAAATCACCTACTCCTCTTTGTGTGACGATCAGGTGATGATAAGGTTTGTCCAATAAAGAATTGGCATTGTTAACCGCCAGGTATTCCCAATAAAAATCCAGATCTTGTTTTTTTACTTTATTCGCAATTTTTTTCTGATCCACTAACTCATCTTTTGGGTCCATGATCCAAAGAACATTAAGAGATAAACTTTTAAGCATCGGCCAACTCAATGATTTTTTTAAATCAAACAACGCTTGGTAAGCCGCCATCGGAGTTCCATTATGAGCACGATACTCCTGAGGAGCTTTCGAACCGACCCAATGTTTTTTACCTAAAATCTTCAGGGATTTAATCAGCGGAACGTAAGATTTTAACTCTATGGCAGGAGCAAACAAAATCACTTTTTTAAAATTGGTGGCGAAAGATAAATCTCCCCTGGAAAAAAACTCTAATTGGGCCAAAGCCCCTAAAGAAAAACCTAAAAAATGTTTGGGCAGTTTTTTGGCCTGGGCAAAATGTTCAGCAAGACAATTGGCCCCATCAAGATCTTGACGCCAAATGTCCGCTGTTACATTTTCAAAAAGATCTCGCTGTCCTTCATGTCCGGTCATGACTAATCTGATGACGGTCAAAGATTGTTCTAAGGCCAAAGCCACCATGTCAGTCATGGAATGAATATTATTATTTAGTCCATGAACCACCAAAATCACGCCTTTGCTATTCTCGCTGGTGGGATGAATCACCAAATATTTATCAAAATATTTTTCGGGGACGTATTCTTGGGCAGAAATTACTTTAACATTGGTCGGAAGCTCACAATTGGCAAAAAGTTTGAGATTCAAAAAAAACAAAAAGGGCAATATAAACAAAAATCGAAAAATTACAAAACATTTATTTTTATTCATAAAAAATTTTAACTCTAGTTGTTGCAAGATTCAAGCAAGGTTTAAAACAATCGATTATTTTTCTAGAGAGAATCTGACATGCTCAAAATTGATTTTCCATATACTGACAAAAAAATGGAAGATCTTTTAGCGACATTTGGTAGGCCTGAGTTTGCTGATCGAGAACTTCTGCAAACCGATCTCCTCCCACAAAAAGTAATGTATTGAGATAGTCTTGTTTAACAGAATATTTTCTAATTATTTTTTGCAATTGAGGATGAGATGGCAAAAAATCCCCTACCACATAGTTAATTCCCACTTTATGAGCATCTTCTAAAAAAATTGATCCATCTCGATAAGGATAAACTTGATTTGGTTCTGGCCTTGATTCGCCATCAAAAATTATCTCGCCTCCAAAACCCGACAAAGTTTGTAAAATCCATTCTGCATTCCACTCTTCACCTAAATTTGGTTGCAGAGGTGATAAGATCTGGGCCAATGAGTTTTGCCATTGTTTCAAAAAGTTTTGATTACAAAATCGCTTATCAAAGTAGCGCTGATAGACCATGAAACTTTTAACCTGTTGATAGAGTGGCGACTTTTGAGCAGCATAAAAATATCTTCGTCCCATTGAATACATCAGCAAAGTATTGAGCCGAGAATTTGGCATGTACCGTAACTGGCGATGGGGCAGCTGTGAATAATAGGGAAAGACTTCATTCTCATTTTCATCCCAGGCCAAATTTTTATATCGAGGATGAGTTTTTGCCTCTTCTTTAAAAGTTAAAAAAGCCTTTTTCTCGGGTCCTAAGGGATTGATGTAATCATCGCTTCCACCATAAGCTGAAGGCCAATGGTTATAATCGTTCCATAAAGGATGAGGACTTACTCCTTGAAGAGATGAAGCATGACAATTTAAACAAAGTGGGGGGTTGGCCTTGGATACGTGCACTGGTTTTTGAGGAGCAAAATGAATTTGTCGAAACTCAAATTCACTCTTTTGCTCCACCCAATGCATTACTTCTAGCGAACTATGACCAGGAAAATGTGACTCTCCCGAATTAAAGGCGACGACTAAACGAGCATCTTCACCAAACATTAAAACACGGGGTGCCTCATAACTGCCTTTTTGAATGGAGCCCGAGGTATGAATCAAAGTAAAGTTCTGTCGAAACGCCAGCGGGAGTTGTGGCAAAAGTTGATCTAAAGAATCGATTTGTTTATAGGTTCCGTCTGGGTTTTTTAAATGACTTAACAATTGATCAAAAGTAAAAGACTGAGCATGGGCAGATTGAAAGACTATCAACGTGACCATCAAATAAAAAAAACCGCCAAAACTCTTCTTCATACTATAAGTTTGCCAAAAGTTTCGGCGATTGAAACTGATTAATGTCACTAACGGACAAGGCTTTTGGAGTTTATTCTGACTTTAAATCGAAAAATGTTAAGGATTAATGATTTTTTAACCGAGCTTCAATTTCATTCAAAAAATGGCGCAATCGGCTAGTCGATTCCCGCATTAAAGTCATTTGATAAAAAAGCGAGTTCATCATTTCCGCATCACTGGGACCTGCAAAGTTTTGCTCTTCTCCCAAATTGGACTCAAACTGCGGCCCCAACCATTCGTTATGATCGAATTGATTAAAAAGATCTAAATCGCTGTCGATGTTCTTCTGCTCTTCAAAGAATTCCTCAAAACCCAATCCTGTTTGGTTAATTAAAGCATCTGACTCCGAGATATGATCAAATTCATTTAAGAGTTGATTGATGACTTCGTCATCACTTATGGCCTTAATGGAATGGCCACAATCAACGCCAGGAAAATAGACTAAGTTGTCTAATTCGCTGCAATTTTCTTCTGAGCCCTGGGGGGAGATGGTGCTCATATTTTCTCCAAATTATATCTTAAATACGTTGTATTCTGGCTAAATGCACAAAAAATGCCAAGAGTTATATAGGAATCTTAATAGTTACTTCAATATATTCAAGAGATTACTGCGGATCGGTCAGTAATTTCATAGTAAATTTTATGCAGTGCGACTTAATTATCTACATTTGATAGTTGGCCATGATTCGCAAACTTTTAAGAATTTTTGCAGCATGTCATAAAATGATTCCTCTAAATGACTTCTATCTAATTGAAATTAATGAATTTAAGGCCCATCTTCTGGAGCCGAGCTGGGAATACTAAAACTACCCAGCTAGATTTTCTTCCATTGTAACAAGTAAAATATGGCTATGACCCAAGTCAAGAAAGACTGTTTGCATTGCCGCTTTTATTACATCACTTGGAACACCCAAACTCCTCATGGTTGTCGCGCTTACCAGTTTCAATCCAAACAAATGCCAATCATGGTGGTGGCCAGCAGTACAACCGAGGGTTGTGTCGCCTTTGAGGCCAAACCATCTAGTAACCAAAAATCCTTAAAAGATGCAGGTCTTAATCTCAATGACCCTAAAAATTGGTAATTAAAAAATGGCAAAAAAAAATAAAGATTTTAAATCCCTTCTCATCCATTCGCATCAACCCACGATCGATGAGTTAAAAAATACCTTTACCGGTCTCTCCATCGATCTTTTTTTGGCGCGCAACCGCCTTGAGGCGGATCTTTTTTTAGTCAGTGAAAAATTTGATTTTATTCTTTTTGCCCATGACCTCGAGTTTGCCCATGAAGGGATCAAGATCATGGAACAAATTAGACATGATGGCCATGGCATCAACCAAACCACACCTTGGATTAGTCTGACGGCAGAAGTCTCCCATATCCTCGATCCTTCGCAAGAAGATTTTTTAAAAGTTCAGTGTAGTGCGATGGTTCCTTTTCCCTTTAATCGCTCAACTTTTCGCGATTTACTGATGCCTATTTTAGAACAAGTGGATCAAAAAAGAGGCGAAGATTTAAGTGATTTAGTGGCGACCCTTCATCCCACGACAGTCACCAAGGCGGCCAAAGTTTTGCTCTTAACATCCCAGCAAAAAATAAAAGACGATCTGGTTTTATCCTGCCAAAAACTTGGCCTGAAAATGCTGAGTTTTCGCAATGGTTTTGAAGCGATGAAAGCGCTTGAAAATGAAGTCTTTGATTTTTTAATTTTAGACTCCAAAGCCGATGAGATGGGAGGATTAGAAGTCGCCAATATCGTCTGCGACCCTATCAATCATCCCGAAAAAGGCGAAATCAAAAAAACGCCCCCGCTCATGGCGATTCTCATGAACGATCACCCGCAAGAACAGTTATCGCTGATGACCGACGCAAAAATTTCTTTTTATCATCGAGTTTATTGTGAAGGTCCACAAGTTCAGCTGCAAAATTTCAATTTATTGATGAGTAATTTAAAACGTTTTTTACCAGGTTCAAAATGATCAGTGCAGTTTATCCATACTAGCAATCTGACCTCCACCTAGACAGATTTTTTGATCGTAGAGAACAATCGATTGTTTTATTGATCCTGCCCATTGAGGTTCATCAAAAGTGATCCGCAATTGTTGATCACTGATTTGCTCTACCACACACCCTTGGTCATCTTGACGATAACGAATCTTAGCCGAGCATCGATATTGAGATTTAAAAAAGTTTTCATGTAAGCCATTGAGTTCGTCGATATAAAAAACTTGGTTAAACAATTGAGGATGGTTTTTCCCTCGATGAACAAAAACCGTATTGGTCTCGAGATCTTTATCGACCACATACCAAGGATCACCTTGTCCTCCGAGACCTAATCCTTTTCTTTGCCCGCGGGTATAAAAGACTGAACCTTGATGTTGGCCGATAGATTCCCCGTCCAAAGTCTTAAACTCTCCCTTAGATTGCTGGATATATCCTTGGAGAAATTGAGAAAAATCTCTCTCGCCAATAAAACAAATTCCCGTACTGTCCTTTTTTTTAGCATTCAAAAACTGATATTTTTCCGCCATATTTCTGACCTCAGATTTTTCTAAATGACCGATGGGAAAAATAACATCATTTAAGACGTTGGCATTTATGGCGTAGAGAAAATAACTTTGGTCTTTTTGAGCATCTACCCCTTTGAGAAGTTGCTGGTGAAAAGTTTGGCAATAATGTCCGGTAGCGATTTTGGTTGCCCCTAACTTTTTAGCGGCTTGATAAAAAACTTTAAATTTAATTTCTTTATTACAAAGAATGTCGGGATTGGGTGTATGGCCTTGACGATACTCAGCTAAAAATTCCTTAAATACATTTTCTTGATATTCAGCTGAAAAATTAACTGCATAAAAAGGAATGCCCAATTTCTCACAAACTAAAGCGGCATCTTTGGCATCTTGCTCGGCAGGACAATGCCCATCAGCTCCCGTTTCTTCCCAATTCTTCATAAAAAGGCCAATCACATTATGACCTTGTTCTTTTAACAAAGCGGCACTCACAGAAGAGTCTACTCCTCCGGACAGTCCAACCACAATTGTTTCAGAAGCTGAATTCATTTTTTAGTCTCAATGCAATCAATGACGGTCAAATTCAAATAATGTTTTTTTTATTAATGCAAAGAGGAATATACCGGTACTGTTTGAGAATTCCAGTGAAAGCTTTGTCTCAGGTACACTAGATTGATTTTCAAAAATATGAGGTTTGCCTAGAGGCAAATCGAAGATTTTTGGGAATCAAGATAGTGTGCATGAGGCGAAGATCAACTGGAAATCTCAACCAGTGCTGGTATATACTGCTTATTGAAAAATGTAAACTCGAACTCAGTTACCAGAGCATTGGGACGATTCCAGACACTATGAATTCGATAGCATAGGTTAAGGATGTAAAATTGATAGTTTCGGGAAAATCATCGGCGGTATGGATTTTGGTATTGGGATCGTTCTCCCCATCACTAGAGATAGTTAAAACAGGTATATTGGCCTCGATAAATGGATAACTATCCCCCAGCTCTACGCCGGTTTGATCAAGGGCCAATTTAAGAGGGTTGTTAGCATATTTTTTACCCATGTCTATAAAGTTCTTGGCCAAAGCTGTTTCCTTTTCAGCTTGCGGTGAATTGGGTTTTGATAAGTATAATTTATAATTATAATAAGACTTAGTTTTATCGAGAAATTTAGTGTCTTGACCTAACATCACTAAATTTAATACCACTTCAACATTTTGAATCAGAGGGTCTAGTTGTAAACTTTTTGCTCCTAAATAACCCAGCTCATGCATATCGGTAAAAACCACCACCACTTCTTTTTTTAAATCAATTTTTTCTAGCGCTCGAATTAAGTGGATTGCCGCGACTACCCCTGAGGCATTTTTATCTGAACCAGGTGCCATAGCGGTGGGTGTTAAAGAGAGTGGTTTTTTACTCATCGCCATGGCATCAAAATGCGCGACAACTAAAATAGCGCTTTTCATATCTACCGAATTGGATCCAATCGGACTTTTACGCCAGATTAAATTTTTGCCTTTTGCTGCTCGATAACTTTCCAATAAATTAAGAACTTCCGTGGTGTATTTTTTATATTCTAAATATTGAGGATGATCGGGTTTAACTTTTTGTTCTAAGTCTTTTTGATAAATTCCTTTGGCCCAATCAATGTCAGGAGAAAAGGCCACCTCGGTGATGGAAGGAACTTCATTTTTAATCCATTGAATGGCTTTTTCATATCCAGGAGATCCAGGAGCGCGATTGGGAGCTGAACCAGCAACAAAAGCTCTTAGCATTTTTTCAACATTGGATTTATCAATATCTTTTTTTATGGTTTTTATCTGATCATTTAAATTGACTTTTTTCTTGCCATGCTCTTGACCCATTAAAGAAAAGCTCAGACCAAATGAAAATAAAGTAATAAAGAAACACAAACGTTTATAAAATTTAGAATCCAAAATCTTTACCCTCCATGGGAATAGTGTTCCCATCATCATCTGTTTCTCTATCCGCTACTTCTTCAGCTCGATGAAGATTCGTAAACAAACCCAAATCACAAATTTGACCAGAGCCTAAGACACGATATGAACCAGAGGTTTTGGTTAAAATGACAACATTTTGTTGAAAAATAAGTCCTGTAACGGACTCTTCTAACAACACATCCACATAACTATTAGTTTTATAAAAAAGTTGTCCTTTATAATATTTAGTACTATCAAAAAATTTTACAAGAACTTTTTTTGGTCGACTGAAATCTCGCTCTCCACTTTGAAGAAAATGATTAAGACTGAAACTGAGATGTTGATTGATAGTAGGTTTTAAATAAATATTATTAATCGCACTTTCCACTCTACCAATTTTGAATGTTTTGTCGATATTGGAAGTAGTTAAAGTTGATGTCACATTATCTTGTCCTATTCGCACTGAATAAAGACCCAAATGCTCTCCTAAATGTCCTTCATTATCGTCTTGGATGATACTGCCTTCAGGTCTTAAAATTTCATGAACATTTTTTTGGATATACTCGGTTAACTGCGGTTTTTTGTAAAAACAGAATTCTTGTCGATTGGGTCTGGGTTGAACAGGTAATTTAAATCTTTCTTGTAGGGCCATCACCTCTTGCCTTCGAATATCTCCTAAAGGCAATGTTAAAACCGCTAGAAACTCTTGATTCAGCGTCGATAGTAAATGCGATTGATCGTTTTCACGATCATTGGCACTAAACACTTGATAGTCTTTAGTGCTTTGATTAAGTCGAACTTTGGCAAAATGACCAGTAGCAATTCTGTTGGCCCCTAATTTTTGCGCCTTTTCCCATAATATTTTCATTTTTAAAACATTACAAGAAAAGCAGGGTAAAAATTCTTCGCCAACAAGGCGACTAGCAATATAGGGATCGGCAACAAAATGCTTAAAATCATGAAAGGCATTCACGGCAAAAAAAGGAATTTCCAATTGGGCACAAACATCTTTCGCCTGTTCAATTTTTTTTATCTGACAACCATTGAGTAAATCTTGATCGGCAGCATTGGTATCGGGGTCCATCATGATTAATGAAACCCCGATACAATCATGGCCTTGTTTTTTGAGTAAAAAAGCAGCAATGGCAGAATCAACACCACCAGTTATTCCCACCACAAACTTATCTTTTACTGTACTTTTTCTCTCGGACATAGTGTGCACCCTCAAACCAATTTTAGCTTAATTTCCTTTGATTTGGGAAAAACTTGCCTGATAAAAATAGAAACTCGTTTGATCAAACAAAATTTTGATTTTTTCCGATAGCTAAAAGTGGAACAACCAAAAAAAATTCAGCCTTTCGATATATTTTATTTTCACCATAAACTGAGTGAAAAACCCATGGGCTCTTCCTATCTAAAACATTTCATCAACTTTTTAAACGATTGCCAGGTTCCCAAACCTTATAAATTCACTTTTGTTTCAAGAGATGGAGCATTGATTCCCAATCTTTCATTAAAAGAAAATATTT
>JBIKWR010000130.1:0-9018 GCA_044356225.1 Bacteriovoracaceae bacterium | reverse complement strand
TTATCGTAGAACGAAATGAAACCAGTCAGTTTTATTCTGCTTTAAAGATGGCAACGATGGATCTTTCTATAGAATTACTCGCCAATGAAAATGAGGCATCCTCTGGTTATGTAGATATGACGATGGATTGTCTAAAAAAAATCAAACGATCGGATTCAATTGTTATACCCATGGATGAATCCAGTCGCGCTTATTTGGTCGCATGGAACTATTTACTAGGGGAGACGACCAAAGGAGAAGTCAGTTTACAGCCTGATTCTAAAATATATGACATTATCAAAAAATGGGAAGAGTTTTTAGTTTTTGATGGCAAAATGTTTCCGGATTTAATTCCCACATTGATGTTTTTAGCATCTTATTTAACAGGAAAAAAAAAGTTTATTAATTGTACTTACTTAAAGGGAAAAGAATCGGATCGTTTGCAAGAGATGCAAAAGATATTAAATTTATTTAATATCGATTTTACAATGGAGGATGATAACCAAACTTTGATCATTGAGGGAATCAGTCAAAAGCTTCAAGAGCAACTAGTGACTTATGTGGCCCCGCCAGACCATCGAATGATTATGATTTCAGCACTCTTTATGCGCTATAATGCTGGTGGTTTTATTCAAAATTTTCAGCATGTGAATAAATCATTCCCCGGATTTTTTGAAATATTAAACTCTACATTTCCTATCTAAAGTTTTAAAATTACCTTCTATGAATTCAAAAAAAGTGGTACTGGCCCATGATTGGCTCCGTGGATATCGCGGTGGCGAGCGCGTCTTTAATGTCTTTTGTGAAATGTTTCCAGAGGCTCCCATTTATACTTTGATCCATCGTTATGGCACCACCAGTGATTCTATTGATCGACATGCCATTCATACTTCTTGGATTAATAAAATTCCGGGTTCAGATATTTTTTATCCTAAACTTCTTCCTGCTTTCCCCTTTTTAATAGAGTCCATGAAAATTCAAGATGAAGCAGATTTATTTTTAAGTAGTTCCAGTTGCCTCATTAAGGGTTTGCGCAAACCATCTGGCAGTCGGCATATTTGTTATATTCATTCACCCATGCGCTATATTTATGATCAATTTGATACTTATTTTGGAGATAAAGGTTTTTTGGTGAAGTCTTTGGCCCATGCTTCTCGAGGCTTTTTACAAAACTATGATCGCCTGACCAATAAAAACGTCGATGTCTTTATTGCTAATTCAAAGTTTGTACAAAAAAGAATTACAGAATTTTATGATCGCGATTCGATTCTCATCTATCCCTTTGTGGACTTAAAAGATTTTCGCCCGTACCAAAAAATATCCCAAGAAAGTACAATGAATAATAAAAAAGAATTTTATTTAATGGTCACCGCTTTTGCACCCAACAAGAGAGTGGATTTGGCCATCGCAGCCTTTAACCAATTAAAACTACCTCTCAAAATTATAGGCTCAGGCCAAGAAGAGAAAAAACTTAGATCCCTGGCCGGTCCAACTATTGAGTTTCTTGGTAATTTAGACCGAATAGCAGTGATTGATCATCTTTGTCGAGCACAAGGCTTTATTTTTCCAGGTGTGGAAGATTTTGGCATCACTCCACTTGAGTCATTAGCTTCAGGAACCCCAGTCATCGCTTTTAAAGCTGGTGGAGTTTTGGAAACTTTAAATGAGGATGTCGCTTTCTTTTTTAATCAGGCCACGGTTGAAAGTTTAAAACAAGCAGTCAAAGATTTTCAGTCGAAACATTTTAACGTAAAAAATCTTTATGCTCGTGCCGAAGAGTTTTCTAAAGAAAAGTTTATCGCCAATATTCAAAAAGTTTTATTTTTTTGAAACAACATCTTCTTTCATTACTTTTTTAGCAAACAGAAAAATAAGAAAGGCCACAATCAGGAAATCAATAATCGCCGCCACCACTTTGCCATACAAAATTCCATTAAAACTTAGGGCCGCAATATTCTCCACTCCTGCAAGTTTTAAGGCAGGTTGGAAAATCAGGGGAGTTAAAAGGTCTCCGACAATCGTAGTTACCAGTGCATTGAGCTTTCCACCGATAATGACGGCAATCGCCAATCCGATAACTCCATAATGCTTAAGAAAGCTCATAAATTCTTTAATCATAAATTATCCTTTTTTTATTCAATTAAAATTTGGCGATAAGTGAAGTGGTAAACAAGGTGTCAGTTTTATGGAAAACACCTGGAGCCGGTAGATCATCATATCTCATCAGAATTCCTGTCTTAAGAGAAAAAATGTTGTTGAGATTAGCGGTAAGAGATAACTCCGAGTTAAACTGCCAATCTTCACTATCAGATAAGTTTGGAAGGTATTCCGCCCATAACTTGGTAGAAAAATTGGGCTTCCAATTTCTTTCCCATTCACTAAAAGCACGAAGATAGTGACTATACACATTCGAGCGATCAATTCGTTCTTCATCCATGTATCGATAACCGAATTCAGAAAGCAGCTTGGTTTTTTCGGAAGAAATAAATTTATACTTACTACCTAAGTCAGTAATTAATCTTTTTTCAATGCTAGCAAACCTATCTTTTTCATAAGTTTCTCCTATGAAAAAACTCAGCTTTGCGGAAGCACTTTGATCAAGTCTTAACCCCGTCATAAAAAAGCGAGCGGTTTGTTCGCCATCGGCACTGGCATCTAAGTATCTCAATTTAAAACCGAGGACATTTTTTTCCCATTTATAGTCATTTTCTTGTTTCACTGTATAGGAATGATTTTTGCTGTTTCCATTGGTGGAAGTTAAGCCTAATTCGGTTTCGTTGGAGAGTTTAGCGAAAGCAGTTGATTGCAGTAAAAAACACAAAATAAAAATGAAAATTTTCATGAAGTCCTTTGAGAAAATGGATTAATTGGAGGGGACTATAACCGTGTAAATTATTCAATGTCAAACAATGTAAGTTGAGTCAAACAGCTTCTCCCAATAGGATCAAGAAAAATTATATTATATAAAGATTAGATTACCGGAGACACTTTTATGAAAACTTTAAAAAATCTTTTAATATTATCGGCAATGGCGATTTCTGGAACGGTTATGGCGAATGAAACACTGCCAATTGAAGAATTGTCGAAAAGGGTGCTTATAGTGCACGAAGCTTTTAGGAAAATATATCATACTCCGATCTCTAGCAATGCTGATGGATACGATGATCCACATGTACAAAAAATGTTTTTGGCGAAAGAATTGAATGTACATTTAAATGTGTGCGTTAAAGAAGCCACTTTGGAGCAATGTCGAGATCATATGAATTTATATAAGTCGCAATTAGAAATGCTCAAAGAAAACCGTTTGGCCTCAGAAGATTTTATCAATAAATACTCGAAATTTATTGCTGATAGCGTGCACTTGGCACTTTACCGTCAACATTAATAATTTTTAAATACGGTTTTCACAAAAAAAGTTTTGTAAATCCAAAACTAATACATCAGTTACGAAGCAATAAATCAAAATTTTAAGTTTTTTAATTTATTTTTTTAAGGACTATTGAAAAAGCGCTAACAGCTCAAACGCCGACTTAACCATTTTTTTTTGAAAAGAAATTCCCGTGATCATTTTTCCAGTAATCGAGTCTCGAATATCGAGAGAGTCGTTTTCACCTAGTAAATGTGAATAATCGATGGTTAATTCCTCTCCCGCTTTGATATCCCTTCGAGCAAAGGCAAAGCCTAAGTGCCACAAAAGATTTGGATCAAAAGAATGATTCAAATGAGACTCGGAACTAAACTCTGGATCAACAGTGTAAATATCTTCAAACCATCGGACTGAAGACTGCTGCTCGATAGATTCGAGAGAAAATTTTGCCAATTCTTGTTGGGGATAGAGGATATTTTTATCATTAGGAATCATTACCGTTTTACATTTAAGGATTGGCCCTTTCGTAAAAAGTCCTTTGCCGGCGTTAGGGATATGGGATGTTTCGATAAAAGTTGGAACCAGAAGCATGAAACCTTCAGTTTAGAAATAGCTAAAAATATTATCAGTTTTTATCTTGCCCTAAGTTGTTTGGCAATACATTCAAGATATACTTTAAATTACTTTGAAACGTCTCGAGATGAATAAATCAATAAAAATAAATCCATCAAAATTTTTTCTAAGCTAGGAATTTAAAAATATTTTAAATTTTTTACTTTTTTTTTATCAAAGAGGTTAGAGGAATTTTAAAAATCCGAATATTTTTTAGGAAATTAATCTTGTAGAAAAAGATGAACAACAATGTTGTTATTAAACTTATTTTTGATGAAAATATTTCTACACTTAATCACTCGCTTCTCGCCCACACGTCCAACCAAAAAAAAAGGCCAGCTTCGCTGACCTATTTTTTATGGTGGGACAAGTAGGGCCCGGCCAATCATCGTCATCGCTTCCAGCTCTGACTCTGACTGGCCACCTCGAATCGCTCTCGTTCGCTTCACGCTCACTCGGCCTGCTTGGGCAGGCCCGCGATTCTCGTTTCTCGCCCACACGTCCAACCAAAAAAAAAGGCCAGCTTCGCTGACCTATTTTTTATGGTGGGACAAGTAGGGCTCGAACCTACGACCGCCCGGTTATGAGCCGGGAGCTCTAACCAACTGAGCTATTATCCCTGATTTGATTTTTAAGGACCCTTTAAAGTTGGTGAAGGGTCAATCTAGCCCAAATTCACTTATTTGAAAATGATTCTTTGCATTAATTTTAATGATAGTCTTTTTCAAAGGACCACACCGCCATTAAACTAGGTAACATGAAATTAAATTTTTCATCGACTTCCATTCTCATGAGTCAAACTTTGCCTTTTGCTGCCCTCAGTATTTTGGCGCTCTTTTTATTCACCAGCTTTAGCTTTTCTGCCGGCTTTCATATCGTCATAATTGTCCCATCGATATACTTTCTAACGAAAGGAAGAAAAGAGTGGTCCAAGAGTTCTTGGATGCTCTTGAGCTTTGTGGCAGTTGCCATTATTTCTATTCTTTTAAATCATCCACCTGCCACTCTTAAAAATATTTTAAAACTTAAATACTACTTATTGGCGGTTCTTTCGATTTACCCCATTAAAATATTTTTATTAGAAAAGGCGACAGAAAAACAAATAAAATATTTATATAATTTTGCTTTAATTAGTACCACCATTGCTACCACCAGCGGTTTGATTGGATTAATTTCGGGATTTAATCCTTTGAGAATGAAAGAGGCATGTCATCTCACTCGCGCTTGTGGCATGTACGGAATGTACATGACTTATGGTTATGGCATTGCTCTTTATAGTTTATTGTTAGTTGGCCTCGCTGTTGAAAAAAAAATTCTTCATAAATATTTTAATTCACGTTGGTTTTATCTTTGCCTAGTGATCAATATAGCGGGTTTGTTTTTGTCCGCGGCGCGAGGGGGATGGATTGGATTTTTTTTGGCCATTCCATTTTTTTGGTATCTAAATAATAAAAAAATATTCTTAAAAGTTTTTCTCATGATTGTTATAGTCACAGGATTGGCGTATTTTTTTATCCCTAAAGTTTATGATGTATTTCACTCATCATCGAGACTTCAGAGCAATAGTATTCGTATTTCCCAGTATCAAGCGGCTTGGATTGCCTTCAAAGAGTCTCCCTTTTTTGGTATAGGATTTAAAAACTTTGAACCTCAATCAACCTTGATAAAAATACGAAATCAAATACCTTTTGAAAGCTTTCAAGGACATGCTCATAATAATTTTTTAGAAGTTTTAGCGAGTACCGGAGGGATCGGTTTTTTGACCTTTTTCTTGTTTCTCTTTTTTTGGTTAAAAGAAATTTTAAATAGTTCTCGTTCTTTAAAAATTTTGTTGCTGCCATTTTTTGTCGGATTTATAGTTTCAGGTATGTTTCAAAACACCTTTGGCGACGGCGAGAATTTATTTTTAATTATGATCATTTATACACTTTCTCAATTGGGAATAAAAAAACATGCAACAAATTCTCTTTTGTAAATATTCTGCTAGCGGTAACGATTTTATTCTCATCGATAATCGTCAAGATCTCACAAAAAAGTATTCTGTTTCTACAATTGAAAAACTTTGTCATCGTAAATTAGGTATTGGTGCCGATGGTTTAGTACTGGTGGAAAAATCAAAAAAATATGATTTCAAAATGATTTATTTTAACAATGATGGTCTCGAGGCCGAAATGTGTGGCAATGGTGCTCGCAGCCTTATCCATTTTGTCCATCATGTTTTAAAACTTAAAGACATCCCTCAATATGAATTTGAAACAAAAAATGCGGTTTATCAGGGAACGGTTAAAGACGATTTGGTTTTTTTAAAAATGAATGAAATTAAAGATAAAAATAAAAAAAAATTAAGTTTTTCGCATGATTTTAACAACGCCTTTTATATCAATACCGGTGTACCTCATGTGGTGCTGGAAGTTGATGATATTCAAACTATCGATGTAAACCAATTGGGTCGAGTCTTAAGAAATCATTCCGACTTGAAACCGGAAGGGGCCAATATTAATTTTATCCAAAAATTAGCAGATCAGAAAATTAAAATTCGCACTTATGAACGAGGGGTGGAAGCAGAAACCCTAAGTTGTGGAACGGGTGTGACGGCCGCGGCCATGGCCTGTCAGCAATTTTATAACTGGCAGAACAAAGTTGAGATCGAGGCCTTAGGTGGTTTTTTAACGGTGACTTTTAATCAAGATCATTCAGAAGTTTTTTTTAGTGGTGAAGTACAAAAAACTTTTTCAGGATATTTTGCTAGTAAGCATTTTTGTTAATAAAACCGGTGAAGACTGTCAGGATAAGAATTTTTATATCCAGCCACAAACTCCAGTTATTGATATAATAAAGATCACATTCAATTCTTTTTTCTAAACTAGTATCTCCTCGCCACCCATTCACTTGCGCCCAACCGGTTATTCCTGCTTTAACTTTATGGCGTAACATATAAGCAGGAATTTCATTTTTAAATTTTTCCACAAAAACTGGACGCTCAGGTCTGGGCCCAACTAAACTCATTTCTCCCACAAGAACATTCCAAAATTGCGGTAGTTCATCGAGAGATGTTTCGCGTAAAAATGTTCCAAATTTTGTTCGCCGAGGATCGTCTTTCACTGCCCATTGTGCGCCGGTGTTTTCAGCATCAATTTTCATCGAGCGAAACTTCCACATGGTAAAAAAATGTCCTTCGTTGCTGACTCTTTCTTGACCATAAAAAATGGGGCCTTTGGAGCTTAACTTAATCATCGCTGAAATAAAAAACATGATCGGTGACAAGATTAACAAAGCAAAACATGCACCACCAATATCCAACATGCGTTTTAATAAAACATCTAAATTAGAAAAATGCGGACGGTTAACAGCAATCAAAGGTAAACCAGCAAACTCTTCCCAATGTGAGTTTAAATGACCGTGAGGCATTTCAGGAATGAGTTGAACATCGGTTATGAATTTGTCAGATTTGGCCAAAATTTCTTGTTGTTTAACTCGACCCTGATAATCGTAATGAACCACTAATAAATCTGGTTGAAACTGTTTTAACAGATCTTCGAGTGGAACATGATTTTCCAAAGCTTTGATTTTATTTTTTTCTGCCAGTCCATGAGAGTCGAGCCAACCAATAATTTTTATTCCTGCATCTTTATAAAGAGATACTTTTTCAATAAATCTTTTAAATTCTGGGCCGTTTCCGAGCAGTAAAACATGTCGAAGATTTTGTCCATTTCGTCTTAAGTGACGAAGGAAATTGCGAATCGACATTCTAACAATCACTAAAATAATGCTGGAAAGGCTTAAATAAATGAGAAGTGTGAGTCGTGAAATTCGATTAGGTGCAAAAAAATAAAGAACCAAAACGATGATTAAAAAAGCCATAAAATTAGCATTCAGAACTTTAGCTATTTCCCGGTAACGAGAGCTATAACGATGAGAATGATAAAGATTATTTTGATAAAAAGAGAGGGACGTAATAACGGCGACAATCAAGCCTAAAACAAAATAAAGAACTTCTAAACCAGGCTGAGCTGCAAGCGATAAAATGTTAAATCGTAAATGATAAGCTAAGTGCCATGAAAAAAGCACCGCCAAAAAATCCACTAGTTTTTGGAGCAGCGAAAAAGTATTTTTATGATTTTGTAACATGTGGCGAATTATACCTTTTTCCACCAGTATTGATCAATTTTTTCTAAAATTAAAACCAAAGATGTTTTTTGTAATGTCATCGCCAAGATTAATCCAGCAGAATTGGCGATAATATCCCACCATTCAAAAAAACGATACGTGGTCAGGGCCTGAAGGAGCTCGATCAATACGCCCATAGCTAAGAGAGATTGAAAGGCTCGTAAAAAATGATCCGGCTTTAAAATTTGCATAAACCAAAGAGCTAAAAAACCATAAGTGAAAAGATGAAGGGCCTTATCACTTAAGTAAAAAGCAGGCTCTAAATTAGGAGTAGGTAAAGGCATTAAACTAATAAAAAAAACTGACAACACTAATATCCATGTTAGAATAAACCAAAGTTTTTTAAAAAAGAAATTCTTCATGCTTATTCGTAGTTTTTTAATTTTGTGTTTTTTAAATTTTTCTTTGGTTGATGCCAAAACAAAAATCAATTTAGAGATTGCCAATAATCGCACAATTGACGGTCAATTGGCGTTAAAAAATGAGCACCATCAATCAATAATCTTGTTTGATGGGCAAGAAGTATCAATTAAAACGCGAACCGAATTGGTGATCAATATTAAGTCCAATCAAACCACTGGACCAGATCGATTGGTCGAATTTTTTTTCCGCGCCTCGATTCCTGCGCTAGAAAAACCTATTGAATTGATCAATACAAAAATAATCGGATTAATCGGTGATTCCACGACTTTTTCGGTAATAGATCCTCGCGGCTTCAACGTGATTTTTACCATGCAGTTGTTGGAAGATGATCCGGTGGTTTTGTATCCTTAATCTTGGTCATTAATTTTGCCTTTCTTTTTGCTATGAATTATATTAGTTGAAAGATCATTTTTTGGGGGACCTTTATGACTAGGCTTGTTATATTCATTGCCTTTTTAACCGCCACCGCT